>CAYTYN010000018.1:0-28445 GCA_964442135.1 uncultured Oscillospiraceae bacterium
AGCGATACGCTGGTGGAAGCGTTTCAGGACAAGCTTAAAAAAGACGAATAAGAACAACAAAAACCCTTAGCTATGGAATCATTACCCACAGCTAAGGGCTTTCTAATATGGAATTTTCGCCATACAAGCCGCCTTTTATCATTCTGTAACCCATAAACCACTGGATTACAAGAATAATGGCTCTTGTATGGCTGTTATCAAATTGTTATCAAAAAACCGTTTGAACCGCCGCAAACCCGCATAAATACTGGGTTTTTACGGTGCTTCGTTTTATTCGAACTCTATAGTCCCCGGTGGCTTGCCCGTGCAGTCGTAAAATACCCTGTTCACGTTGGCAACCTCGTTTACTATTCGACTGGTGACCTTTTCCAGCACCTCCCACGGCAGCTTGGCTGCCTCTGCCGTCATGAAATCGCTGGTGGTCACCGCACGCAGTGCGACGGCATAATCGTAGGTGCGGAAATCTCCCATAACTCCCACGGAACGCATATTGGTGAGAGCGGCAAAATACTGGCTTATTTCTTTGTCAAGGCCTGCCGCCGCGATTTCCTCCCTGTAGATGTAGTCCGCATCCTGTACGATCCTGACCTTTTCCTCAGTCACCTCACCTATTATCCTTATGCCGAGACCCGGCCCCGGGAAAGGCTGGCGGAATACTAGGTGCTCAGGAATACCCAGCTCCAGACCGGCCTTCCGAACCTCGTCCTTGAACAACATCCTGAGAGGTTCGATAATTTCCTTGAAGTCCACATAGTCAGGAAGTCCTCCCACGTTGTGGTGGGACTTGATGACAGCCGACTTTCCGAGACCGCTTTCTATAACATCCGGATAAATGGTGCCCTGAACCAGGAAATCCACGGCTCCGATCTTCTTGGCTTCCTCTTCAAAAACTCGAATGAACTCTTCCCCTATTATCTTTCTCTTCTGCTCAGGCTCCGTGACCCCTGCCAGCTTATCATAGAATCTCTGTTGAGCGTTTACCCTGATGAAGTTAAGGTCGTAGGAGCCTTCCGGTCCGAAGACGGCTTCCACCTCGTCCCCTTCGTTCTTCCTGAGGAGACCGTGGTCGACGAAAACGCAGGTCAGCTGCTTTCCTACGGCCTTTGACATGAGGACCGCAGCGACTGAAGAATCCACTCCTCCTGACAGAGCGCAGAGCGCTTTGCCGTCTCCTACCTTCTCCCGAATGGCCTCTACAGTCTCTTCAACGAAGGAATCCATCTTCCAGTCTCCCGAGCATCCGCACGGCCCGTATATGAAGGCTGAAAGCATTTTATTTCCCTCCGCGGTATGGGTCACCTCAGGATGGAACTGGACGGCGTAGAGACCGGCGTCCCGATTTTCCATGGCGGCTACAGGGCATACCGGAGTATGCGCCGTTCTGACAAAACCGTCAGGCATCTTCTCTATGTAGTCGGTATGGCTCATCCACGTAATGGTCCTGTCCCTTACGTCGGCGAAAATACCCCCTTTGTCGTCGATTTCGACTTCGGTTCTCCCGTACTCGCTGACAGGCGCAGTGCTGACCTTGCCGCCTAAGGTGTATGCCATAAGCTGAGCGCCGTAGCATATGCCAAGCACGGGAATACCCATTTCAAACAGCTCTTCGCTGTAATGAGGCGACTTGGGATCGTAGACACTGTTAGGCCCCCCTGTCAGGATGATCCCCTTGGGAGCCTTATCCCTTATCTCTTCCGGGGACATGGTGTAGGGATGAACCTCGCAGTATACCCCCGCCTCCCTGACTCTTCTCGCTATCAGCTGATTATACTGACCGCCGAAATCTAGGACGATGATCAGTTCTTTATCCATGAATTATCTCCTTTGACCGAAGTTATCTTATTACGTTCTGATTGGTGTCGCGAAGTATTACATCGTGAGCTCCTCCCTCCACTATGGAAGTGGCGGAAACTAGGGTAAGCTTCGCCTTTTCCTGAAGCTCCCTTATAGAAAGAGCGCCGCAGTTGCACATAGTTGACTTTACCTTGGTGAGGGAAAGATTAACGTTGTCATGGAGAGAACCGGCATAAGGTACATAGGAGTCCACTCCTTCCTCAAACTTCATCCTCGGATCTCCTCCCAGGTCGTAGCGCTGCCAGTTGCGAGCCCGGCTGGAGCCTTCGCCCCAGTATTCCTTGACGTAGTTTCCGTTTACGTTGAGCTTATTAGTCGGAGATTCGTCAAAGCGGGCAAAGTATCTGCCCAGCATTATGAAGTCGGCTCCCATGGCAAGGGCAAGGGTCATGTGATAATCGTAGACGATGCCGCCGTCAGAGCATATAGGAATGTATATTCCCGTCTCCTTGAAGTACTCGTCTCTCGCCGCCGCCACTTCTATGACAGCCGAGGCCTGTCCGCGGCCTATGCCCTTCTGTTCTCTGGTGATGCAGATAGATCCTCCGCCTATGCCTATCTTTACAAAGTCCGCTCCCGCATCAGCGAGGAATCTGAACCCTTCAGCGTCTACCACATTACCTGCTCCGATCTTTACATCGTCGCCGTAACGGTCTCTAACCCACTTCAGGGTGCCCCTTTGCCATTCTGAATAGCCTTCTGAGGAATCGATGCACAGTATGTCAACTCCTGCCTCCACCAGAGCGGGAATCCGCTCCTCATAGTCTCTGGTGTTTACACCTGCTCCTACCACATATCTCTTATGATCGTCAAGCAGCTCGTTAGGATTGGACTTATGGTTATCGTAGTCTTTTCTGAAGACAAAATGGGTAAGCCTCTGATTATCGTCTATAATAGGCAGAGCGTTAAGCTTGTTATCCCAGAGCACGTCGTTGGCCTCGCTTAAGGTGCATCCGTCCTTGGCGTATACCAGTTTCTCAAAGGGTGTCATAAACTCGCTGATCTTAGTGTCCGTGGACATACGGCTGACCCTGTAGTCCCTGCTGGTTACCAGCCCTACCATCTTCCCTTCCGCGGTACCGTCTTCCGTTATGGCGATGGTGGAATGTCCTCTCCTCGCCTTCAGCTCCAATACATCCGCCAGAGTCTGATCCGGCCTCAGATTGCTGTCGCTCTTTACGAACCCTGCTTTATAGGCTTTTACCTTCTTTATCATTTTAGCCTGGTTTTCCACAGTTTGAGAAGCGAAAATAAAAGAAATTCCACCCTCCCTCGCCAGCGCTACAGCCATGGTATCGTCCGATACAGCCTGCATCACTGCCGAAACAAGTGGAATATTAGCTGTGAGGGCGGGTTCTTCACCTTTCCTGTACTTTACTACAGGCGTCTTAAGGCTTACATTCTCCACCATGCATTCTTTAGATGTATAGCCGGGAACCAGAAGATACTCGTTAAAAGTTCTGGACGGTTCATTTATGTACTGGGCCATTAACTTTCTCCTTCCTTGAATACCGTTATTAAAAGGACGGCAAGCCGTTTACCGTCCTTCGTTTTCCCTATTTTAAACCATTTTAGAACCGTTTTCAAGGGTGGCAGCCGCTTATTTTTAAACCCTCCCATTGCAAGCAGAACCTCGGCTTCATTTGCCGCCCGAGACATATCCTTGAAGCAGCTGCGAACTGCCAACCTCCCGTGTTTGACATAGCTGTATCCGTGTAATATAATTCAGAGGCTATCAGGCCGCTCCGGCCGGTTTTTCGAGGGTTGTTCGATTTCTCACATGGGAGGATGCTTATGAATATAAATGAAATTTTAAACGGTCAGCGAGAATTTTTTCGGGCAGGCGCCACCCTTCCCGTAGACTTTCGCGTTGAAAAGCTGAAAAAGCTCCGTCAGGCTATAAGCACCGCAGAGGATGAAATCTGCCGTGCCCTGGCATCGGATTTAGGCAAAAGCGATTACGAAAGCTATATGTGCGAGGTAGGTCTCGCCCTGTCTGAAATCAGCTTTATGATTCGTCATACCCGGGCCTTTGCAAAGGAAAAGACCGTACCCACTCCCCTCGCCCAGTTCCCTTCCAGGAGCTACCGAAAGCCGGGCCCCTACGGAAACGTCCTCATAATGAGTCCGTGGAACTATCCGTTCCTTCTGACCGTGGATCCCCTCGCAAACGCCATAGCTGCCGGAAACACAACCATAGTCAAACCCAGCGCTTATTCTCCGTCCACGAGCAAGATCATATCCCGTATTATCGGCGATGTTTTCGCTCCTGAACATGTGGCGGTCGTCGCCGGTGGCAGAGAGGAAAACCGAACGTTGCTCGAGGAAAAATTCGATATGATATTTTTTACCGGAAGCCGGAATGTGGGAAGGGAGGTTCTGCGCAAAGCCGCGGAAAATCTGACCCCCGTCGTCCTGGAGCTGGGTGGAAAAAGTCCGTGTATAGTGGATTCCGGCGCGAAGATAAGCCTTGCCGCAAGGCGCATAGTCTTCGGCAAATACCTTAACTGCGGTCAGACCTGCGTAGCTCCCGACTATATCCTGTGCCACGAAAAGAATAAAGACGCTTTTATAGCCGAACTCAAGAAGCAGATACGGCTTCAGTTCGGCAGCGATCCTCTCACATCCCCTGACTACGGCAGGATCATCAACAAAAGACATTTTGATCGCATAGTCGGCCTTATGGATACGGCAAAGGTGGTCTGCGGCGGCCGATATGACAGCGGCTCCCTCAAGATCGAGCCTACGGTCATGGATAATGTCACCTGGGAGGATCCTGTAATGCAGGAAGAAATCTTCGGACCGGTGCTGCCGATACTGACCTACAGCCATGTGAATGAGATTTACGACCTGCTCTCAGACAAGCCAAAGCCTCTTGCCCTCTATATATTTACACAAGACAAAAGGCTCGTTAAGGATATTACTTCCCGCCTTTCCTATGGGGGCGGCTGCGTTAACGATGTAGTTATTCATCTCGCCACCAGCCGCATGCCTTTCGGAGGCGTAGGCGAAAGCGGCATGGGCGCTTATCACGGCAAGGCCGGCTTTGATGTATTTTCTCACACTAAGAGCATAGTGGATAAGAAAACATGGATAGACCTGCCGATGCGCTACCAGCCTTACGATCGAGGTACAGGCCGCAGGCTTATCAGGTTTTTCCTGAAATGATGACCGGCCTGCCCGCTTCAGCCATTTTAAACCTGAGTCTCCCCGGGCAGGCCTCTCCCGTCGTCTTCCTCCATACTTTATCCGCCTCCTGCTTCATGATACAATACGGTTGAATAAGCATCTTTATACCTATAATTCTATGTAATTCTATGGGTCGCATTGGAAAGGATTGTTTTTTATGAGAGACATAGTACTGGCCTCCTCCTCGCCGAGGCGGATTGAGATGATGAAATCCCGCGGTTTCGATCCCATTGTAAAGGCTGCCGACGTGGATGAAACCCTTCCCTGCCACATCTCTGCCAAAGACGCCGTGCTCTTTTTGGCTCTGAAAAAGGCCCTCGCCGTAGAAAAAGAGCTGCTGGACGATCTGAAGGAGACGGATCCCTGTAAGGCTCCTCTCATCATCGCCGCGGATACAGTCGTCTACAAAGAGGGCATGGGCATTATGGGAAAGCCTGCCCATATTGACGACGCTCGCCGCATGATAAAAGGCATAGCGGGAACCGGGCACAAGGTGGCTACAGGCACCGCCCTTTTGCTGTGCGGCCGGCCGGTGAGAAAGGTCATATTCGACGTCACCGAGGTCTTTGTCAGGGACATGACGGACGAAGAGATAGAGGATTATCTCCGAACCGACGAGCCCTATGACAAAGCCGGCGCCTATGCCATTCAGGGCATTTTCGGGAAATATATAGAAAGGTATATTGGAGATTTTAACACAGTAGTAGGCTTTCCCATAGATCACGTCATAGAAGAGGCTGAAGCTATGATTACGGGAAAGCCGTTAAAATAATGTATTAAGCTACGCCACGATGTTGATCCACTTTCTGCTCCTGTATCGCGGCATACATGCGAGGTATCGCACCAGATTTCCGGATAGCTCTACCATTATCATGGCAACAGGCAGCTCCACCTTGAATGCCATAACCGCAATAGCCGCGACAGGTACCATGATAAGAAGATCGCATACGAGGTCTAATATCATACAGAATAACGTATCTCCTCCCGCTCTCAGTATACCTATGAGGTAGATGTATCCCAGCATTTTGGGAGTTATCATGATAGCCATGGCCATGAGAGACACTGTCAGCAAGGCTTCTGTTTCAGGGGCGAAGCCATATACCCCGGCTACAGGCTTTGCCAGCGCCAGCATGGCCAGAGTCATTATGACGTTTAATATCCAAACCGTCCTTACAGCCAGCTTCCCGCTGTTATATGCCTCTTCCTCCTTGTGCTGGCCCAGCTTTTCCCCTATGAGCATAGCCGTTGCATTTCCAACGCCGAAGTATATGGACTGGAGAAGGTCGGTCACCACATTGCTCACCTGAGTCACAGCCAGCGCAGATGTTCCCAGCCTTCCGTAGATAGCGAAAATCATGGAAACCGAGACGGCCCAGCCTCCTTCTGTGAAGATTACAGGCACTGCCGTCTTCATCACTCTTTTAAACAGATCCCATCCGAAATCGAACATCTCTCTTAAGCCGGATCTGAACGGATGTCCCTTGCTCAGGTATATGTACAGTATAAGGGCTGTAAACTCCCATACTCTGGCCGTGACAGTGGCTATGGCCGCGCCTTCCACACCCAGCATGGGCGCCCCCGCCTTTCCGAATATGAGTATGTAGTTCAGCACTGCGTTTACACAGAGGGCGAGGAAGTTTATGGTCGTCGGTATTACCAGATTCTGTATCGCCCTGGAATTGTATGATATGGATGTGGATATGGCTGTGAAGAGGTATGACGCGCAGACTATCCTTATATATCTTACTCCCAGCTCTATCACTTCTCCGTCATCTGAGAAGATTCCTATTATATTTTCACTAAACAAAAAGGCAATGGCGGTAACCAGGATAGAAAAGAAACTGCCGACCATGAAGTCTATACCCAGCATACGCCTTACACCCTTCAGATTCTGAGCTCCCCAGTACTGAGCAGTGTAGACGGCCGCCCCGCTGAAGAGTCCGAATAGAGACACGCTGAATATAAAGTAAACCTGGTTCGCCGCTCCCACAGCAGCTATTTCCTTTTCCCCCAGCATGCCTATCATCAGCGTGTCGAGAAGATTAAGTCCCAGGCTTATCATGTTCTGCAGCACCACCGGAATGCCCACGATTATCATCTTCCGGTAAAAATCTCTGCTTTCACCGTTTAGTGTACGTCCCAACTCTATACCTTCCTTTTCCGGAAATTTTATCGCTGAAATGCGCAACGAAAATTGTAGCAGAAGTATTCGCAAATTGCAATAAAAAGTTGAACACTTGACAGGTGAACACTTGACATTTGAACACCTGACAATGAAGAAGGAGCTGTCACTCTCAGGCTCTTCTGATACGATTCCCCTTAAGCAGACAGCTCCGGCTCTTATTTATCCATATGTTTTTCAGGCATGTACTAGTTAGCCTTTTCAGAGGCTTCGTAGAGGGCCTCAGCCTTGTCCCACTCTTCGATGATCTGCGGGATAACCTTGTAAAGGTCTCCTACGATACCATAGTCGGCAACCTCGAAGATAGGAGCTTCGGGGTCCTTGTTTATAGCGACAATGATGTCGGAGGTCTGCATTCCGGCCAGGTGCTGAATGGCTCCGGATATACCGCACGCAAAGTAGATCTTAGGCTTTACAGTAGTACCGGTCTGTCCTACCTGATGGGAATGGTCGATCCATCCGGCGTCTACGCATGCGCGGGAAGAACCTACGACTCCGCCAACCTTGTCAGCGAACTTCCTGATCAGCTCGAATCCGGAAGCATCTCCCAGACCTCTTCCGCCGGAGCATATGATGTCGGCGTCAGTCAGGGATACCATTTCCTTAGCGCTCTTTACAATATCGACGATTTCAACTCTGATGTCAGATGCCGAGATATCAGGCTTGACATTTACCACCTCACCGGCAGCACCTTCTATCCTCTCACGCTTGGACATAACGCCGGGTCTTACCGTGGACATCTGAGGCCTTGTGTTAGGACATATGATGGTGGCCATCAGGTTTCCTCCGAAAGCAGGACGGGTCTGCTTGATTCCGGTGGAAGTGTCGTTAGGGTCTAAGGAAGAAGTGTCCAGTGTGGTGTTCTTCTTAGCGAATTCGATGTAGCTGGAAACCTTAACGTCCAGTCTGGTGCAGTCGGCGGTGAGACCGGTGTTGCATCTGGCGGCAATCCTCGGAGCCAGGTCGCGGCCAATATGAGTAGCGCCATAGAGAACGATCTCAGGCTTATATTCGTTTATGGCGTCAGTGATTACCTTAGTGTATCCGTCAGTGGTATAGTTCTTCAGAAGTGGATCCTGAATCATGTAAACCTTATCAGCGCCGTACGCGAAGCACTCTGATGCCAGGTTATCGATACCGTCTCCGACGAGAACGGCGCAGACCTGAGTATCGTCGCTGATCTCCCTTGCCAGCCTGTAGCCTTCGCCGATCAGCTCTAAAGCAACGCTCATAAGCTTGCCTTCTCTTTGCTCAGCGAATACCCATATGTGCTTGTAACTGCTCAGATCCACGGCCTCGCTCTTAGGAGCCTCTTCGATAGCGTCAAAATTACACTTGGAAACGCAGGCGTTACAGCTGGTGCACTTTGCCTCGTCCACTACCGCTTTTCTATCTACCATCCGCAGAGCGTCGAAGGGACATGCTTTGACGCAGAGGGTGCAGCCTTTACATTTATCTTTAATAATCTTAATAGCCATTGTTATCCTCCCTGTTAGATCACGTGCTTAGCCTTAAGGCTTATCAAAAGCTTATCGACAACTTCTTTTTCAGTATCTCCTTCGAGAACTACGCCTTTACCCTTGGGAGCCGGTGTGAAGGATCTGAAAACGTTAGTCGGAGAAGCCTCAAGACCGACAGTGTTCAGGTCAACCTCGATGTCCTTGGCATTCCATGTGATCATTTTCTTTTCACCGAAGATACCCTTCGCGCTCATGTATCTCGGAGTATTGAGCTCCTTAATGGCAGTCAGCATACAAGGTGTCTGGATCTTTATGATCTCATATCCGTCTTCCAGCTGTCTCTTAACGGTTATATCCTTCATATTGTCGTCGATATGGAACTCCTCTACGTAAGTAACCTGTGGAAGGTTAAGCTTTTCCGCGATCTGAGGCCCTACCTGAGCGGTATCTCCGTCTATAGCCTGTCTTCCGGCAAGGATAAGGTCAAAGTGGCCGATCTTCTTTATAGCCGCCTCTATAGTGTTGGAAGTGGCCCAGGTATCGGAACCGCCTACCGCTCTGTCGGAGATGAGGACGCCTTCATCTGCTCCCATCGCGATGCACTCGAAGAGAAGGTCGTTGGCCTGCGGAGGTCCCATGGTTACAACTGTAATATAGGTGTCAGGATACTTATCCTTAATCTTCAGTGCCTCTTCGAGAGCGTTAGCGTCATCCGGATTCAGAATGCTCGGAACACCTTCTCTGATAAGAGTACCGGTCTTAGGGTTGATCTTGATAACGTTAGTATCCGGTACCTGCTTTGCGCATACTATGATTTTAAAAGCCATTTTCTATTCCTCCCGTAATCTTATTTCTTGAAAGTCTGAGCCGCGATTACCATCTTCTGAACCTCCGAGGTTCCCTCGTAGATCTCAGTGATCTTCGCGTCTCTCATCATTCTCTCTACAGGGTAATCCTTAGTGTATCCATATCCACCGTGGAACTGAACGCACTTGGTGGTAACCTTCATAGCAGTTTCAGAGGCAAAGAGCTTAGCCATAGCAGCGGCTTCGCCGTACTTCATATGCTTATCCTTCATGTCTGCGGCTCTGTAAATCAAAAGTCTGGCCGCTTCAATTCTGGTCTTAAGGTCGGCCATCTCGAACTGGAGCGCCTGCATCTGGGACAGCTTCTTTCCGAACTGCTTTCTCTGTCCCATGTACTCCACAGTTACGTCGAAAGCTCCCTGGGCGATTCCGAGAGCCTGGGAGGCGATACCGATACGTCCGCCGTCCAGCGTAGACATGGCAATCTTAAATCCTTCGCCGACAGCGCCTAGAAGTCTGTCTTCAGGGATGACGCAATTCTGGAAAATAAGCTCTGTAGTGGAGGAAGCGCAGATACCCATCTTATCCTCAGTCTTACCGATGGAGAATCCTTCATCACCCTTCTCAACGATGAAGGAAGATATTCCGTGGTTCCCCTTCTTCTTGTCGGTCATAGCCATAACAACGAATACGTCGGCGTATCCACCGTTGGTTATGAACACTTTACTTCCGTTGAGCACCCATTTTCCGTCTACAAGCTCAGCCCTGGTCTGCTGTCCGGACGCGTCTGTACCCGCGTTAGGCTCTGTAAGACCGAAAGCGCCCAGCTTCTTTCCGGAAAGAAGCTGGGGCAGGTACTTGGCCTTCTGCTCCTCCGTTCCGTAATTATAGATAGGCCAGCAGCAGAGGGAAGTATGGGCAGAGCAGATTACGCCTGTAGACGCACAGACTCTGGACAATTCCTCTACGGTGATCGCATAAGAGATGTGATCTCCGCCGGCTCCGCCGTATTCAGCAGGGAAAGGGATTCCCATCAAGCCGTATTTTCCCATTTTTTCTACAGTTTCGGTAGGAAATCTGTGCTCCTGGTCGATGTCCGCCGCTATAGGCTCCACTTCGTTAGCAGCAAACTCCCTCACCATTTTTCTTATGAATTCCTGTTCCTTCGTCAGTTGAAAGTTCATGTATATGCCTCCTTAAACTATTTATAACGGTTCCCCTAAACGAATCGAGCAATCCGAACCGCTTCTGACATTTTTTGAAATCTATAGTTTGTTATAAAAATAACAACATACCCTTATATTAAACCACCTTTGACCCAATTTCGCAAGACATTTTTCCCTCATTGCCGTAATAAAAATGATGCTGGGGTCAAAAACCTGTATATACAGCGCCCTGAAATGCTCATACCGTTTAGACCTCAACATCGTAAAGTGCTTTAATTTATAAGGGTGTACCGGTCTATGAAATCTCTATGATTTCTTCGGACTCCACTGCCTCGCTGATCAGTCCGTCTACGTCGAGAGCTCTTTCAGACCTCTCTATTCTCTCCAGCTTCGGCTTCGTAACGGGGTGGGGAGGAAGGAACACTGTGCAGCAGTCCTCGTAAGGCTGTATAGAAGTCTCGAAGGTCCCTATCTCTTCTGCCTCATCCATTATGTCCACCTTGTCCATGGCTATGAGAGGACGCATAACAGCCATCCGGACAGACGCATCGGTGACTACCAGTGATTCTGCGGTCTGACTGGCCACCTGTCCGAGATTTTCCCCCGTTATGAGCATCATACATCCGTTCTTCTCCGCGATCTTCTCTGCGATCCTCATCATGAACCGCCTTACCAGAATGGTAGTCTCTGCCTCCGGACATTTTTCCACTATCTGCTCCTGTATGGGAAGGATATTTATAACGTGCAATTTAAATCCTCCGCAGTACGACGCCAGTATGGATGCCAGCTCCTCTACCTTCTCCTGTGCCCTGGGGCTGGTATAGGGATAAGAATGGAAGTGAACCGCCTCGATGAGCATTCCTCTCTTTGCCATCATCCATGCCGCCACCGGACTGTCTATGCCGCCGGAGAGAAGCACCAGCCCCTTTCCGTTGGTTCCCAGAGGGAGCCCGCCGAAGCCCGCTATTTTCTGCTGATATATGAAGGTTTTCTCTCTTCTCACATCCACGAACAGATGAATGTCAGGATCGTGGACGTCTACCCTCAGTACCTTGCAGCCTTTGAGAACCGAAGCGCCTATGCGGCGGGCGATGTCCGGAGACTTTACCGGAAAGGTCTTATCCGCCCGTTTTGCCTCTACCTTGAAGGTCTTTACACCTTCCTTTTCGATCAGCTCCAGCATGAAATTTACCGCCGCTTCTCCGATTCTGTCCATATCGCTTTCGCACTCCACTGCCGGACTTATGGACGCTACTCCGAACACCTTGGATATCTCCTTAACTATAGCGTCTCTGTCCAGCTCCTTAGGCGCTCTTGCGAATATGAGCCCCTCGTGGCGGCGCACATCTATGCCGGAAAGACCGGCGGCTTTCAGTCTCCTGCCTATCCGCTCCACCAGCATTCTCTCAAAGTACGGCTTATTCATACCCTTCAAAGCGACTTCACCGCACCTTACTATGAATATATTCTCCTCGTTCATGGTAACTCCTTATCTGAAGCTGCCCAGCTTTCTGAATCTCATTACGGCGGCAGCGAGTCTTTCTACCAGGTAATCCGCTTCCTCCGCCGTATTCAGCGGACTGAAGCTTATCCGCACCGCTCCTTCTATCCTTTTGTCAGAAAGGCCCATGGCCTTTAGAACGTGGCTCTGTCCCTTTTTATTGGACGAACAGGCTGATCCTGTCGATACGCTTATGCCGTCCTGCTCCAAAGTGTGAAGGAGAACCTCGCCTCTCGTCCCCGAAAAGGAAACGTTCAGAATCGATGCGGCTCCGTCCTCCGGCCCGTTGACCGCGATATCAGGTATATTATCCTCTATCCCCGACAGGACACGCTGCTTCAGCTCCGCCAGCCGAGTCAGGTTTTCCCTCCTGTGCCGCTCCATTTCCTCCACAGCTTTGGCGAAGCCCGCTATGCAGGGAGTATTTTCCGTTCCGGAGCGCATGCCTCTCTCCTGGCCGCCCCCTACTACGAGCGGTGGCAGCTTAGCTCCTTTTTTCACGTATAAAGCTCCCACCCCTTTAGGGCCGTGAATCTTGTGACCGCAGACAGAGATAAGATCAGCTCCGCAGCCTTTAAGATCCGTCTTTCCGTATCCCTGGACAGCGTCGGTATGGAAGGTTATGGCCTTTCCATATCTCTTCTCAGCCTCCCGTCTTACTTCATCTACAGCCTTCAGGTCCGTTATGGCGCCCGTCTCGTTGTTTACAGCCATTACGGTTATGAGTATGGTATCCTCCGTAATGGCGTTCCCTATCTCCTTCGGGTCTATGCGGCATTTGTCGTCTACGCCTACATAGGTCACTCTGTACCCGTCTTCTTCCAATCTCCTGCAGCTTTCAAGAACCGCGGGGTGCTCTACGGCGGAGGTTATCACGTGTTTTCCGTTCCGTCTCCTTCCTCTGGCAGTTCCCAGTATGGCCCAATTATCGCTCTCCGTCCCGCCTGAGGTGAACACTATCTCTTCAGCCTTAGCGCCGAAGGACTCCGCCACCTTTTTTCTCGCTTCCTTGACAGCTCTCTCAGCCCGAAGACCCTCTCCATAGAGAGAGGACGGGTTTCCCCAGCAGGCTCTCATCATTTCAACCATGACCTCTGTAACAGAGTCCAGCTGTCTCGTTGTAGCGCTGTTATCAAAATAAGCTAACATAGATCTCTAACCTTTGACTCATCTATATCTATTACTATGTTTATCCATTTATTGCTTCTGTATCTGGCATATTCCGCAATGGTCTTGAAAATATTGCCCAGAGACGCCAGGGCAACGCACCACGGCAGAGACCACCCCAGTATGATTACTCCTGTGTACGCCATGACAACTTCGATGCCCAGGTTGCTGACCAGCTCTATGACCATGCAAAACAGGGTATCCCCGCCGGCCCTGAGTATACCGCACTGGATAAGGTATGAGAACATCCTTGGTATCATGGTAAACGCAAAGACGAAAATGGTAGACATCATCAGCTCAGTGGTTTCCTCGCTGAAATCATATATCACCGCCACCGGATATCTCAGTGCTATAATCATTACCACCATCACGGCCGTAAAGACGACCCCCAGCCGGAGTATCTTCTTTGTGTAGGCGTAGGCGGTAACCTTATCTCCCCGTCCTAAGGTCTCTCCTATGAGTATCGCCGAACCGTTGCCGAATCCGAAGAAGGCAGTCTGACAGATCTGGCATACGACGTTGCTCACCTGTATTACCGCCAAGGCGGAAGCTCCTATCCTGCCGTAGGTGGCGAAGACTATGGCTACTCCCAGGGACCATCCTCCCTCGCTGATAATCACGGGAACCGCCCGTCTCAATATGCTCCTGTACAGGTTCGAATCCCATGCGAATAGATTCCTCATGGACTTGTGGAACGGGTGCTCTTTCCAGCAGCCGATATAGACTATCTGAAGGGTCAGCTCGCTGCCTCTGGCCAGGACGGTAGCGAGAGCAGCACCCCTTACTCCCATCTCCGGGAACGGGCCTATTCCGTATATGAGAAGCCAGTTAAACACCACGTTCACGAGAACGGCCGACCCGCTTATCATAGTAGGCACCTTCAGGACCTGAATAGTCCTGGAGTTGAAATTTATGGCAAAGGTCAGGGCGGTCACTATATACGAATATGATACCAGCCTGATGTACTCCTCGCCGTACGCTATGACCTGACTATCGTTAGCGAACAGGGCTATCAGGTTCGGTGCGAAAGCCTGTATGACGCCAAAAAAGAGAAAAGCCGTGACAAGCCCCAAGCTCATATCGAATCCGAGAATCTTTCTTATGCTCTTAAGATCCTTGGCTCCCCAGAACTGGGCGACGAATACGGCCGCCCCGCTGTACAGTCCGAAACACAATATGGCGAATATGCCGAATATCTGGTTCGCGGCTCCCGAACCTGCCAGCTCAGCCTCTCCCAGCCTCCCTATCATTATGGTATCGGCCAGGTTAAGGCCTGTGTTTATGAGATTTTGGATGATGATAGGGGTGGCGACGGTGATGATTCGCCCATAAAAGGACTGTCCGGACTGAATGATTTCGTTTTTTTCCATTCTTTATCAATATCTCCTCGTCAAATCGCTTAAAATATTACAAGCTCCCCATTTTTCGGGGAGCTTAGAATTATTTCGCGTAATCGATTGCCCTTGTTTCTCTCACTACATTTACTTTTATCTGACCGGGATATTCCAGCTCAGATTCTATCTTCTTAGAGATATCGCGGGCAAGCATCGCTATACCGTCATCGCTTACCTCTTCCGGCTTGGCGATGATTCTGATCTCTCTGCCCGCCTGTATCGCATATGACTTGTCTACTCCCGGCGTAGTATTGGCAATATCCTCCAGCTTCTCAAGACGCTTTATGTACGCGTCCAAGGTCTCTCTTCTCGCTCCCGGTCTGGCTGCTGATAAGGCGTCCGCCGCTGCGATGAGCACAGCCTCCATAGTCTTAGGTTCGTAGTCGCCGTGATGAGCGGCAACGCCGTTTATTACCGCGTCAGATTCCTTATATTTTTTCAGTACCTGTACGCCTATATCCACATGGGTGCCTTCGTGCTCGTGATCTAAGGCCTTTCCGATATCGTGCAGAAGGCCGGCTCTCTTCGCCAGCTTTACATTAAGTCCCAGCTCTCCGGCCATCAGACCGGCTAGGTGAGCCACCTCCACCGAGTGCTTCAGCACGTTCTGTCCGTAGGAGGTCCTGTATCTAAGTCGTCCCAACAGCTTGACCAGCTCAGAATGAAGGTTGTGTATGCCTGCCTCGAAGGTAGCCTGCTCTCCTTCGGACTTAATTATGCCGTTTACCTCCTTGGTAGCCTTCTCTACCATCTCTTCTATTCTGGCGGGATGGATACGTCCGTCTATTATCAGCTTCTCCAGGGCGACTCTGGCGATTTCCCTCCTCACAGGGTCAAAGCCTGAAACGATAACAGCTTCGGGAGTGTCGTCTATGATAAGATCCACGCCTGTAAGGGTCTCGATAGCCCTGATATTGCGTCCCTCTCGGCCAATGATACGGCCCTTCATCTCATCGTTGGGAAGAGCTACAACGGACACTGTACTCTCCGTCACGTGATCTGCCGCACATCTCTGAATGGCTCCGGTGATGATCTCCTTCGCCCTTCTGTCAGCTTCTTCCTTCGCTTTAGACTCGATATCCTTTATCATCACCGAAGCATCGTGACGAACGTCCTTTTCGATCTCGTCAAGGAGTATCGCCTTAGCTTCATCGGCCGTAAGCCCGGATACCTTTTCCAGCTCCTCGATCTGCTTTTCCAGGAAGCTGTCAAGCTCCTTCTTTTTTCTCTCTATCTCCGCCTCAGCGCGGGCAATCCCCTCTTCCCGCTTTTCGATGTTATCCAGCTTTCTGTCTATGGATTCCTCCTTCTGGAGAAGTCTGCGCTCAGATCTCTGGATTTCGTTTCTTCTTTCCCTAACCTCTCGTTCCGCCTCAACCTTTAACTGGTGAGCCTCTTCTTTAGCTTCTAATGTGATCTCTTTTTTAATAGTCTCGGATTTAGTTTCAGCATCTAAAATAAGGTTCTTCGCTTTCTGCTCTGCACATCCTATTGTTTTTTCGCCTACGTTCTTCCTGTATATATATCCGATAAGCAATCCCACGACAAGAGCTGCCGCAGCGATTGCGACTACCGCTATTGGAGACATAAAAGCACCTCCTTCACGCGTATTGATTTTTTTATATCTCAAGGGCAAAACTGTATTTCACAATAAAACTTGCCATTCTTACGCAAATTATATTATAATGTTTGAGTCAGCGCGATGTCAAGGACATTGAGGTAAAACAGATGATGTATTTTTACACTTTAAAGAAAGGTGTCGACAAGCTCATGTGCGCGTCTGTGTTCGTTTTGGCGGTCATAAGCGTACTCATGATCGGCAGTACGACCATTAACAGCACCGGATTTTTCTCCAGAAGCGTCATTGTGCAGATGGTGGCGTACGTGCTGGGGTTTATCTGCATTTTTATCATTTTCAGAATCAATTACGCCCTGTTCGACGGGTTCGAGACGCACTTTTACGTCCTCTCCCTGATTCTGCTGCTTTCAGTGTACGTTCCCGGTCTCGGAGTGGAGCAGAACAGCTCGAGAGCCTGGATCAATCTCGGAGTTACCACTATTCAGCCGTCGGAGCTGGTAAAGATCCTTTACATACTCATACTGGCCGGGTATCTGAAATCCCACCAGGATAAGCTGTATAACTTTAAGGGTCTCGTTAAGTCTGCCCTCGTAGCCGCGCCTATAATAGTAATAGTGCTTAAGGAGGATCTGGGAAGCGCTCTGGTCTTCGCGGCCATATGGGTCGTTATGATCTTTTACGCAGGCATAGAGCTTAAGGTATTCGCCAAGTTCTTTGCCATTGTCCTTGCCGCCGTGCCCTTTGCGTATATGTTCATGGCTGACTACCAGAAGGAGAGAATATCGGCCTTCCTCCACCCTGATAATCTGGAGCTTACCGGAAATTATCAGGTTTGGCAGTCAAAGGTCGCCATAGGCAGCGGCGGTCTGTTCGGAAAGGGTCTCTTTAACGGCACTCAAAAGGAGCTGGATTTCATACCGGTGCAGACCAGCGATTTCATCTTCTCCGTCATCGGCGAGGAACTGGGCTTCGTAGGCGGTCTTGTGGTTATCGCCCTCTACGCTCTCATCCTCATCCGGCTGATGAAGATAATCCATAACGCCCTTGATCTTTACGGCGCTCTCATAGTCACCGGCATCCTGGGCATGTTTACGTTCCAGATATTCGAAAATATCGCCATGACCATGGGTCTCATGCCTGTAACGGGCATAACCCTCCCCTTCATGAGCTATGGAGGTTCGTCTATCATATCCAACATGATTGCCATAGGTCTGGCGCTGAATATAGGCTCCAGGAATAAGAAGATAACCTTCTGACGGCAAAGGGCTTTTATCCCTTCCTCTCTGCGGCTTTTCTACAGCTCCATCCACTTCTCGTAAGTCTCTTCAAGGCTGTCCTTGAGCCGGCGTACCTGAACGTCCAGCTCGGTAAGCCGGCTGTGATCCGAAAGGATATCTGGCCGGCACATGAGATTTTCCTTGTCCCTGATCTCAGCCTCCATGTCGAAAATATCCTTTTCCAGCTTCTCCTTCAGCCTGGTTCTTCTCCGTTCCTCAGCCTCCCGCCGCTTTTTCAAGGCTCTCTCTTCCTCTGACGACAGGCCGCCCTTTTCCCGTGACCCCGGGTTTTCCTTTCCTGCGCCGGAGGCCGTTTCTCTGTTGCTTTCCCTCTCCCCCTTCTTTTCCACGTAGTAATCGTATCTGCCCAGGTATTCGATCATACCGCCGGCAGTCAACTCCAGTATTCTGGTCGGTATCCTGTTCAAAAAATACCTGTCGTGGGACACGGCTATTACCGTGCCCGGGAAATCCAGAAGAGCCTCCTCGAACGCCTCCTTTGAGCTTATGTCAAGGTGGTTAGTCGGCTCGTCGAGGATCAGAGTGTTGGCCCCGCACATCATCAGCTTTACTATGGAGAGCCTGGCCTTTTCTCCTCCCGAAAGATCTCCGGTTCTGATGAACACCTGGTCGTCTCTGAAGAGAAACCTTCCCAGAACCCCTCTTATCTCTCCGTCAGTGTAGAGGCGGTAATCATTGTGTACCTGATCCATTACGGTAAGGTTAGGGTCTAAAAGCTGCTGCCCCTGGTCGTAGTAGCCGAAATCCACGTTATGGCCGATCCTTATATATCCGGCTGAAGGCTTTGTCTCCTCCATGAGCATGCGGAGGAGAGTGGTCTTCCCTGCTCCGTTAGGCCCGATTATACATACCCTTTCGCCTTTTTTTATGTCAAAGCTTACGTCCCGGAAAAGCTCCTTCCTGTCATCACCGATGCCGAAGGACTTTGCCAAGGCTTCTCCGTAGACCACGTCCTTGCCGCTTTCAAATCTTTCGCGGAAGCTGAGCTTCATCCGGCCGGGGGAGCTGTCCGGTTTTTCCAGCCTTTCCATGTTAGTCAGCCTCTTTTCTCTGGAGGCTGCCCGCTTTGCCAGCTTCTCCGTTCCCCTTTCCTTATACCGCCTTATCATGTCATTCTGACGCCTTATCTCAGCCTGCTGATTATTGTAGGCCTTTAGCCTGGCTGCCCGATCCGCCCTCTTCTTCTCGGCGTAATAGGTGTAATTGCCCTCGTAGCAGGTCAGGTGGTGATTTTCAACCTCGAAGATCCTTCCGGCAACCTGATCGAGAAAATACCTGTCATGGGAGACGATCAGCACAGTACCCCTATATGCCGACAAATGCTGCTCCAGCCATTTCAGGGTGGACATGTCCAAGTGGTTGGTCGGCTCGTCTAAAAGGAGTATGTCCGGTTTTTCCATCAAAAGGCAGGCCAGAGAAAGCCTGGTTCTTTCTCCTCCGCTCAGGGTTCCCACCGGCTTATCCGCGTACCCCTCTCCCAATCCCATGCTGGTCAGGATTCCGCGGATCTCGCTTTTGTAGCTGTAGCCCCCGGCCCTCTCGTATTCCAGTCTCAGATCGTCGAGACGGGCGAGAAGAGAGGATGCGTCCCTGCCTTCTTCCGATGCGGCGGCCACCTCATCTGACAAAGCACGTATCTCCTCCTCCATCTGATGGAACCGAGCGAAAATGCTGTCCACAGCTTCCGTCACCGTGCCTTCAGGATCGAAGTCGTCCTTCTGCTTAAGGTATCCCAGCCTGCGGTCCTTCGCCAGAAAGAAGGTTCCCGAGTCAGTATTCATTTCTCCGGTCAGGATATTCAAAAGGGTGGATTTTCCCGCTCCGTTAGCTCCCACTATGCCTACACGATCGCCCTCGTTTACGTGAAAGGATACCTTTTCGATTATAACGTCGGTCCCGTAAGCCTTGCTCAGATCAGTAGCTGAAAGAACTACCATGAAGTCTCACCATCCTCGGAAATTTTAATCTGGGCATTTACGGGAAGAGACGGGTAGGCGTTCAGATACAGGCCGTCCTCTCCCAATGCCTTATATTTATAATATGCCGCGCATCCTATCATGGAAGCGTTATCTGTGCACAGTCTTTTGTCGGGAAGATAGAGCATAAGTCCTCTCCTGCCGCACTCCCTCGCCAGCTCTTCTCTCAATCTGCTGTTGGCTCCTACGCCTCCGGCTACGACTATGGAACCGCTTCCCGTCAGCTCCGCTCCTTCCATTGCTTTGTTTACCAGCACTTCTACCACAGCCTCCTGAAACCCTGCCGCGATATCTGCCCTGTTTATCTCTCGTCCCGCCTGTCTTTCCCTGTTGACGTAATTGAGCACAGCTGTCTTTATACCGGAAAAGCTGAAGTCCAGGCTCCCCTTTTCCAGGTATACCCTCTTAAAGCGTATGGCATCAGGATTTCCTTCCTTTGCCAGCTCGTCTATCTTCGGTCCTCCCGGATAGCCCAGACCGATCACCCTAGCTGCTTTATCGTAGGCCTCTCCCGCCGCATCGTCTCTGGTGGACCCGAGAACCCTGCACGACGTGTAGCTGTCCATATACACCAGATCGGTGTGACCGCCTGAGACTATGAGACTGAGAAACGGAGGCTCCAGATCCTTATACTGAATAAAATTGCTGCTTACGTGGCCGTACATGTGGTTCACTCCCACCAAGGGTATACCCTTTGCCATGGCTATGGCTTTTGCGGCTCCTATCCCTATCACCAGGGAGCCTACCAGACCCGGTCCGCATGTCACTCCTATCAGATCTATCTCATCGAACGTCACGCCTGCGTCTGTCAACGCCTCTTCTATTACGGAATTCACGGCGGTTAAATGATGTCTGGAGGCTATCTCCGGAACTACGCCGCCGTACTGCTCGTGTATGTTTATCTGAGACGAGATACAGTCGGAGAGCACCTCCCTGCCGCCGGCAAGGACTGCCGCGGCAGTCTCGTCACAGCTGGATTCAATTGCAAGGGTCAAAAACCTGTTATCCTTCATTTTTCCTCCACATAATCAGTGCGTCCTCTCCGTTATCCTCGTAGTATCCCTTTCTTATTCCGGCTTTACGAAACCCGAAGCTTTCGTAAAGTCCTATGGCAGCTTCGTTGGATATCCTGACCTCTAAGGTGTGCCTGCTGATTCCCAAGCAGGCAGAGACCTCCAGCATAAATTTCATCATCTCGTGCCCTGCGTGGCGTCTCCTGTGCTTTGGAAGAACCGCCACGTTGTTTATGTGGCCTTCATCCAGTATTTTCCACATGCTCATATATCCCGCCGTTTCTCCGTCCTCGTCTTCGGCTGCTATATAGACGGACAGGGGATTATCGACCATATCCTTTCTCAGCAGCTCCAAAGACCACGGAGTCCTGAAACAGGCTTTTTCTATCTCGCACAGAGCCGGCAGATCTTTTTCTTCAGCATATCTTATCTTCATAATCATCTGAGCCGAAATCTTGCCAGCTTCTCTTCTCTCATTCGCTTAAGCTCTCCGCTGGCCAGCTTCACCTCTGCCTCCGCCTTTCTCATATAGTCCGGCATAACCTGATCGTAGTTTAACAGCAAGCCCCTTTTCCCCAGCTCCAAGGCCTCAAATCCGATCATTTCCGCAGTCTGGTACCTTTCGGAAACATCTGCCACAGTATGTCCCTCTATCTGATCCTCATAGGCATCGACGCCGTCTCCGAAAAATACCACGTCGTCCAGTCCCCTTACCGCCTCCATGACGTCGGTCAGCATATAAGCGCCGGGAGCCAGTATATCCCTGCCTGCGTTGTCGAAGACGGCTCCGTACACCTGTCCCCGGCGCGCGTTGAAGATCACTGCCGCTTTTCTATCCTCGGTGCAGCGGCGGCGGAATACGTGGAGAGAAGATACAGCCGCGCACCTTTTACCGAGAGCCTGAGCCATGGTTCTGGCCGTAGTGACTCCGATCCTTATTCCGGTAAAGCTTCCCGGACCTACGGAGACTCCGATGCAGTCCACCTCCTCGGGAGAAACTCCTGCCTCCGCCAAAATATCCGCTGCCATGGGTATTATCTCCTTCAGATGATCCATCCTGCCTGAGGTTGATTTCTGTATAACCGTTCCGTCATCATCCACAAGAGCCGCAGACCCCAAAAGGCCTGTGGTCTCAAAGCTTAAAACGCGCATCTGTAAATCCTTTCGCCTTCTTTATCACCGTACTCCATAAACACGCAGATGGTATCCTCCGGAAGGATTTCCGCGATCATGTCCGCCCACTCTATGACGCACACCCCGCCTGCCTCCATGTACTCTCGAATACCCCTTTCAAACACGTCCTCGGGATCCTCCAGTCTGTAAACGTCCATATGGTATAGAGGCAGACGGCCTGAGCGGTATTCACTTACAACAGTAAAAGTAGGGCTTGTTATCATTTCACTGATGCCAAGCCCCTGACCAATATATTTTGTCAGAGTGGTCTTCCCCACTCCCAAATCTCCTATTAAGGCGACTACGTCGCCGGCCTTTAATCCCTCGGCCATGCTCATGCCGAAATCGCGGCAGTCGTCCTCATCTCTGATAATTTTCTCAATCATCATATTCCTCTGTGAAGGAAGGCGGATAACCTTTTATACACCAGGAAGGTGACTGTTCCGTTGATACCGCCCTTTAATAAATTGAAAAGGACTATCAGCGGAAGGAGCTGAATGACAGCTTCTCTCGGAGTTCCCAGAAACATGGGCGTAATGAACACGTTGGCGACGCCCATGACCGCCACCATCACCACCAGACCGGCTATGAGAGCGATCACCGCCTTTTTTCTCGTCTTATTGCGCTTATACATTAAGCCTGCCGTGAGAACGAATACTCCTGTAGCCAGCACGTGCATTATGAACCCGTAGACTCCGCTTCCCCCCAGCAGGAACGCCTGTATCAGGCTTACCGCCACCGTAAGGAGGATACCCGCCCCGGGTCCCATGGCAAATGTAGTTATGTAAATCGGAATGTCGGCGGGATCATATACCAGAAACGGGAGAGGTGTAAAAGGTATCCTTATAAGGAGTACCAGAACACACGAAACCGCCGCCATCATCGCTATCTTGGCCATCCTGACAGTCTGATTATTCCTCAAAATTTTCACTCCCTTCCCGGTATCGGAAAGTCTCCGCCGGAGAGCTTGTAAAGGGCGTCGGCATAGATCTTCGTCATGCTCTTCAGACTTTCCACGGATAGTCTCTCATCCTTCCGGTGCATCCTGTCCTCGTCTGACGGAAACAAGGCTCCGAATGCCACTATGTTATCAGCACACCTGGCGTATGTCCCGCCTCCGATCACCTTAGGCTCCGACTCCCAGTCACCCGTATTTTCAGCGTACACTTCTCTCAATGTCTTTATCATCGGGCAATCAGGATCCATGTATATGGGAGCCTGCTCCTTTTCCTTGATAATGCCCATGTCGTACCCCTCCACAATGCCTTTAAATCCTTCGTAAACCTGATCTGCGGTGCAGCTTACCGGATATCTGACGTTTATGGTAAGGTTGGCCGACCTTCTTTCAAAGGACATCACGCCTACGTTCAGGGTCAGCTTTCCGCTCTGCCTGTCGCTGAACTGACATCCAAATCTCTCTCCGTTCAGGTCAAATCCTATAAAGTCGTTGTAAAAAGCTATATAGTCGTTTATCTCTTCGTCAGCGAAATTCAGTCCCCCGAGAAATTCCATCATTACGGAAACGGCATTGAGACCGTCTTCCGGCACAGCGCCGTGGGCGGATATCCCCCGGGCCGTCACCTCAAGGCTCTTTCCCATCCTCCGCAGTGATATCTTTCTTCCCTTTTCCTCGCAGTACTTCTCCGCCGTCTCTCTTATCCCATCGTATACGGCTGCATCGTCAGACAGAAGCACGGCTCTGGCTTTTTCCGCCACCATGTTGGCCGCATTGCCCCCTTCCATGCTCCTGAGACTCAGACCTCTGACCTTCTTCTCCGTAAACTTCTTCACCAGGGTAAATGTCATAATCCCCTTCTCGCCGTTTATAGCCGGAAAGTCTGCGTCCGGCGTAAATCCCAAATCAGGAGCGCCGGCCTGATCCAGATAGTAATACATACCCTTCCATGCTGTTTCCTCATCCAGACCGAGTATGATCCTGATTCTTCTGTCTGGTTCGTATCCTGCGTCCTTTAACGCCTTAAGAGCAAAGAGGGCGGCAATGACAGGCCCTTTATCATCCTGTGTTCCCCGTCCATATATGTATCCGTCTGAAACAGCGGCGCTGTACGGATCGAAGCTCCAGCCTGTTCCTTCCGGTACGACATCCAGATGTCCCAGTACCCCCAGGACTTCCTCTCCTTCTCCCAGTTCTATGTGACCGCCGTAGTTATCAGCGTTATACACCTGAAATCCCAGTTCCTCGGCAAGCTTAAGGGTCTCCGTAAAGCATGCGTGAACTCCTTTCCCGAAGGGAAGGAGTTCCCCATCAACAGTTACCTCAGGCTCCACGACGCTTTTAACGGAGACGATCCTGCGGAGCGCATCCAACTCAGCTTGAAAATTTTCCTCAATAAAAGACTTGTAATCCATTTCTCCCTCTTAATCAGGCACGTGATTCGAAACCTACATAACGGCTTCAACGGCGCTTACATCAGGGAAGCTCTCCTTCAGGATCCTTTCGATTACGGCCTTTAAGGTCATAGTAGCGCCGGGGCATCCTGCGCAGTGACCCTGAAGCCTTACTCTCACTACCTTATCATCGGTAAGTTCAACGAATTCCAGATCTCCTCCGTCCCTCTGCAGTATAGGTCTGATCTGATCGAGAGCTTCTCTAATTTGCTGTTCCATTTTCGTTTCTCCTTTTTATTAAATAGTTACATCCATCTATCATTCCGGCGCCTTTCGGCTGCCGCAATATGTCTTTTTCTCTATCACCCTGTGCCCTCTTTCGTGGCGGCGGCCACAGGATCCTCTGCCAGCTCTCCCGCCACGGCAGCGGATTTAAACACTGTTACCAGTTCTCCCCTCACATACTTGTCTATGCTGACAGGTTTAAAGGCTTCCCCCTGCTCATTGAAGGTAATAGTACCGGAAACGCCCTGGTAATTAGTTGTTGCAGCTATCTCGTCCCTCAGCACCTCTCCGGAAACTCCTCCGCTGCGCTCTATAGCGTCTACCGCTATCATGTACGCATCATAAGCCCTTGCCGCCTCCTCGCTGGGATCCTTTCCGTATTTTTCCCTGAAGGCCTCGACGAACTCTTCCTGCTCCGACGAAATTGACGCCGTTTCGCTGTAGTCGGTTACTGCGCTTATGGACAGCTCCGGGTATTTCTCGTGGAACTCCAGAAGCTCATCTCCGCTCCAGGAGAGAGGGCCGACGAACTCCACATCGTACATACCCAGCTTGACGGCGCTTTGAAACATTTTTTCCGCGTCCGTTACCGACAGGGCCGCGAATACGGCTTTGACCCCTGCCTCCTGAATCTGCTCCAGATACGCGTCGTAGTTATTCTTGTTTCTTTCTGCGCTGATGGTTGTGACTCCGTCTTCACTTCCGGACAGGCTGGCAAAGGTGGAGCGAAACTGTCTTATGATCTCGTTATATATCTCGTCTCCGTCAACTCTGAGCAGAACCACCTCACCGGCGCCCAGACCATCGTGGATATACTGGGCTACTGCGTCTCCCTGGAGAGAATCGGTAAAGCATATCCTGAAATAGTATTCGTTATTCTGTGTAATAAGCGGATTCGTAGAGGATATGGTAATCGCCGGTATCTGCGCCTCCTCCAGTATTTTTCCCGCGGTGAGAGTGGTAGCGTCTCCGTATGCTCCCAGGACTACGTCAGGGTTTTTAATCACCATGTCGTTGACTACGCTCTCTGTAACGTACACGCTGCTCTGGGTATCGCCGTATATAAGCTCTATATTCTTCCCCAAAACCTGAGATCTCATTTCATGAGCCAGCTCGATACCCTCGATCTCAGCCGCTCCCTTATCGCTGTACTCCCCTGACTGAGGCTCCAGCACTCCTATAATAATGGTGTCTGAGGATTCTGTATCGGTGAAAAAGGCGTTCTTGAAATTATTGAATGTAGTACAGCCTGTGACAGCTATGGATAAAGCCAGCACCGCCGCTGAAACGGCTGTTCTCTTTCCTCTGCTTCGCATAACTTCCCCCATATCTCAAAAAACGGTGACCGAATATCAATCACCGCGAATTTCAATACCTTAACCATTATACTACATTTTTTTAGAATGTAAATCCCAATTCTTCCAAAGCCCCTTAAAGCCTCTTAAATCGGTGATGAACCCCTACATCTGAAGCTTGTAGTCCCCGTCCTTAATCTTTCCCATACTCCTCAGGATCCTGTCAAATACCCAGGACAGCACTGCGGGAAGAAGGAACTGAACCAAAGCCACCTTAGCCGCGACGCCGAGGGTAAAGCCCATATCGGTAAATGTCCCTATCTGTCCCACCAGACCGGAGGTTCCCATGCCGGCGCCCATGGCGTTATTGGTCATATGAAGGCCTACCGTGGCTATAGGGCCGGTGATGGCCGACGCCAGGGTTGGCGGCAGCAGTATCCAGAAATTCCGGATTATATTGGGTACCTGGAGCATAGACGTTCCTATCCCTATGGCAAATGAGCCTCCCAAACCGTTGTCTCTGTAGCTTGTGACGGCAAAGCCGATCATCTGAGCGCAGCATCCGGCTGTAGCGGCTCCCGCCGCCAAGCCGGAAAGATCCAGCATAATGCACAGGGCGGCGCTGGATATGGGTGCGGTTAACACCAGTCCTACTATTACGGAGATGACGATTCCGAACATAAACGGCTGCCACTCTGCCGCCGTCATTATTATCTGCCCCAAACCGGTCATCAGCTTCCCTATGGCAGGGCCTACTACAGCCGCTGCAGCGCCTCCTGTCACAAGGACAGTGATGGGAGTTACGATTATATCAATCTTAGTCTCCTTGGATACGGCTTTCCCCAGCTCTGCTCCTATGGCCACGGCTATAAATGCGCCGGCGGGGCCTCCCAGGTCGGCTCCCAGCATTCCGGTTACGGCGCTGGCAAACATGACGAGAGGCGGCGATTTAAGTCCCCAAGCCACCGCTACTCCCACAGCCGCGCCCATGTAATTCATAGCCTCCTGTCCTGTGGTCGTCAGGAAATCGGTTACCGGACTTTCACCTGCCATCAACGCGGTCTGCTCTCCTATAGTCTTTATGATAAGGCCTGTGAGCAGCGACGCGAAAAGTCCCAAAGCCATGGCCGACAGTCCGTCCTGTAAATATCGTTTGGCTGAAAACTCTATATCCTTTTCTCTGAGGAAGGTCTTCAGCGACCTTCTCTTTTCGACCTGTGTTCCCATTTAAATGTCCTCCCTCTCCGATTCACGTGTCAGTTAAGCCGGAATGTATATTATCACATGTCTTGACACATGTCAATCTTATTGTATATTCTTGTCGTGTGTGATATAATTACGGTCGCTTATGGGAGGAGAAAATGGATACGAAAAAGAGACGAGAGGAGATTTTGGCTCTTCTGGAGGGGAGCTCTGTTCCGATAAGCGCCTCGAAGCTGGCTGCCCGTTTTGAGGTTAGCAGACAGATCATCGTTGGTGATATCGGCGTTCTAAGAGCCGCAGGCAACGAAATAGAGGCGACGGCCCGAGGATACCTCCTCAACGGAGAGGTAAAAGCATTTCCCTTTACAGCCACCATCGCCTGTCATCACGACTGGGACCAGCTGGAGGAGGAGCTTAACACCATAGTGGACTTCGGCGGCACCGTCATAGATGTCAGCGTAGACCACGGTATTTACGGTCAGCTGACGGGTCACTTGGGCATTTCGTCCCGGTATGAGATTAAGCTTTTCCTGGAAAAGGTGAGCGAGGCTGATAAGCCTCTCAGTGTCCTTTCCGGAGGACTTCACTTCCATAAGATAGGCTGCCCTGATGAAGAGATCTTCAGGCTCATCTGTGCCGCTCTGAAGGAAAAGGGATTTTTAGCCCGGGAATAAATTCAACCTGTCTCTCCGCCTGCCGCCCCATGCCTGTCTCGTAAAGAGGACTCCCATCTAATAAGCCGGAGCGTCAGCAGCGCCTTGCGGTGAAATAAGCTTCCCAAGGCGCTGTTTTCTACTGGCAACGGAATATTATGTTTTTATGCCGGTCTAACACGGCGGCCAGCATCAGCCCCAAAACGCCTGCCGACATCACCTCTCCGATTCCCACCGTAAACATCATGAACGGTATGGAGAATGGCTCCCCATATGCGTACTTCAGCACAAAAGGTATGATCACAGCATTTGAAGCTATAGGCGGAAGCACAGCGAGAATACGTTTCTTCTCTCTAAGTCTGTAGGTGAGCACCGCTCCCGCTAAGGTAGCGATGGTGCCGCATATCACATCAGGCAGGATCGCTCCTCCGAAAATGTTGGCCAGGAGGCAGCCTATGGCAACTCCCGGAACGGCAGCCGGCGTGAATACAGGCAGCACGCACAGCATCTCCGACACCCTTACCTGTACGGGCCCGAAGGCCAAAGGCCTGAGCACCAATGTCACCACCACGTAAATGGCTGCAATTAAAGCAGCCTGGGTCATATACAATACTTTTCCGTTTTTCAAATCTTCGTTCTCCTTTAGTTTTGTTTAACGTGAGGAAGGTCTCGAACTCACGATTTTGGCGGATTCATTATACCAGAGGGCTCTCCCGGGCACAATAGCCATTAAACGATGACGGGCAGAAAAATCGAAAATAAGGCGTTTTTCCTTGACGAAAGACTGCTGTCCGTGTTAGAATAGTCCAGTCAGATAACTACATGGGGATATAGCTCAGCTGGGAGAGCGCTTGAATGGCATTCAAGAGGTCATGGGTTCGAGCCCCACTATCTCCACCAGA
>CAYTYN010000019.1:0-26454 GCA_964442135.1 uncultured Oscillospiraceae bacterium
CCGCCGCCAATGCCGGCTCCAAAACTGCCCCCTTCAGCGGTCAGAGAACCGTCGCCGCTTTCCGAGGTGATTGTCAAAGAGCCTGAGGTGGCGTCACTGAATTCTATTCCGGCATAAGTCTGTCCGGTTGAAGTGAAAATGTTATCACCCTCCAATATCAGTGTAACCCTTGCTGTTCCGTCAATGCTCAATGGAGAAGAACCGGAATTGCTGATCTTTACATCTCTCAACGTTAACTCAACTTCCAGCTCTTCTTCAATCTCTATCCGGTAGCCGGAGTATACGTCATCGGATCCGTCTCCGGCGATGATATAGGATCCGGATTCGGTGATGGAAATTAACGTAACACCGTCAATATTTTCATGTGTCCAGCCGCTATCGCCGTCCACAGTTAAATCACCCACAGCGGTGCCTGTTCCCTGAGCATATGCAGGAAAGCCCACAAGACTTAAAATCATGACCGCCGCAAGTCCGATAGCTGACAGCCTCTTTAATTTTTTCCTCCTCTTCACGCAATGATCTCTCCTTTCTTAACCTTACTCACAAATCGCAGAATCCGTGCTGCCTGCCGAGTATCGCCACAACTGTTCCCACATTTGTTTTTCTCATTGTATATCATGCCATCAGTAGATACAACATGTAATTGATATTGATACCCCCAAGGGGCGTCCGTACACTGTCCTTATATTGAAAACAGTGAGCCTTCATGGTAAAATAAACGAAAATCTGTTTTGACCTGAACCTTTCACTATCTTTGATGACGAGGATCAGGAAGCTGCCTTGTGAAAAAAGAGAATCAGAGGGTTTGTTATGCTTTTATTCCCGGCTTTGCTGATGTTTCTGCCTACGATACGGGAAGAGGACGGCCATGCCGAGAGTGTAAAATCCGCAACAGCTTATATGGGAAGCGGCCAACTACATCATGCGGTGAAAGTTATAAAAAAGTTTGAAAGAAAAGGAGGACGATTAAATGGAAGCAAAGAAGCATGAAGGTAACTTCAAAAAGGCCATAGGACCTTTCAGCGGAATCAGCATAGTGGCCGGAATGGTCATCGGCTCCGGAGTTTATTATCTTGGCAGCTATGTGCTTGAACGGACAGGCATGAGCATGGGCTGGTCTCTTGTTGCGTGGATAGTAGGAGGCATTATTACTCTTATATCCGGCCTTTGCTTCGCTGAGCTCGGAGCCAGCATGCCGGTAGCCGGAGGACAGACCATCTATCTGAATCAAGCTTATCATCCGGTGTTTGGGTTTATTAACGGATTTTCCTGCTTCCTGCTTACCGGTTCGGGAGGCGTGGCTGCTCTTGCTATGGCGGCTGTCACGGCTTACAGGACGGTATTCGACATCAGCGATGTCATGGTCAAAGTTCTGGCTATAGCCATAATACTGGCATTGATGACCATAAATTTACTGGGCGTAAAGCAGATGGCACTTTACCAAAATTTTTCTATGGTAATAAGGATGGTGCCAATTGTTCTCATCATAGGAATAGGACTGATCGCAGGGAATCAGAGTCCGGATCTGAGCTTGTCCCTTGAAGGCACTCCTGCCGAGGGAGGTGGAATTTCCGGTGTTATCTCCATGGTGGGATTCGCTACATTTGCTTCATTGTGGGCATATGACGGGTGGTACAATCTTAATACCGTAGCAGAGGAAATGCGCAATCCTAAGAAGGACTTGCCCTTTGCCATCATAACCTCTCTCGTAGGAGTAACGCTTGTATATGCGCTTTTCTATCTTGCAGTATACAGAGTGCTGCCTCATGAGGATATAGTCAACATGATAAACAATGGAGAGCTTTATCTCGGCAACGAGGTGGTGGCGAGAACCCTCGGAGGAACGGGCATATGGATATTGCTCGTATGCATGACCATAGGTATAGTCGGCTCGGCTAATGTAAATACTCTCTGTGATCCACGCACATACTATGCGATGTCAAAAGAAGGATATTTCCCCAAGTTTTTCGGTCATCTTGATGAAAAGCGCGGAGTTCCGTCCTATGGCATAATAGTATCCTCCGGCATGGCTGTACTGCTCGTAATATTCAACAGCTTGCAGGATCTTACAGATATGCTCATATTCACCACTTCTATATTGAATGTGATGACTGTCTTTGCCGTATTGATAATGAGGAAAAAACATCCTGATCTGGAAAGACCATATAAGGTTTGGGGAGGTACCTTTACCATCGTCCTGACGTGTATCGCGTATATAATCCTGATGATCAATGAGTTCATAGACGCTCCGAAGGCGGCCGTTATAGGTATAGGAATAAATGTGGCCGGAGTGCTGGTGTATATGTACTTCAGAAAGAAAAACGGCGGCAGGGATTATGCCGGAGAGGGAATTGAATAAGGAATGAAAGAGATAAAGTACGATGATATCGGCTGTCTGGCATTTCCGCTGCCGGAGGATATAGAAAAAGAAAAATGGAGCGGTCATTTCGACAGGGCGAGGGCTTTAATAAAAAAAAGACTTGCGGATGAAGGGGAGCTTTTATCTCTAAAAAAACGGCTGGTTCTGGAGCTTAATAATCTCGACTATATTGAAAGCCGGTATACTGTTACGGAAAAAGATGCGCTGCAAATAATAAGAGCAAAGATACCTGACATGACTGTCGGCGAATTTGAGCAAATGCGCATAGATGGGAAAACCGACTGGATGTATATAAACGAGCAGGTCAGATATATCGATTGCTTCGACGCGACCCTTTATAAAACGTATCCGGAAATCTGGAAACGCCTTTCCTCAGGAGATACCAGTGACTACAGCGCAATCCGGAAAGTGGTGGATAACGCGGTTAATGGGGAGATAATGAAAGCTCACATTCATATACGCCACGATTTTAAGGTAAAGGTGAAGCCTCAAGACTATGGAAGAATCATAAGAGTACATATGCCGGTGCCTTGTGAGAGGGGAAGCGTATCGGGGCTTAGGATAATAAAAGTGGATCCGAAGCCGGTATCTGTACCGAAGGGCGAATGCTTCCAGCCTGTAATTTATTTCGAAACCGAGGCGCATGGCGATGAATCCGGAGAAATGGTCTTTTCTGTTGAATATGAGCTGGACAATGTGGTAACATATACAGATGCTGCGTCTGTGGCAGAAGAGATCGACGAAATGGCTGCCGGCGAACCGTTGTCCGATGAATTTAAACCCTATCTTGAGGAAGAAATGCCCCATATCAGGTTTACAGAATATCTATGCAGTGTTTGTGAGGAAATTGTGGGGGATGAAAAATCGCCCCTTCGCAAAGCCAGAAAGATATATGACTGGATCACAATAAAAACAGACTACAGGTTCGTGAGGGACTATTGCAGCATAGACAACCTGCCGGAATATTGTGCTCTTAATCGCAGGGGAGACTGCGGCGTACAGGCGCTGCTGTTCATAACCCTTTGCCGCATAGCAGGTATTCCCGCAAGATGGCAGTCGGGTCTTGATGCAAAACCGCAGGATGTAGGGGAACACGACTGGGCCATGTTTTATATTGCCGGAATGGGATGGCTTTATGCGGATCTGTCTTATGGGGGATCGTCCTATATACGGGGATCCATTGACCGTTGGAATTTTTACTTTGGTAATGTTGATCCGCTTAGGATTCCCATTAACGATGGTTTTCAGAAGGAATTTGATCCGCCGAAAAACCATTGGCGTATGGATCCTTATGATAACCAGTGCGGTGAAGCTGAATATGATGATCGCGGCTTGTTTGCCACGGAAGTAGAATATGAGTATACGGATCTCGGCATAAAGCTGACATAGGAAACAGAACTTGAACAAAAGGGGGTGGAAACCGTGAAACAGCATAAACTTTGGGCATGGGCAGCGGTAGCCTGCTTTGTCATGGCCATGGTGACAGGATATAAGAAAAAATAAAGATTGTACTGAGACAAGGAGGAAACAGACATGAAAGTAGACGTTAAAAAAGATCAGATCGGGTTCTTTGCGGGGGGACTGCTCCTGGGTACCGCCGGCATAAAGCTTTTGTCCAGCAAGGACGCGAAAAAGGTATATTCTAAATGCACGGCGGCGGTTCTCCGCGCTAAGGCCAGCATCATGAAGACGGTAATGACTGTTCAGGAAAACGCTGAGGACGTTTTGGCAGAGGCAAAACAGATAAACGAAGAGAGAGAGGCGGAAGAGGCGGCAAAGGTCTTCGACGACGCTGAGACAGCCGATGCCGAGTAAAAGCCGCGCCGAAGTATGAAGTTTACGATAAAGCATGAAATAAAAGGCAGAATGAGGGTAAGCCTGGATCGCCGATCTATGACGCCGGTTCGGGCCGACGCTCTCCAGTACTATCTGGAGCAGCTTGACGGTGTAACAGGTGCAGTGGTGTACGAACTGACAGCAGACGCAGCCGTGACCTACGCCTGCGACAGAAGCGCCGTCATAGACGCCCTTCGGGCCTTTTCCTATGAAAAGACAGAGGTGCCGGAGACCTACCTTCAGAACAGCGGACGGGAGCAGAATACCTTATACAGAGAGAAGCTTATCCAAAAGGTGATCGTCAGATACGCCAAGAAGCTTTTGCTCCCATATAACATAAGAGCCGTTATGACTGTCGCAGGAGCCGTGCCCTACATGCTTAAGGGTCTAAAGTGCTTGCGCCGGGGAAGGCTGGAGGTGCCGGTGCTGGACGCCGTCGCCATAGGAGCGTCCATAGGAAGAGGAAGCTTCGAAACGGCCGCGTCGGTAATGTTTCTTCTGGGCACGGGAGAGCTGCTGGAGGAGTGGACCCATAAGAAGTCCGTAGGCGATCTGGCCAGGAGTATGGCCCTGAAGGTGAACAAGGTTTGGCTGAAGAGGGAGGACGGAGACGTTCTCGTCCCAGCCTCGGAGATAGAGACTGGCGACCTGATACAGGTCAGGATGGGAAGCGTCATGCCTTTCGACGGCGTGGTGGAATCCGGAGAGGCCATGATAAATCAGTCGTCCATGACGGGAGAATCGGTGCCGGTGAAAAAAGAAGCCGAAGGGTACGTCTATGCGGGAACCGTCGTGGAGGAAGGCGAAATAGCCGTAAGAGTGAGAGAGACCAGAGGGTTCACCAGATATGAAAAGATAATCGCCATGATAGAGGAGACTGAAAAGCTGAAATCCGCCTCGGAAAGCAAGGCTGAACACTTAGCTGACAGGCTGGTGCCATATACTCTGGGCGGCACAGTGGTTACCTATCTCCTCACCCGAAATGTGACGAAGGCTTTGGCGGTTCTCATGGTAGATTTTTCCTGCGCTTTGAAGCTGGCAATGCCTGTATCAGTTCTCTCAGCCATAAGAGAAGCGGGAAAACACGACATAATGGTCAAAGGCGGAAAGTACATGGAGGAGGTAGCCGACGCCGATGTTATTGTGTTTGATAAGACAGGAACTCTTACCGAGGCTAGGCCTGCCGTAAAGACTGTAGAAGCCTTCGGCGGAAGCGACATTGATGAGATGCTCAGGATAGCGGCCTGCCTCGAGGAACACTTCCCTCACTCCATGGCAAAGGCCGTGGTTCAGGAAGCCAAGGAAAAAGGTCTGGATCACGCCGAGATGCACTCAAATGTCAGCTACATAGTAGCCCACGGCATAGCCTCTGAAATCAACGGAAGGAGAGTAGTCATCGGAAGTCATCACTTCGTCTTCGAGGACGAAGGGTGCGCCATTCCGGAAGGAGAGGAGGAACGCTTTGACGCCATTCCGCCGGAATGCTCCCATCTTTATCTTGCCGTGGACGGCGAGCTCTCCGCGGTTATATGCATAGAGGATCCACTGAGGGAGGAATCGTCCCGTGTCATAGGAAGACTTAAGGAGATGGGCATAGAGAAGATAGTCATGCTGACGGGAGACAGCGAGCGGACGGCGGCATCTGTCGCCGAAAGCGTGGGCGTGGACGAATATCATGCCGAGGTTCTGCCGGAGGAGAAAGCGGCCTATGTGGAGAAGCTTAAGGCAGAAGGTCACACCGTCATAATGATAGGCGACGGTATCAATGATTCACCGGCTCTTTCCGCAGCCCACGTAGGTATAGCCGTCAGCGACGGATCGGAAATGGCTAGAGAAATAGCCGATATAACTATCGGCTCCGGAAGCCTTGAAGGCCTCATAACTCTGCGAGAGCTGAGCAGCCTTCAGGCGAAGAGAATAGACGGAAACTATAAAAAGATAGTGGGTATAAACGGAACTCTTATAGCCCTCGGTGTGAGCGGACTGATCCGGCCGGCTTCATCGGCATGGCTCCATAACGCTTCTACCTTGGCTATCACCCTCGACAGCATGAGAGATCTGAAATAGAAAAATATACGGAAAGAGAAAGACAGCAGCGGGAAAGCCTAAAAAGAGAAGGCCGGCGGGATTGCTGTCTTTTCTCGTTGCAGGAAAAACGAACGAAGTTTAAAAGAATGTTTTCTACTTGTTAAAAAAAAGACAAGGAGATGTTGATTTATATTCGCTATAATATATAATATATGTTGAGACTTTTTTAAAAAATAACCAGGAGGTATCTATGTTGGATCAGAAGTACTATGATACGGCAGATGAGATAATCGCCCTTCACGGAGCGAAAGCATCCTCTCTCATCCCTATCATACAGGACATACAGAGTGAGTTCCGGTATCTGCCCGGCCAGATTTTATCCTATGTGGCAGAAAAGATCGGGATAACCGAGGCTAAGGCATACAGCGTCGCCACCTTCTACGAGAATTTCTCCTTTGAGCCAAAGGGAAAGTACGTGATAAAAGTGTGCGACGGTACAGCCTGTCACGTTAGGAAATCCATCCCGATTTTAGAGAGGCTCTACAGCGTTTTAGGACTGTCGGAGGACAAGGCGACTACAGACGACATGCTGTTCACCGTGGAAACGGTTTCCTGTCTGGGAGCCTGCGGACTGGCGCCGGTTCTCACGGTCAACGATAAGGTCTATCCGGCTATGGAGCCGGATGCGGCGGAAGCCTTGATAGAGGAACTGAGAGGAGCGGAGTAGATGGAGAGAATTAACAGTGCTGAGACCTTGAATCAGGTCTGTCAGATTGGAAAATTGAAGATCGACGGGTGCAAATGCAGGATTCTCATTTGTGCGGGAACAGGATGTCTGGCGGGAGGATCTGAGGAAATCTATGAAGAGATGTGCCGTCTTGCTGCCGATGATTCCGACGTAGAGATAGATTTCAAGCCTGAGATCCCATGTGCAGGCCTTCCGGGCCACAGGTTGGAGACGGAGGCAGAGGCCGCTGCCGAGAAGATAGCCGCTGCCAGAGAGGCCGCCAAGGCCGGCGGCATGAGCATGGGGGATATAGAAGACTTTACCATCAGGAAGAGCGGCTGCCATGGGTTCTGTGAGATGGGACCGCTGATGAGGATTGAGCCTTTGGGGATACTGTATACAAAGGTAGCTGTAGACGATTGCAAGGCCATATTCGAGAGAACGGTTAAAGGGGGAGAGATAATCAGAGAGCTCCTCTACAAGCAGGACGGAATCGAATACGCTCGTCAGGAGGACATACCTTTCTATAAAAAGCAGAGCCGCATAGTTTTGGAAAACTGCGGACAGATAGACGCCGAGAATATTGAGGAGTACATAGCTAAAGGCGGATATCAGGCTTTGACAAAGACCATCTTCAATATGACTCCTCAGCAGGTCATAGATGAGGTTTCCGAATCCAACCTGAGAGGCCGGGGAGGCGGAGGATTTAAGACCGGATATAAGTGGAGCCAGGTAGCCCGCCAGCCTGAGAAGCAGAGATACGTAGTCTGCAACGGCGACGAAGGTGATCCGGGAGCGTTTATGGACAGGAGCATTATGGAGGGAGACCCTCACAGAGTTCTGGAGGGCATGATGATTGCCGCCTACGCCACGGGAGCTCAGGAAGGATACATATACGTAAGAGCCGAGTATCCCCTTGCCATAAGGAGGCTTCAGTACGCCATAGCTCAGGCGGAAGAAGCGGGACTTTTGGGAGAGAACATACTGGGATCCGATTTTTCGTTTAAGCTCCATATAAACAGAGGTGCAGGCGCCTTTGTGTGCGGAGAGGGAAGCGCGCTGACCGCATCCATAGAGGGAAACCGAGGGATGCCCAGAGTAAAGCCGCCTCGCACCGTAGAACACGGTCTCTTCGATAAGCCGACGGTACTTAACAACGTGGAGACCTACGCCAACGTTCCGGAGATAATCAACCGGGGCGCGGCTTGGTTTAAGTCCATTGGACCGGAAAACAGTCCGGGAACCAAGGCCTTTGCACTCACGGGAAGCGTAAAGAATACAGGCCTTATTGAGGTTCCTATGGGAACCACCTTGAGAGAAGTAATATTCGACATAGGAGGCGGGATAAAAAACGACGGACAGTTTAAGGCCGTTCAGATCGGCGGACCTTCGGGAGGATGTCTCATCACACCTCACCTGGATGTAAGCCTGGATTTCGACTCGCTGAAGAAGATGGATGCCATGATCGGTTCGGGAGGTCTGGTTGTGATGGACGACTCGACCTGCATGGTAGAGGTGGCAAGGTTCTTCATGAACTTCACCCAAAAGGAGAGTTGCGGAAAGTGCGTTCCGTGTCGCGAGGGTACTAAGCGGATGCTGGAGATTCTGGAGAAGATCGTAGCCGGAAACGGCGAGGAAGAGGATCTGGATCTTCTGGAGGAGTTGGCCGATACTATTACGGAAACAGCTCTCTGCGGTCTGGGAAAGACAGCGGCTCTTCCTGTGAAGAGCACCCTGGAGCTTTTCAGGGAGGAGTATCTGGATCACGTCCTCGACAAACACTGCGAGTCCCACACGTGTACATCCATGCGCCGGTTCGTCATCAGTCCGGAGAGATGTAAGGGGTGCTCCAAGTGTGCGAGGAACTGTCCTGCGGACGCCATCTCCGGCAAGATCAAGGAGCCTTACGTTATCGATAATACCAGATGTATCAAGTGCGGTGCGTGCGAAAGCGCATGCGCCTTCGGCGCTATACATGTGGAATGGTAGGAGGTGAAATCAATGAAGTACATGACTATAAACAACAGAAAAGTCTCCTTTGAAGACGAGAAAAACGTACTGGCCGTCATCAGAAAAGCCGGCATCGAGCTTCCCACCTTCTGCTACCTGTCAGAGCTTTCCACCTACGGAGCGTGCAGGATGTGTGTGGTGGAGGATGACAGGGGAAAGGTGTTCGCTTCGTGCTCGGAGGAGCCGAGAGACGGCATGGTCATATACACCAATACCCCGAGGCTCCAGCATCACAGAAAGATGATATTGGAACTGCTGCTGGCGTCTCACTATACAGACTGCACTACGTGCAGAACCAACGGAGCCTGCATACTCTTAAAGCTGGCTAACCAGTTGGGAGTAAACCATGTCAGATTCCGGAACAATAATCCGGAGCTTCCGCTGGATTTCAGCTCTCCCAGCATAGTCTTCGATCCTAATAAATGTATCCTCTGCGGTGACTGCGTAAGGACATGTACGGAAATACAGGGACTGGGAATTTTGGATTTTGCCCACCGTGGAAGCAAGATGAGGATAACCACGGCCTTTGACAGACCCCTTTCGGAAACCGCCTGCGTCGGCTGCGGACAGTGCCGGGTGGTATGTCCTACGGGAGCCATCACGGTTATGCAGAACATTCATCCCGTATGGCAGGCTCTCTCCGATAAGGACACGAAGGTGGTCGCCCAGATCGCTCCGGCGGTAAGGGTAGCCGTAGGTGACAGGTTCGGTCTGCCAAAGGGCGAAAACGCCATAGGCAAGCTGGTGGCAGCATTAAAGCTTATGGGATTCGATCAGGTTTACGATACCAACTTCGGAGCCGACCTTACGGTTATGGAGGAATCTCAGGAGCTGATGGAGAAAATAGAGTCGGGCGACCTTCCTCTGTTTACCTCCTGCTGTCCCGGATGGGTCAAATACTGCGAGGAAAAGTTTCCGGAGCTTAGAAAGCATATATCCAGCTGCCGATCTCCTCAGCAGATGTTCAGCGCCGTGCTGAAGGAAGAAGCCAGGATGGACACAGAGGACAAGCGGAAGACTGTAGTGGTGTCCATAATGCCTTGTACCGCGAAGAAGGCTGAGATTCTGAGGCCGGAGCATTACACAGAGGGAGAACAGGACACCGACTACGTTCTCACCACCACAGAGATAACCAGGATGATAAAGGAAGCCGGCATAGATCTGGCCGCCATAAAGCCGGGCGCCATGGATATGCCATTCGGACTGTCGTCAGGGGGCGCCGCCATATTCGGCGTAACCGGCGGAGTGACCGAGGCTGTGCTGAGAAGACTGGTGGACAGCTACGATCCGGAGGATCTTGAAATGATCAAGTTTACCGGCATCCGCGGAAACGACGGCATTAAGGAGGCTAAAATAAATCTCAAGGGACGGGAGATAAAGATCGCCGTAGTGAACGGTCTGAAGAACGCGGAAATCGTAATGAACGGCATAAAGACCGGAGAGATGTATTACGATTTCGTAGAGGTTATGGCCTGCCGCAACGGATGCGTCGCCGGAGGCGGTCAGCCTGTACCGGTAACACCTAAGATTAAAGAGGCTCGTGCGGAAGGACTTTACGATATCGACGACGGAAAGCAGATAAAGATATCCAGCGATAACCCCTTTGTAATAGCTCTCTATGACGGAATGCTGAAGGGAAAGCAGGAGAAGCTTCTTCACAACCATCACCGGTAGGGAGTCACTCATAGATTGACTCCCTCGGGCAATAGGCCGGCATGAATAATTGCTAAGGGAAGGGTTTCGGTTTATAATATAGTCAGGTTAATATATTTTCAAAGACCGGGAGGTAACCAGAAAATGATATACTTCAGAAGTGATTACAGTATCGGAGCCCATCCTAAGGTAATGGAAGCGCTTACGGCGACTAATATGGAGCACTCCGACGGTTATGGCCTTGACAGCCATTGTGACCACGTAAGAGAGATGGTGAGGGAGCTTATAGGCGTCCGGGACTGCCATGTTCACATGATGATAGGAGGAACTCCGTGTAATATTACGGTGATCTCAGCCGCATTAAGGCCTTATGAGGCTGTGGTATCACCGAGAACAGGCCACGTATACGTACATGAGACAGGAGCTGCCGAAGCTACCGGTCACAGAGTCATAGCAGTAAACGGAGATAACGGTAAGCTGACTCCTTCAGGTATCGATGAAGCCTGGCTGGAATATGAGGATGAACACACCGTAGTCCCTAAGTTAGCATATATATCCAATCCTACGGAAAACGGCTCCATATACTCTAAGGCCGAGCTGAAGGCCTTAAGTGATAAATGCAGGGAAAGGAATATGTATCTGTACATGGACGGAGCTCGCCTCGGGTGTGCTCTCACCTGTGAGGATAACGATTTGACCCTTCGCGACATAGGGGAGCTGACCGACGCTTTCTACATCGGAGGGACTAAGAACGGCGCTCTCTTCGGCGAGGTGCTGGTCATACTAAACCATGAGATGAACGATCACTTCCGGTGGATGATAAAGCGGAGCTGCGGTCTTCTGGCCAAGGGCAGGCTCCTGGGAGTTCAGTTCGAAGCGCTGCTGGACGGAGGGGAGGACAGCATTTACTTTAAAATGGGCGCCCACTCCAACGCCATGGCTAAGAAGCTGAGAGAAGGGATTGCGGCTAAGGGATATGGGTTCGACGGAGTATCCCAGACTAATCAGTTATTCCCTGTACTTCCTGCGGAAAAGGTTGAAGAGCTGGAGAAGAACTTCTTCTTTTACCGGTGGGCGCCGGAGAAGGAAGGAAAGGTGGTAATCAGGCTGGTTACCTCATGGGGTACCACCGAAGAGGAGGTGGATGCCTTTATAGAGGCTCTGTAGGTCACGCCGTGGGGAATGGAGGTTACGGTTATTTTTCCGCCTGCCGGGTAAAGTCATTGAAATATGAGCTCGTTTTATGTATAATGTCTTCTAGGCAATATGTATTGAAAGGAGAACAGGGATGGCATTAAACGTAGGCATAGACCTGGGCACAGCCAACGTATTAGTTTACATAAAGAATAAAGGCATAGTTTTAGACGAACCTTCTGTAGTAGCGGTAAATAACGATACCGACGAGATAGTGGCCGTAGGTGAGGAAGCGCGGCAGATGCTGGGAAGAACCCCTGCCAATATAGTGGCGGTAAAGCCGCTTAGGGACGGTGTTATCTCAGACTACGATATAACAGAGCGTATGCTGAAGTATTTCATCAGAAAGGCATGCGGCACCAGAAGGTTTTTCAGGCCAAGGATCATGGTCTGCGTTCCCAGCGGAATAACAGACGTTGAGAAGAGAGCCGTAAGAGAAGCCACGGAGCAAGCGGGTGGAAAGTCGGCATTCCTCATAGAGGAGCCTGTGGCTGCGGCCATAGGGGCAGGTTTGGATATATCCAGACCGGAAGGCCTGATGGTAATAGACATAGGGGGCGGCACCACTGATGTGGCAGTCATAGCTCTGGGAGGCATAGTTACCAGTGAATCCGTTAAGATGGCGGGAGGCAAGTTCGATGACGCCATTATAAAATACATGAGAAAGAAGCACCAGCTCTACATAGGCGAGAGGACGGCGGAGGAGCTTAAGCTGAAGATAGGAGCGGCTGTGGTTTCGGATGAAAATCCGACGGCGGAGTGCAGGGGAAGGGATCTTGTAACCGGACTTCCTAAGATGGTAGAAATATCATCCGCTGAGATTGCCGAGGCTTTGGAGGAATCGGTAAACACCATATGCGAGACCGTTCACGCCGTACTGGAGAGGACTCCTCCGGAACTGGCCGCCGACATAACCAGCTCCGGCGTTACTCTGACCGGAGGGGGAGCAAAGCTGAAAGGTTTGGATCGCTGCATACAGGAGCGCATGGGCATAGAGGCACACCTTGCGGAAAATCCTGAGGAGTGTGTCGCCATAGGTACGGGACAGGCTCTCAGCGTTATAGAGAATATCGAGAATAATAAGCTTAACAGAAGAGAGCCTTATCTTTAAGAAATAGTGAGTCGCCTCGTCGTTGACCTTGTACGGCATACGGCGCGGCGGCTTTTTTTTAACCGGGAGCAGAAGATGAGACATGAGCTGATCGCCACGGCCACCTTCGGACTGGAGGCGGTGGTGAAGCGGGAGCTTCAGAATCTGGGATTTAAAATACTCAGATCTGAGGATGGAAAGATAACATATACGGGAGATGAGAGGACCATAGTCAGGAGCAATCTCTGGCTCAGGTCCGCCGACAGGGTACTCCTGAAAATGGGAGAATTCAAGGCTGTGACCTTCGAAGAGCTGTTCCAGCAGATAAAGGGGATCCGATGGGAGAACCTGATACCGGCAGACGGCAGGTTTACAGTAACCGGCACATCGGTAAAATCCGTCCTCCACAGCGTGCCGGCATGCCAGAGCATCGGGAAAAAGGCCATAGTGGAGAGGTTGAAGGAAAGCTACGGTCTGGATGAGTTCCCGGAGACGGGAGCCGGCTATACGGTGAAGATAGCGCTCCTAAAGGACGTGGCTACAGTGACGGTGGATACCAGCGGAGCAGGGCTTCACAAGCGGGGATATCGGGTTATGGACGTAGCGGCTCCCATAAAGGAGACCTTGGCCGCCGGCATGGTGCAGCTTTCCTTTTGGAAGCCGGGAAGATGTCTGATGGACCCGTGCTGCGGCTCAGGAACCATACCTATAGAAGCGGCCATGATAGGAAGAAACATAGCTCCCGGTCTGGGCAGGAAATTCGCCTGCGAGGAGTGGGATGCTATTTCGGAGAATTTGTGGAAGGAGGAGAGAAGGGCAGCCTTTGAGGCCATAGATTATGACGCGGACGTAAGGATATTCGCTTCCGACGTGGAGCCGAGAGCCATAGAGGCGGCTCGGGAAAATGCGGCAGAGGCGGGAGTCGACGACTGCATAGTGTTCAAGAGAATGAACATGTCTAAGATAGAGGCGAGAGAGCCTGCCGGGATAATCATAACCAATCCTCCCTACGGAGAAAGAATAGGCGGAGACAATCAAAAGCGAGGGATATATAACGCCTACAGGGAGTTCTTCCGAAGAAATCCCGACTGGTCCCTTTTCATGATCACTACGGACAGAGATGTGGAGGAGAGAATATTCGGGCGGGAGGCCGATAGGCGCAGAAAGCTGTATAACGGCAGGCTGGAGGTCTGCTACTATCAGTTTCACGGCGTGAAGAAGCCGAAGGAAAAACAGGGAGGCAACCGTGAGGATAACTGTAGATAAGAACGTAAAGACGCCGGTTTACTGGCAGATATACGAGAACATAAAGGAGAAAATCCTCCGCGGCGAGCTTGCCGACGGCGCCGTCCTTCCTTCGGAAAGGGAGATGGGAAGGCTTTTAGGTGTTCACAGGAATACGGTGATAAAGGCCTACGGCGTCCTAAAGGATGAGCAGCTGGTGGACTCCCGGCCGGGGGTAGGCTATAAGGTTACTTTTCCGGACGGGCAGGCAACCAAGGGAAAGGAACCCGGGGGAGGATCGGTAAACTGGAGCTTTCTCATAAAGGACGATTATCTGGATATGGAGAAGAGCTACGACAACATATTTCTCAGGTTCGCCCGTGAAACCGGCATATCCTTTTCGTCGGGAATGCCCCCTCAGGTGTACAGCGAAGCCGAGATCGCCGACGACATAGCGTCCATACTCAACGAGGAAAACCGAAAGCCCTTCTTCCTGTCGCCTTATCAGGGAGATCTGACCTTGAGACGGAAAATAGCGGCATATCTCAGAACCAAGGGGATCAGATCGGACACCGATCAGGTACAGGTGCTGTCGGAGACGAACCAGGCTCTGGACTTCCTGGCGGCCGCCCTTCTGAGGCCCGGGGACAAGGTAATAATAGAGGAGCCGGTTTCCCCTGACGTGTACAGAGTAATAAATCTGGCAGGCTGCTCGGCTGTAACCGTCCCCGTAGACGAGGACGGAATGATGACCGACGGCCTGGAGAATCTGATCCGCCTGCACCGCCCAAGGTTTATATACGTCAATTCCAGCTTTCACGATCCCACAGGCAATATACTGTCCCTGGAGCGGAGGAAGAAGCTTATAGAGATATCCAATAAGTACAGACTGCCCATCGTTGAGGAGGACGCGGCTTCAGAGCTGGCCTACGGGACGGAAGGCCTTCCTACCATTAAGTCCATGGATAAGAATAATAACGTCATATACATCTATTCATTTTCCCTGACATTTATACCGGGAATGTCCATGGCCTTTGTAGCGGCATCGAAAGCTCTCGTAAACAGCCTGAGCTATATGGTGTCCATACGGCTGATGACCTTGGACTGGCTGACCCAGAAGCTGCTTGCCAAGTACCTTACGGACGGCACCTACGAAAAGAAGCTGAAGGAGATCATCGCCCTTAACAGGGAGAAGAGGGATGTAATGTGTTCGTATCTGGACAGGCTGAAGGAACAGGGCCTTTCATATAAAAAGCCTGAAGGGGGAGTATACGTGTGGTGCAGGCTGCCTGAGGGAATGAGGGGAAGAGACGTAATGACTGAGGCTCTCCGTCACGGCATATCCTTAATCCCGGGAGACGTATTCTTTCCGGAGCGCCACGGGGGCAAAGATTTCATAAGGCTGAACTACTCGTTCGAGACCGGGGAAAGATTAGAAAAAGGCATGGAGATTCTGACAGATATAATCACGGATATGAATCGCCAAAGAGCCGGAAAATGAGATATTCCGGCTCTTTTACATTCCGGAGGGGAGAGGGTCAAAACCGGTCTATTAAAAATGTGATAAACTGGTACTTTTATTGGAGATAAAATACAGTTATCATATTGAGTACATAAATTGTTTAAATTTTTTGTCAGCGGCAGCGAACGGGAAAGGCGGATAACTCGTTAAGGTTCCGCAGAAAAGTGAGAAGGAGAAAGAGATATGGCAGTAAATTTAAAAGGAAGAAGCTTTTTGACACTTATGGACTTCACACCTGAAGAGATCAGGTACTTGCTCGACTTGGCCCGGGATCTTAAGGCGAAGAAGAGAGCCGGGGTAAACAACCAGATTCTTAAAGGAAAGAACATAGTTCTCCTCTTTGAGAAGACCTCCACCAGAACCAGATGCGCTTTTGAGGTAGCGGCTATGGATGAAGGCGCCGGAGTTACGTTCCTCGATTCCGCAAGCTCCCAGATGGGAAAGAAGGAAACAATGGAAGATACCGCTAAGGTATTGGGAAGATTCTATGACGGCATAGAATACAGGGGGTTCGACCAGGCTGTAGTGGAAGGACTGGCTAAGCACGCCGGAGTTCCCGTATGGAACGGTCTTACTGACGTGGATCATCCCACTCAGATACTGGCAGACCTTTTGACCATAGAAGAACATATCGCCAAGCCTCTCAACAAGGTTAAAGTCGTATTCAGCGGTGATATCAGAAATAACATGAGCTACGCCTGGATGTACGGCTGCGCTAAGATGGGAATGCACTATGTGGCATACGGCCCTGACGAGCTTCAGGATCAACTGGATAAAGAGGTGATCGCCAAGGTTCAGCAGGTTGCCGAGGAAACAGGAGCCGTAATAGAGATCTCCGCAGATCCGCAGATTCTCAAGGGAGCAGACGTTATATATGCCGATGTTTGGGCTTCCATGGGTGAAGAAGCCGAGATCCCTGAGAGGGTGAGAATGCTCACTCCGTTCAAGGTAACAGAGGAGATGATAGCGGCTACTGAGAATCCTGACGTTATATTCATGCACTGCCTGCCTTCCTTCCATGATTTCGAAACCACTATGGCTAAGACCCAGATGGAAGCCGGCTATGATATACGCGAGGTTACGGACGAAGTATTCAGAAGCAGGCATTCTGTAGTATTCGATGAAGCGGAGAACAGAATGCATACTATAAAGGCCGTAATAGTGGCCACCATAGGCTAAAGCCGTGGGACAGCCGTTAAAAAGCTGAGAGGTGTACGAGGCGGGTAAAGGAGGAATACCTTATGTATCCCGGAATTCATAATTACTCTGAAATAGGAAAACTGAATAAGGTTCTTCTTCACCGAATAGGTGAGGAGGTGGAAGGTCTCGTACCTGATAATTTCGAGCGGCTTCTCTTCGATGACATACCCTTTCTGAAGGTGGCTCGTCAGGAGCACGACAGATTTGCAGAGGTCCTCAGGGAAAACGGCGTGGAGGTCATCTACTACGTGGACGAAACGGCGAAGGCTCTGGCTGACGATGAAGTCAGGAAGGAGTTTCTGAATAAATTTTTAGATGAAAGCAACATAATTTCCGAGGGAGTAAGAGAGGCCATATACGATTACATGATAAAGCTGCCGCCCGAGGAAATGGTATCCAGGCTGATCGCAGGTGTGAAGAGGACAGACATAGAGTATAACGAGGAGAAGTCTCTCGCTGACTTCATCGCGTCGGCATACCCGTTTTACGTAGATCCTATGCCTAATCTTTACTTTACCCGTGACCCGGGCGCCTGTGTGGGCAACGGCCTTAACGTACATCACATGAGCACTAAGACCAGGAGGAGGGAAGCCTTGCTTCTGAAGTACATGTTCATGTATAACCGGGACTTTGCTCCTGAAGGCTCCCAGCTCTGGTACGATTACGACCACGAATATTCCATCGAAGGAGGAGATGTTCTCGTGCTCAACGCTGAGACCGTAGCTATCGGTCTCAGCCAGAGAACGACGGCAGCCGCCATAGAGCGCTTTGCCGAGAACATGCTGAACAAGTCTGCGTTTAAGAGGGTACTCGTTTTCAACATTCCTAAGTGTCGTGCCTTCATGCACCTGGATACGGTATTTACCATGGTTGATTACGACAAGTTTACCATCCACCCGGAAATAGAAGGCCCTCTCCAGCTTTTCGAGATAACTCTGGGAAAGGACGGCAAGGCCAGATTCTCATCGGTGACCGACGACCTTACCAACATCCTGAAGGATGTGCTGGGTCTTCCTGCGGTGGAGCTAATACGCTGCGGAGGAAGCGATCCGATGGCTGCCCAGAGGGAGCAGTGGAACGACGGCTCCAACACTCTGTGCATAGCACCGGGAACGGTGGTCACCTATGAGAGGAACTACGTGACCAACGACCTTCTGGATAAAAAGGGAGTCAACGTGCTGACCATACCCAGCTCGGAGCTTTCCAGAGGACGAGGCGGTCCCAGATGTATGTCCTGTCCTGTAAACAGAGATGACCTATAGAAAGGAATTGAAGAAATGCCGAAAAAAGCAAAAAAAATAGTGATAGCCTTAGGAGGCAACGCTCTTCAGTCGGGGAAAAGTGAGCCTACCGCCGAGGCTCAGCTGGAGGTAGTAAATAAGACCTGTGAGTATATAGCCGATATCAGCGTTATGGGTTATGAGATGGGTATCGTCCACGGAAACGGACCTCAGGTGGGAAGGATATTGCTCGCGTCGGAGACTGCGAAGGACGTTACCCCGGCAATGCCTTTTGACGTGTGCGGAGCCATGTCTCAGGGATATATAGGATACCACCTGCAACAGGGAATGAGGCGGGCTTTGGAGAAGAGAGGAAAGAAGACCCCTGTCCTCACCGTAGTTACCCAGATGGTCGTGGACAAAGAGGATCCCGGCTTCGCCAATCCTACCAAGCCTATAGGACCTTTCTACCCTGAGGAGGAGGCTAAGGCTCTTCAGACTGAAAAAGGATACTCCATGAAGGAGGACGCGGGAAGAGGTTGGAGAAGAGTGGTTCCTTCGCCTATTCCTAAAGAGATCGTCGAGATAGACGCGGTCAAGACCCTTTGGGATACTACCATAGTAGTCACATGCGGAGGCGGTGGAATCCCGGTAGTGAGAAATGAGGACGGAAGCCTTCAAGGGGTGGCCGCCGTCATAGATAAGGATTTCGCCGCGGAGCTTCTCGCCGAGAGCATCGACGCCGACATCCTGATGATACTTACCGAGGTAGAAAAGGTGGCCGTTAACTTCAATAAGCCTGACCAGCAGGATTTGTCCACCCTTACATTGACAGAGGCTGAGAAACACAAGGCCGATGGACAGTTCGCCCCCGGAAGCATGTTACCTAAGGTAGAGGCCGCGATGAAATTCGTAAAGGCTTTCCCTGAGAAGGAGGCTATAATAACTTCTCTGGACAAAGCCATCGAGGCCTTGGAGGGAAAGACCGGTACGGTTATCGTAAACCGATAGGAAAAACGCAGCGATACCTCAGGCGCTGCCAGGGGCGCCTGTTTGCTAAAATACTTGACGAGGAAAAGTGCCGCATTGTCATCTATGCCGATGATTTCGCGGCACTTCCTCTTAAAGAATGGATATGAAAAAGCATAAAACTGTAAGGCTACTCGACGAATTCTCCGCCCCGGAGAACCTTTTTGCCCAGAGCCTTCTGCGCTTCAGGAATGTTGCCTTCCAGATTCTGCTTCCGGATAGCTCTGATCTTCAGCGGCAGAGCGAAGAGATTTATGAACCCTTCGGCGTCGCTCTGGTCATAAACCTCATCGGCGCTGAATGTGGCGAACTCTTCGTTGTAGAGAGAGTACGGCGATTTGCTTGCTACAGGAACGGCGCTACCCTTGTAAAGCTTCATCTTTACAGTTCCCGTCATAAGCTCCTGAGTTTTATCCACGAAGGCGGATATAGCTTCTCTCAGCGGTGTGTACCAAAGTCCGTCATACACCAGCTGAGCCATCTTCTGTGCCACGATGTTCTTATACTGCAAGGTATCTCTGTCTAATATGAGCTTTTCCAAATCTCTGTGAGCCGCGAAGAGGATAGTTCCTCCCGGAGTCTCATATACGCCTCTGGACTTCATGCCCACCAATCTGTTTTCTATTATATCTATGGTTCCTACACCGTTTTCGCTTCCCAAGTCGTTAAGCTTGGTCAGCAGAGCGATAGGATCCAGCTTTTCGCCGTCCACGGCTACAGGAACGCCCTGCTCAAAGTCTATTTCCACGTAGGTGGCCTTATCCGGCGCTGCCTCAGGGGTTTTAGAGAGCACATGGATGTCGTCCTCATGCTCGTTCCAGGGGTTTTCCAGGTTTCCGCCCTCGTGGCTTATGTGCCATATATTCTCGTCTCTGGAGTAGATCTTCTCTACAGTCTGAGCGATAGGGATGTTATGAGTCTTAGCGTATTCTATGCATTCCTCTCTGGAGTGAAGCTCCCAGCATCTCCAGGGAGCGATGATCTTAATGCTCGGGTTGAGAGCTTTTATGGTGGTCTCGAACCGAACCTGATCGTTTCCCTTTCCGGTACATCCGTGAGCTATGGTGAAGGCTCCTTCCGCCTCAGCCACCTCTACCAGCTTTTTAGCCATGAGAGGTCTGGCCATAGAAGTTCCCAGAAGATAGTCGTTTTCATAGACAGCGTCAGCCTTCAGAACCGGATAGACGTAGTCGGTGATGAACTCCCGGCGTATATCCAGAACATATGCCTTAGAGGCGCCTGTGGCATAGGCCTTCTTTTCGATAGCATCGAAATCCTCCTTCTGTCCTGCGTTACAGCACACGGCGATTACATCGCAGCTGTAGTTTTCCTTCAGCCATGAGACGATAATAGATGTGTCAAGTCCTCCCGAATAAGCGAGGACTATTTTTTCTTTAACCATTTAAAAACCTCCGCGAATATATATGAATTTAGCAGCATAATCATTCACATGAGATAATATAACACCTGCAACGGAGAAAATCAAGGAGAATTTGCATAAAAACATGAAAATATTTATAAAAATACCAAGTTGCTCCGGGAAGGTTCTAAGGGTATGATAGAGAGTATGGATAGTGTGAAAAGGGAATGGCATGACAGTATAGAAGGATTGGATGAGGCGGCTATGACAAAATGTGAACTTCTGGCTCCTGCGGGAAGTCCGGAAAGCTTTATAGCGGCGGCGGAAAGCGGAGCCGACGCCGTTTATCTGGGAACTGGGGCGTTTAACGCCAGGATGAACGCGGAAAACTTTTCGGAGGAAGAGCTTAAGGAGGCATTGGATTTTGCCGGAATAAGAGGTATAAAGACTTACGTGACCATGAACACCCTTATAAGAGAGGAAGAGGTCAGGGAAGCTCTGAGGACGGCTTACCGAATGTACGAAATGGGAGCCGACGCCCTCATCATACAGGATCCGGGACTGGGGTATCTGGTGAGAAAGCATATACCCGAAATGGAGATGCACCTTTCCACCCAAGGGTCGATCTACAGCCTCGAGGGAGTCGTGGCCGCCCGGAAGCTGGGGTATGAGAGAGTGGTTCTGGCGAGAGAGCTGACCTTGAAGGAGATAGAACGCATATGCGCCGGCACCGATGTGGAGATCGAGGTCTTTGTCCACGGAGCCCTTTGCATATCCTATTCGGGTCAGTGCCAGCTGAGCCGGTACTTTGGAGGCAGGAGCGGAAACAGAGGACAGTGCGCTCAGCCCTGCCGTCTGGCATACGATCTTATCAGCGGCTTTGAAGGGGAAAAGCCCGAAGGAAGGCATATTTTAAGTCCTAAGGATCTGTGTATGGTGGACAGAATTCCGGATCTCATAGAGGCGGGAGTTTCGTCACTTAAAATAGAGGGGCGGATGAAATCGCCGGAATACGTGGCCACGGTGACATCGATCTACAGGAAATACATGGATATGTATTACGAGAAGGGAAAGTATGAGGTTTCCGAGGATGACAGGGAAAGTCTTCTTCAGATATATAACCGGGGAGGATTTACAGAAGGCTATGCCCACGGAGATCCGGGACGGGAACTGATGTCTTCAATCGTCCCTAAGAACAGCGGCCTGTTCATGGGAACCGTGACAAAGGCAGGAGACGGCCGGGGAGTGGTGACCGTAAGGCCGTCCGGGAAAAAGAGCCGTTACGGAGCCTTGTCCTTCGGCGACCGTATAGAGATACGGGGGCGGAAGAACGCAAGCGTTCTGGTCACCTACGTAGAGGACGGGCCTGAGGGACTTGTCAGAATAGGGGATGTGAAGACGGCAGTGTCTCCCGGGGATAGAGTGTACAGGATAACATCGGCTGCTCAAATAAAGGAGGCGGAAGGGTCATTTAAAAATAAGACCTTTTCAGAGGGGAAATTCATCAGAAAGAGGATTTTAGACGGCGAAGTAAAAAAGACGGAGGATGGCAGAGTGGGGATCACCCTTCGGGACAGAAGGACGGGAAGGGAGGTGTCCATGGAATCAGAAGTGGGACAGCCGGCCGCCGACGGAGCCTCCGCCCGGGACAGGATAGAAAAGGCTCTTACTAAGACGGGAGGAACTCCCTTTGTCATCGACAGAATAAAGTGGATAAAAGACTTGGATTTATTCATACCTGTCTCCGCCGTGAACAAAATGAGAAGAGGCCTCCTATCTCAGATGACGGAGACTCTCATGGAAACGGGAAGGAAGCCTGCGCCCGGGGCATGGGTCATGGAGGATAAAAAGGAACCGGTTAACGGCAGAAAAGAACCGGCGTTGGAGATATGCTTTTACAGTGTGGAGGATTTTGAGAAGGCTTCAGTCCGGATCAGAGAAACGGGAATAGAGACCCGCTGTCTGATTCCCCTCGCCCGGATCATTGAGAAGAATATGGCTGTGGAGAAGGGTCGGGACGGCTTTTCCGTCATCCCCTACATCACGGCCATATCCAAGGGGCCGGAAGACGGCTTCATAGAGGAAAACTTTGAAAAGGCCGCCGAGATAGGGCGGATAAACGGGATATATCTGGGGAATTTACACTGGGTGGACAGGTTTTCCAAGGCGGGAGTCAGAATATACGCAGACAGCGGATTCAACGTATATAATCGGTATGCTCCGGAGCCTTTGAGAGAGCTGGGAGTAGAGGAAGGAGCCTTTTCCGCGGAGGTCCTCGGTCCGGAAAGCGGAGCCGTTCCACTGATGATAAGCGAGCACAGGTTCGGTCGGGGTCTGGCAAAGGACAGAAAGGAAATGACGTTAAGATTCCGCGAATCTCCCTTTGGGGGAAAGACCATCATAACTCCCGATGTAAGCGCAGACATAGACGAGGCGGTTCGGCGGGCGAAGAAGGAAAAACGAACGATAAGAGTTTATATATAATAATAGTTCGGGAAAACGGCGAAAAGCACAGGAATTTAAGAGTCTAGGAAGCAAAATACCCTTAAAAAGGCAAATATTTGCTTCCTTTTTTTCTTGGAGGGTATATAATCGGATTGTAGATAAGTCAGGTTATGAGCCGGATATGGGAGAGGACTCGGCCGAATATACAGATATATGGAGGGAGAAGGGCACATGAGAAAAGAGTGGGAAGGATTTAAACTGGGATCATGGGTAGACACTATCGACACTGACGATTTTATCAGACTTAACTATACCCCCTATGATGGAGACGAAAGCTTTCTCCAAGGGCCTACCGAAAGAACCTTGAGATGCAGCGACAGGGTGAAAGAGCTCCTGAGAGAAGAGAGAAAGGCCGGGGGAACCCTGAAGGTGGACGCCAGCCGTATAATGCGGATAAACGCCTATGAACCGGGATATATAATCAGGAGCGACGATCTCATCGTAGGACTTCAGACCGATGAGCCTTTAAAGAGAGGCATCTGCCCCTTCGGCGGAATCAGAATGGTAAGAGAGGAGCTGTCCGAGCACGGGGAGAAGCTGCCTGAGGAGATAAGCTTCATGTTCAACTACGTCACCACCCATAACGACGGAGTGTTCAAGGCTTATTCGCCGGAGATGAGGAAGGTGCGCCACTTAGGATATATAACCGGCCTTCCCGACGCCTACGGAAGGGGAAGAATAATAGGAGACTACAGGCGCTGCGCCCTCTACGGCATAGACAGGCTGATCGAGGAAAAGCAGAAGGATCACGATGACATAGCCTCCCGGGAGGACATGACGGAGGAAAACATCAGGCTGTCCGAGGAAATATATAATCAGATACAGGCTTTGAAGGAGATAAAGGAGATGGCCGAAAAGTACGGCTACGACATATCGAAGCCGGCAAAGGACGTAAGGGAGGCTATACAGTGGCTGTATTTCGCCTACCTTGCAGGGATAAAGGAAGAAAACGGAGCGGCCATGTCTCTGGGCAGAACGTCTACCTTTATAGATATATACGCGGAGAGAGACTTGGCCAGGAAGACTTACACGGAGAGCAGGATTCAGGAGTTCATAGACGACTTCATCCTGAAGCTGAGAGTGGCGAGACACCTGAGAACCAACGAATACAACGAGCTCTTCGGAGGAGATCCCATGTGGATCACCGAAGGACTCGCAGGGGTAGGAAGGGACGGCCGTCACCGGGTGACGAAGAACACCTACAGGGTTTTAAACACCTTGTACAACCTAGATCCGGCTCCGGAACCCAACCTGACGGTGCTTTGGTCCGAGAAGCTTCCGGAGCCTTTCAAAAGGTTTTGCGCCCAGGTATCCATAGACACGGACTCCATACAGTACGAGAACGACGATAAGATGAGACCTTACTGCGGAGACGACTACTCCATAGCCTGCTGCGTATCGGCTATAGAGATGGGACATCAGATTCAGTACTTCGGCGCCAGATGCAACCTGGCCAAGTGTCTGCTCTTAGCCATCAACGGCGGCATAGACGAGAGAACCGGAGAGCGGGTGGGGCCTCAGATGGAGCCTATGGGAGACGGACCTCTGGACTTTGACCGGGTTTGGGAGAGGTATAAGATATACCTGTCTTGGCTCATGGGCGTATACTCTCGCATAATGAACATAATCCACTTCATGCACGACAAGTATGACTACGAGAGGACTCAGATGGCGTTTTTAGACTCTGAGGTGAAGAGGCTTATGTCCTTCGGGGTTGCAGGCTTCTCCGTAGCGGCGGATTCCCTTTCAGCGATTAAATACGCCAAGGTAACTCCTTCAAAGAATGAAGACGGCGTCATAGTCGACTACATGATAGAAGGGGATTTTCCAAAATACGGAAACGACGACGACAGAGTGGATGAAATAGCAGTAGCCATCTCCCGAAGAGCCGTATCCGAGCTGAGAAAGCATCCTAACTACAGAAACTCCGTAACGACCCTCTCGGTTCTGACCATAACCTCCAACGTAATGTACGGAAAGAGGACGGGAAACACTCCGGACGGCAGAAGAGCCGGAACTCCCTTCGCACCCGGGGCTAACCCAATGCACGGAAGGGATGAGAAGGGCGCTGTGGCATCCCTGAACTCTGTGGCCAAGATAGATTGGGACACCTGTCGGGACGGCATATCCAACACCTTCAGCGTGGTTCCCGACGCCTTGGGGAAAGACAGAAAACAGAGAAAGGAAAACCTGGTGAACCTTCTCTCCGGATATTTCAGTCAGGGCGCGCACCATCTCAACGTAAACGTGCTGAACAGAGACGTACTCCTCGACGCCTACGAGAACCCGGACAAGTATCCGAGCCTGACCATAAGGGTTTCCGGCTACGCGGTTCGTTTTAACGCCCTGTCCAGAGCTCACCAGAGAGAGGTTATAGAGAGAACCTTCCATCAAAGCCTGTAGGACAAAGTCTGCGAGCCAAAGACTACAGGATCCGATAAAGCCAAACGGTTCATAGACCGGGCGGGTGGAAATCACGGCGGTTCTCCGTAAGAGGCGGGAATACATGAAAGGAAATACGAAAGCAAAACTTCATTCCATAGAGACCTTCGGCGCCGTAGACGGTCCGGGTATCCGAACCGTCTTTTTCCTCCAGGGATGTCCGGCCCGGTGCAAATACTGCCACAATCCGGACACATGGGAGGCGGACGGGGACAGGGTCACCTCAATCACCGTGGAGGAAATGGTATCGAAGGCAAAACGGGGCAGACCCTACTACGGCGAAAAAGGGGGAGTTACCTTTTCAGGGGGAGAACCCCTTATACACGGGGAATTTCTCATAGCCGCTATAAGAGCCCTCCGCGAGGAAGGCATAGGAACGGCCATAGACACCGGCGGCACCTATTTCGATCACGTCACGGAGAAGGTCATAGGAGAAGCCGATTTGATACTGCTGGACGTAAAGCATACAGAACCCGAACAGTTCGAAAAGCTTACAGGAAGGCCGATGGACGCTTTGTTTAATGTCATAGAGGCTGTAAACAGGACTGATACGCCGGTATGGGTACGACAGGTTATAGTGCCCGGACTTAACGACAGGGAAGAGGATGTGGGGAGTTTGGCGCGTTTCATCAGAGCTATAGATACAGTGGAGAAGGTAGAGCTTTTAGGATATCACAGCATGGCTAAAACAAAATATGAAAGGCTGAGCATACCATACCCATACGAAGAGAAGGAGGATATGGACAGAGACCGGCTGGCGAGGCTTCAGGAGCTCATAGACGACCTAGCGGGGGAAGGGTGACACGCAGTCCGTCAAGGGCCTGTCAGGCTCTGCCAATCTTGACAGTGACCGCCTTTTGTGCTATTTTCTTGTTAAAGATTTCCGCCACAGGAAGTAAGCAGTTATAAGAAGTAAAGTTATAAAAAGAAAGAGGTGCCGACGATGGGAGTTTTACAAAGATTTAGCCAGATAATGAGCGCTAACATCAACGCTTTGCTGGACAAATGCGAGGATCCGGCCAAGATGATAGACC
>CAYTYN010000020.1:0-25719 GCA_964442135.1 uncultured Oscillospiraceae bacterium
AAACTTCCGAAACTAAAACCAACACTTTTCGGCTCGCCGGACAGCAAGCTCTCCGTGCCGCCCCTCTGCGACCCGCTGCGTCCCTTCCTAGAATATTCCCTGGGACAGCATGGCGTCAGCCACTTTCTCAAAGCCGGCTATATTGGCGCCCATGACATAGTCTCTTTCGTTGCCGTAGCGCTTTGCCGCATCGGCCATCTTATGGGTTATGTCGGTCATTATGGCCTGCAAGGTCGAGTCAACTCGCTCGAAGGACCACCGTACCCTGCTGGAGTTTTGTGACATTTCAAGGGCAGATGTGGCTACGCCGCCGGCGTTGGCCGCTTTTCCGGGTGCGAAGATCACATTGTTGTCCTGGAAACATCTGACCGCTTCAAAGGTAGTCGGCATGTTCGCTCCCTCGCATACGGCGATAACACCGTTTTCGGTAAGAGTTTGGGCGGCTTCCAGTCCCAGCTCATTTTGAGTGGCGCACGGAAGAGCCAGATCGCATTTTACGGACCAAACTCCGGTACCTTCCGTATATACGGCGTCCGGTCTGTACTTGACATACTCGGTGAGCCGTTTCCGTTCGGCTTCCTTTATTCTCTTGAGAACCTCAACGGAAACTCCGTCAGGATCGTATATCCATCCGTTGGAATCAGAGCAGGTAAGCACCTTTACACCGAATTGGGCAGCCTTTTCTATGGCGTAAATTGCCACGTTGCCTGAGCCGGACACTGCGGCAGTCTTGCCGGCAATATCAATTCCGTTTATCTTGAGCAATTCTTTTGTCAGATATACGAGTCCGTAACCTGTGGCCTCAGTTCGAGCCTCGGAGCCGCTGTAGCTCAGTTTTTTTCCGGTTATCACGCCCTCATACACACCGCGTATCCTCTTGTACTGGCCGAACAGATATGCGATTTCCCTCTGGCCGACTCCGATATCTCCTGCGGGGATATCAGTATCCGCTCCTATATACTTGCACAGCTCGGTCATGAAGCTCTGACAAAAGGCCATGATCTCTCTGTCTGATTTTCCCTTAGGATCAAAATCAGAACCTCCCTTGGCGGCGCCTATGGACAGTCCGGTAAGGCTGTTCTTGAATATCTGTTCAAATGCTAAAAACTTAATTATTCCAAGATTAACCGACGGGTGAAAACGTAATCCGCCTTTGTATGGCCCGATGGCGCTGCTGAACTGAACTCGGTAACCGGTATTTACACGAGCCTGACCTGTATCGTCAATCCACGCTACGCGAAATTTCAATTGCCGCTCCGGCGACACCAGCCTTTCCAGCAAAGCCTCCCGCCTGTAGATATGTTCCTTCTCGTCAACTACAGGGCGCAACGAGTCGAGGACTTCTCTTACAGCTTGGTGAAATTCCGGTTCTGAAGGGTTTTTCGCTATTACGGATTCGAGTATCTGATCTACATACGACATATAAGACCTTCCTCCTTTTCTTTGCATAATGAATGGGTCTAAAGGAATACGTTTAATAGTTTAACATTTTACTCTATTATCTGCTCAAAAAGTTAAGAATTTTGCGAGTATTATGGTATATACGTATTTCTTTTCCATATCCGGAAGATGATTGTGGAAAACAACTATAAAACTCTGTCTTTCCATTTTGTCGGCCGGCATGGTAGAATAGACGAGGATGAGGGAGGTACAAAATGGACGGCACAGGAAACAGAACGAAAGAGAATAAAAGTCTATGGGACGTAATACAAGCTGACATCACCACACTTAAGTGTGATTGCATAGTTAACGCGGCTCAAAACGATCTTTTGGGTGGCGGCGGAGTAGACGGCGCAATCCATCGCGCAGCGGGAGCGGAGCTTCTCAAGGAGTGTAAAACTATGGGCGGCTGCAAAACCGGCGAAGCAAAAATCACGGGAGGCTACAACCTGCCGGCCAAATGGGTCATCCATACTGTAGGGCCGATCTATTCCGGTAAGCCTGAGGATCCTACCCTTTTGGGGAATTGCTACCGAAATTCACTGGAGCTTGCAAAATTACACCACATCCGCAGCATTGCATTTCCCGGAATTTCTACAGGTGTCTACGGATATCCTCAGGAGGAAGCTGCCAAAGTGGCCATGACCACTGTGAAAAATTGGATGGATGAAAATAGAGACTATACGATGAAGGTGATATTCTGCTGCTTCAGCCGGCGGGCTTATGACATTTACCGGAGCCTTGACGTGGGACTATGCGGCGGCAGATAAGGAAAGAGAGCCGGAGGGTGAATCGAAATGATAAAAGTTAACAGGGATGTTTGCAGCGAATGTATGACGTGTGTCGCGGTCTGTCCTTTTACGGTACTGGAGAAATCCGATGAAGGTATAAGGATGGTGGAAGGAAAAAGGTGCATGGCGTGCATGCACTGCGGAGCGGCGTGTCCTGCGGGGGCCATTACTTATAACGGAGGGTCATCCGTTTTACCGGACGAACTGCCGGCGGTAAGCGGTACCTTTCACAAAGAGCTTAAAAAGCACATTCTGACCAGAAGGTCTTACAGGCATTTCAGCGAGGAACGGGTGCCGAGAGCCATCATAGAGGAAGCGCTGGAATTGGCTTCATGGGCGCCCAGCGCAAAAAACCAGCATCCGACCAAGTGGTTGATAATAGAGCGTCAGGATATCATGGACAGGATAATGACGTTAATTCTTGAATACGTCAGAGAGAGCGGTAATTCTCCTGAGATAGCATCGGAAATGGATAGGGGAAATAACGTGGTGATGGGAACGGCAAAGACGTTGCTGATGGCCTATGCTAACGACAGAGCCATATCGCCGGAGACCGATACGGCCATAGCCATGACGACGGCTGAGCTTTATCTACAGTCAAAGGGCATAGGGACATGCTGGGCCGGATACCTTAAAAGACTGTCCAATACCATACCTGCCATAAGGGAGTCGGTGGTGAAGATACCTTCAGGCTTCAGCTTTTACGGAGCCTTCATGGTGGGGTATCCGAAGGACGAGAAATATATCCATATACCTCAGAGAGTTAAGCGAGCCGATATAAAGTGGATATGATTTTGGCGGTATCCGGAGCGGCAGGCTTCACCGGTTACAGCAAAGAAAAGTAATTAAAGGATTGCCGCCGTTTTGACGGAGGTATAATTCGTGATAGTTGCCTCGGGAGGCTGTAAGGCCATACTCTCGGGGTATTTTTCCGTATAGGAGATTAGAGACGAAAAGGGCGGGAATAAAATGGAATTTTATGGACTTAATTGGTAAAACCGTTTTTAAGTCCATTTTATTTATACCTGATTTGCCGGAAAACCGGGAAAATTCACGGCCAAAATCCGGCAGGCCGGAGGGTTGGGAAAGACTGAAATTTCAGCAAGATAAAGCGTTTCAGGCTAATCGGAATTCGGGAGTTGGTTATACTAACTTCCGCACTGTGGTATGGTTATTGCGGGGTTATAGGTCGTGAGGTGACCCAAGAGCCTGCTTTCATCGATGGACTGTGATGGACTGTTTTCATCGATGAAAGCAGAACGATGTTTATGATTTTGATCCGAGGGAAGCGGAACGATTATCCGTTTCAGAGGGTAATGGATCAAAGCGGAAGGAGGACAGTATGAAGAAGTTGTTAGCATGCTTTATGTGTGCTGTTATGCTCTTAACCTGCTTAGCCGGTTGCAGCAGTGACAGCGACGGTAGTAGCGACAGCAGTGGCGTGAAGAGAATTGTTTACGCCAACGGTTCGCAGCCGGATTCTCTGGAATACGTTGATGGAAGCCGATTCCTAAAGTACAGCACTATTAAATACAACATTTTCACAGGGCTTACTCGAGTTGGAGAGGATGGTACTATTGAGATGGGGTGGGCTGATGAATACACCGTCAGCGACGACGGTCTGGTATGGACCTTCCATATTCGCGACGATGCGAAATTCTCAGATGGTACCGATATGGACGCCACAGACTGGGAAGAAACGATGAAATGGTACTGCGCACCGGAGACTATGGCACAGGCGACGAGCTTGCAGGAGTATGTGCTCAATATGACAGAGTACCTCTCAGGGGAATGCGAGTGGGAAGACGTCGGCTATAAGGCTATCGACGAGCAGACTCTTGAAATCACCCTTAAAAATCCGTGCACGTATTTTCTCGATGTAGTGTGCACCTTTGTGGCTCTGCCTATGCACATAATTAACGAGAATGAGGATTGGACGAAGACGGCTGAAACTTACGTTGGAAACGGACCTTTCCGCATGGTAGAGCTGAACGATCAGGTTAATCTGGTAATGGAGAAGAATCCATATTACTATGATGCCGATTCGGTAAATATTGATGAGGTAGAAATAGTATTCTTAGATGAGCCTGCAGTAGAGCTGGCAGCATATCAGAACGGGGAAATCGATATCTCTGATGACCCTAATGCCGAAGCCCTGGCCACCTATGCGGACAGCGACGAGCTGGTTGTCGTAGAAAAGATTGGCGTAAATTATCTGACCGTCAATACTGAAGCAATAACCGATAAGCTTGTGCGCCAGGCCCTAGCGTATGCCATAGACAGAGAAACTCTGGTGTCTGTACTGGGATCCGTGAACCTGCCGGCGACTGGATGGGTTCCTTACGGTCTCCATTGGGCGGAAGAGCAGTATCGCGATGTGGCCGGAGCCATGTTAGGATATGATAGCGACAGAGCCGCAGAGCTGCTGGAGGAGGCGGGATATCCCGGCGGAGAGGGACTTCCGGTATACACCTACATCTGCCAGAACACCGAAGAGGCTCTTAACATAGCACAGGCTCTCCAGTCCATGTGGTCAGAAGTAGGAATTCAAGTAGAAATCGTATCCTACGAGTCGTCCACATATTGGGATGTGTTCGATACAGACGATTGGGACATAGGCCATACCGGATGGACAGGAGATTTCGATGATCCGACCACCATCCTGTTCCTGTGGGAGCAGAACGAGCAGGTAGACACTGACGGTACCCTTATGGACGCTCGTTGGACTGGCGAGGCGGCGGAGGAGTTTGATGCGCTGATGCAGACGAACTACGTGATAACAGACTCTGAAACCAGAATGGAGAATTTCGTAGCGGCTGAAGAGATCCTCGCCGAAGAGTTTCCTTCCATTCCTCTCATGTTCTATACCGACGCCATGCTGGTAAATCCGAGAGTTCAAGGCATAGTGAAGAATTATCAAGGACACGTATACTTCCAGTATGCGGACATTGTCGAGTGATGGAGTGAAATACGGGATCGACGTTTAGGATCATATTCCGTAAGGATTCAGATATGAACCACAACAGAAGTTTACCTACGGTAAGCTTCTGTTGTTTAAGGGAGTTATGCGGAAAGGATGCCGATATGCTAAAATACATAATCAAGCGTATACTTATTGCAGTGGTCTCCATGCTGCTGCTGATCACCATAACCTTTTTTCTCATGCATGCTATTCCGGGAAGTCCGTTCAGAACCAGCGATCAGAAAAACCTGAATCCGCAGGTGCTGGAAGCCATAGAGGAATACTACGGCCTGAATCTTCCTGTGCATGAGCAGTACATAGACTACATGACGGACCTTCTTAAAGGGGATATGGGCGTATCCATGAAGAAGACCAATTACACTGTAAATGAACTTATTGCCACCAGCTTTCCCGCGTCTGCCAAGGTTGGAATGGCGGCAATCGTCGTTTCACTTCTCGTAGGCATCCCATTGGGCGTTGTATCTGCCCTTAAGAGGGGAAGTATAGCTGACATGGCGGCCATGACCCTTGCTACCATAGGTATTTCCATACCTACCTTTGTAATAGCAATGATCCTGATGTACTTTTTCTGTATGGAGTTTGCCATCCTGCCTGCCTATGGGTGGGGTAAGCTTATAAATTATATTCTGCCTGTAACCTGTCTTTGTCTGGCGCCTATAGCCAATATAACCCGACTGACCCGGTCTTCCATGATGGAGGTGGTCCAGCAGGATTACATCAGGACGGCCAGAGCGAAAGGACTGCCCGAGTTTACCGTAATAGGAAAGCACGCTATGAGAAACGCTCTGGTGCCGGTCGTAACATATTTGGGGCCCTTGGTTGCCGCTCTTACCACAGGCAGCTTTGCCATAGAGAGAATATATATGATACCGGGCATAGGAAGATACTTCGTAAATTCCGTAAGCGACAGAGATTACACCATGATAATGGGAGTGACCATTTTCTTCGGCGCCTTCATAATGGCGTGTACTCTCCTGGTAGACATAGCGTACGCATTGATAGATCCTCGTGTCAGGTATGAAGAGTGAGGTGGGAGCATGAAGAAGAAAAAGACGGAAATGTTCCCGGAAATCCCTGTTCCGGCATATACCATGAAGGACATGGATATACCCGCGGAGCTGTTCGAGCCTCTTCCGGAAGAGGAAAAACTGACAGACGTGATAAACCGCCCCAGCATTTCCTACTGGAGAAATGCCTATCTCAAGATGAGAAGCGATAAGCTGGCAGTAGCCGGAATCATATTCCTCGTGTTCATGATATTAGTCGCTATCTTTGTACCGATTTTCAGTCCTTATACCTACGACGGGCAGGATTATTCAGCTATATATCAGTCCCCTAACGCCGAGCATCTTCTGGGGACGGATATGTTCGGACGGGATCTTCTCGTAAGAATCGCCTACGGCGCCAGGATCAGCCTTACCATCGGCTTTGTAACAGCCATAGTGTCTCTCGTAGTCGGAGTTCTCTTCGGCGGCATATCCGGATTCTTCGGCGGCAAGGTGGATATGGTGATGATGCGTTTTGTCGACGTATTCGCGGCTGTTCCTTCCCTGCTCTACAGCATACTTCTCATAATGCTTATGGGTGCGAAGATGACCACCATCCTGATAGCCATATGTATAACGTACTGGTTGAGTCCGGCAAGGCAGACGAGAGGTCAGATACTATCCATAAAGAATCAGGACTTCGCCATGGCTGCCCGGGTAATAGGGGAAAGCCGGTTCCAGATTTTGCTCCGGCACCTTATCCCTAACAGCATGGGACCTATAATCGTAACAGTGACGCTCCTGATACCGTCCGCTATATTCGACGAAGCGGTTCTAAGCTTTATCGGAATAGGAATTTCCGTTCCGGTGGCAAGCTGGGGAACCTTGGCCAACGACGGTATGGCGACTATGGGAATGTACCCTTATCTGATGATATTTCCGGCCCTTGCTATCAGCTTGACCATGTTCGCCCTTAACTTTATAGGCGACGGGCTTAGAGACGCTTTAGATCCGCGGTTGAAGAAATAAGAGGTAGGAATTATGGCTGAACATCTTTTAGAAGTAAAAAACCTGCGTACTCATTTCGCCACCGGCGGAGGCATCGTCCAGGCGGTACGGGGTATAGACATGTACGTAGATTCAGGAGAATTCTTGGGGATTGTCGGCGAGTCAGGCTGCGGAAAGAGCGTGACCATGCTGTCGATCATGCGACTTTTGGCGGATAACGCAGGAGTCAGGGCTGACAAAATCGAGTTCGACGGGAAAAACCTGATTGAAGAAAGCGAAAAGGGGATGAAAAAGCTTCGGGGGAACGATATCGGAATGATATTTCAGGATCCCATGACGTCTCTAAACCCTCTGTATACAGTGGGAACCCAGCTCACTGAGCCTCTCAGGGTTCATCAAAAGCTGTCCAAGAAGGAAGCAGTCAAAAAGGCCATTGAGATGCTGCGCATAGTGGGCATCAACGAACCTGAAAGGAGAATGAAGCAGTATCCTCACGAAATGTCCGGAGGTATGAGACAAAGGGTGATGATCGCCATCGCCTTGTGCTGCGACCCTAAAATCTTAATAGCCGATGAGCCGACCACAGCCCTCGATGTGACCATACAGGCTCAGATAATGGAGCTGATGCAGGAGCTGAAGGAGAAGTTCTCCACCTCTGTAATCCTGATCACCCACGACCTGGGAGTCATCGCTCAGGTTTGCACCAGGGTAGTGGTCATGTACGGCGGGCTCATAATGGAAGAGGGCAACTTGGACCACATATTCTACGAGACGGGGCATCCGTATACAAAGGGACTGCTGGAGTCCGTCCCCGGGGATGCTCAGCTGAAGGACAGCGTTTATGAGAAACAAAAGCTTAAGCCTATCCCCGGAAGTCCTCCGGATCTTATGGATCCGCCGAAGGGGTGTCCCTTCGCGGCGCGCTGTCAGTATGCGATGAAAATCTGCAACATGGCTCCGGCAGAGATTACTACAGTATCTGAAGGGCACAGAGTAGCATGCTGGCTTCTTCATCCGCAGGCGGCAGGCAGGAGCAAGGAGGTTTGACGTGAAAGAAAAAGGACCTTTAGTTGAAGTACAAGGACTGAAAATGTATTTTTCCATAGCCGGCAAAGGTTTTGGGAAGAAGAGCAGACAGACACTTAAGGCTGTTGACGATATTTCTTTTTCTATTCCGGAAGGAACCACCTTCGGACTTGTAGGAGAATCCGGATGCGGTAAGACGACTGTGGGAAGGACAATACTGAAATTATATAAGCCTACCGGCGGAAGGATATTCTTCGACGGAAATGACATCACCGACATTCCCGAAAAGGAGTTCGTTCCCCTTCGAAGGAATATGCAGATGATATTTCAGGATCCCTATTCGTCTCTAAACCCTCGTCAGACTGTCAATGAGATAATAGGGGCGCCTCTCAGAACCCAGCATATGGTCTCTTCAAAAAAGGAACGGGACGCTAAGGTTCGGGAGCTGGTTCAGATGGTCGGTCTGAAGGAGGATCATATTAACAGATACCCCCACGAATTTTCCGGAGGACAGCGCCAGCGTATAGGAATCGCCAGATCACTGGCTCTTCATCCTCGGTTCATAGTGTGTGACGAGCCTATCTCCGCTCTGGACGTATCCATTCAGGCTCAGGTGGTAAACATATTGGAGGAGTTCCAGGAAGAGATGGGCCTGACATATCTTTTCATTTCTCACGATCTGTCCATGGTACGCCATATTTCCCATCGAGTAGGGGTTATGTATCTGGGACATCTGGTGGAGGTGGCAGATGTGACTGAGCTATTTGAGAATAAAAAACATCCTTATACTCAGTCTCTCATGTCGGCAGCCCCTGTGGCTGATCCGAAGAAGGCCGCGGCCGGTAAGAGAATCCTACTGGAGGGAGACGTGCCGTCGCCGGTGAACCCGCCCAGCGGCTGTCCTTTCAGGACACGGTGCCGCTATGCCACGGAAGAATGTGCAGCTGAAATGCCGCCTCTTAAGGATATAGGCAATAATCATCAGGTAGCCTGCTACAACACGATATGATGTCCCGTGCTTCCACGATTCCGGTGAAAAGGATGAAATTACCGTTGACCGGAAAAAATGAAGGTGATACCATATTCAGAGAATTATTGCAGACAGTAGTGAGGTGAGAGTATGAAGATCTTCATCAGCGCTGATATCGAAGGTGTCAGCGGAATTACCAGCTGGGACGCGACCAGATATGGAGGAAAAGGATATGAGGAGGCCTGCAGGCAGATGTCCTTGGAGACGGCTGCAGCCTGTAGGGCGGCCATGAAGCACGGTTGCCGGGTGGTCGTAAAGGATGGTCATGAGGATGCCATGAATATAGATCATAACCTGCTCCCTAACGGAGTGGAGTTGATCAGAGGGTGGATGAACAGTCCTATGTCCATGATGGGCGGTCTGGATGAATCCTTTGACGGTATCATATATATAGGATACCACTCGGGAGCATGGACAGCCAACAGTCCCCTTAAGCACACCTGTGAGGACTACGTGTATAACTGGTTTAAGATAAACGACAGGTATGCGTCAGAGTTTACCATCAATTCTCAGGTAGGAGATCAGCTCAAGGTGCCGTCCATACTGTTCTCCGGAGACGAAGGAGCCTGCCGGGACGCAGAGGCTGAGTATCCGGGCATCGTCACAGTTCCTACGAAAAGGGGCATAGGAGACGCCACATGGAACAAGCATCCGGAAGCGGTAATAGCTGAGATAGAGAAGGCCGTAGACGACGTGCTCTCAAAGCCGCTCCCTGAGCCGAGGAAGCCGGAGGAGAGCTATACTATGACCCTCTGCTACAAGGATTTCCAGAAAGCGGCTACTGCTCAGTGGTTCCCCAATGTTAAGAAGGTGGACGATTTTACCGTATCCTACAGCGCCGACTCTCCTCTGGAGCTGGCCAGATGCAGGTTCTTTATAGGTTAAAGAAAGACTGATAAGGTGAGGCTTTTATGATTTAGCCGCAGCTTATCAGTCTTTGTCTTTGCACGTCAGCTATTGAAACCGTCGTGTACCGGACGGCACGCACGGTGGTGATGGAAGGGGGGAGCCAATTGCTCCCTCCTGCTCGATTCTCTAATCACCCTTTGTCATCGTTAACATGTTTCTTCTCGAATTCTTCCCTGATTCTCCGAAGGTGCTCCGGATTCTTCAGCAGCTCCGCTGCAGTCATAGCGAAGCCTTTGATGCTGAGAAGGGCGCTTTCCATTGCATAGTCTGTTCCTGCGCAGGCGGCGAACTCACAGGTATGAGGTCCGAAAGGCTTCTCTTCGCAGATATCGAAGGTACTTTGAATCGATGGGCAAACGTAGCTGACATCCCCTAAATCGGAGGAGCCTGGGAGAACCTCACCCTGGGAGTGTTCGATTTCAACTCCTAATTTCTCCATCTGCTCTGCGTACAGCTCAGCCAGAGTCAAATTGCTGTCCGTATCCATGAAATCTTCGTCAGCCTTTTCCCACTCCATACGGCATCCGGTGCCAAGAGCTGCGCCCTCTGCACAGGCGATCACCTTATCAGTCAGCTCCTGCAGATAAGCCATCTTATTGGCTCTGGTCAAAACCAGGGCTTCCGTATAGTCGGGAATCACATTGGGAGACTTTCCGCCCTCTGTAATGACGCCGTGGATTCTGGCGTCCTCCTTGGTCTGCTGGCGCAGAGCGTTGACCATATTGAAGAAATTGATGACGGCGTCCAGAGCGTTCACTCCTTCAAAAGGCGCCGCCGCCGCATGGGCGGTCTTTCCGTAAAACTTAAATCTCAGGGATTTCAGCGCCATAGTGTTGGAACAGTTGGTATTCCGTTCCATCGGATGAGCCATCATCACCACATCCATCCGGTCGAAGGCTCCGGCCTTTGCCATGCTGACTTTGCAGCCCCAGGTTTCCTCCGCCGGCGTACCGAAAACGTACACTTCTCCTCCGTATTCATCGACCAGCTCTCTCATGGCGAGACCCGCTCCAACGCCTACCATGGCTATGAGATTGTGTCCGCAGCCGTGTCCCAGATCAGGAAGGGCGTCATACTCGGCGAGCATGGCGATTTTAGGTCCCGGCTTCGCCCCTTTATATACCCCTTTGTAGCTGGTTTCGAACCCGTATAGTCCGGTTTCCACAGCAAATCCATATTCCTTTAGCAGCTCTGTCTGGACTTTGCAAGCCTTATACTCCTCTAAACCCAGCTCCGGATTTTCGTGGATGTAACGAGCCATGAATTTTAACCGGGGAGAGAGTGCATTAACCGCAGATTCGATCTTGTCTCTATCCGTCATGATTCTATATCCTCACTTTTCGCGGATTCAGCTTCATCTTCCGTATCCTCCGGCAGCTCTACCACGACCATTCCCTTTTTATACATGATATTGCTGGTTGCATAGATTATAACCAAAAGGCCGATGGCGATGAATCCCTGATAATTTTCGTACTGCTCCGGAATGATGAAGAAGTACAGTGCCGCCGCGATGATAACCGGCAGAATCATGGTCTTCAACCTTCCGTGTATAACTACGCCTCCGCCGATGTGCTCTCCGAAGGAGCCTAAAATGATGCATCCAAAGAGGGCGGGCAGCACGTAGTCGGCGGCAGTGCTGACCACACCGGAAGTAAGGATCGGGTTCAGCGGTACCAGGAGCAATGCACCGATGGCGAGCATAAGCATGGTGACCAGAGAGGTTACACACACCGCCACGCCGCATACGGCGTCGGCTTCAGAGGTTCCCGATTTAACATTGGCTACCTTAATGGCATTGAGGCAAGCCGGAAGCTTGATGTTGGTTATATTTCCGGTAATGGAGGCGATGTAGTTGGAGGAACCCATGACAGGTGTTTCCGCAATGATTTCGGCGAAGCTCATAGGTATGAAGATCAGACATATACCGCCGGCTACCATGAAGACTTCTCCCATTGTAGGCATAATGTCGAATATGAGACACGCCACGAAAGGTACGCCGAAGAATACGATCATAGCCGCGACAGTCATCCACATGCCCATACGGTGGATTTTCTTATAATATACATTAGGATCACTATTCATGTTCTATACCTCCCTTAATATAATAAGCCGTCGTATACAACGGACATGGCCATAGCGCCTATCAGGCAGAACGCCAGGGAAAAGTCGCCTAACCACTTAAGACTCGATCTTTGAGAAACCTTCATCAGTATCAATCCTAAAACAGCGCTGGTAGCAAAGGTCAGCAGATCCACCAGGCCGCTTCCGAAGATAGGGATGACTAGGGCAATGAGCAGTGCGACCATAAATGTGGAGTTGGAAAGCTGTCTCCATTTTTGGTCCTTTCCGCCTAATTTCATGGAGCCCATATGGATCGGTTTTATCATGAAAATGTTCAGTATCAGGGGCAGCGTAATGCCGGTACACATGACCCACATGATTAAACCAAAAGCATGTCCGTCTGCCTCGGCAATATCCAGCCCCATGGCGCTCAAAGCCATGTTGGAGGCCATCAGCTCATACATGACGGAACCGAGTACGGACAATCTCAGCCAGGCGTAAGGTATGCCGATTACGGCGACCAGCGCCACCAGACCGACTACCACACCCAGGGAAGGTACGATTGCAAAGCTGATAGAGGAAACGACAACCTTTTTCATAGTTTCCTTCGTAATTCCTCTGGCAATTGCGTGATCATAGCATTTTTTCATATTATACAGGATTGCGAGAATGACCAGTAAAAGAGCGATAATCACGAGCAAGTACAGAGTTCCGCTGTTAGCTATATTACTAAAACCCATTTTTCTTTCCCCCTTTCCTCTTTTCGGAATATTCAAAGGGTTTTCACACATCCCAGTATAAATCTCTGAATAGCTCAGCGTCAAGCAAAAACTCCATTAGTATGCATTTTTATCAGAAAATTCAAGGTCGAAGCCTTAAAGCTTTCCCGTGTCAGTGCAAGCTGGATTTTTTTCGGTGTGGGGGGGGTAGCCGTACCCCGTTTATCCAGATATTCCCGGCCGGAAGCCGTAATGATCGAACCGGTTCTGCCCTTGTGGATCTCGATGAACCCCCGCCGGGAGAGATCCTTGAGGATTTCGCGAAGCTTGCCCTCACCTATCCGTACAGACCTTTCTCTCAGGCTTTTTATTATGGCCGAGCGGCCGATACCGCGATATGGAAGGCTGTTTTCCGAAATGATGGTCAGAACGTATTGAGACAGAGCTTCCTCTGTCATCACCTCGGCGCCGTTCGAGGGACAGGCGCTGTATTCGGTTTTCTGGCCGCCGCTTAAGTCAGGGAGGGCGGAGAGAGCCCTAAAATATGTGGCCACATTTTTCAACTGCCTGATGTTTCCCGGCCAGGAGTAATTCATCAATGTCCTCTTCTCCCTTTCCGTCAGATCGGCAAACTTCCCGCCCACGAAGACCTCGAACAGGGGGAGGACGTCGGATCTTCTCTCCCTGAGAGGGGGAACGTGAATAGGAATTACGTTTAGACGGTAGAACAGATCGTTGCGGAAATTCCCCTTTAACACCTCTTCCTCCAGATTCTTGTTGGTAGCCGCTATAATTCTTACGTCTATGTCTATGAATTTGGTTCCGCCCACCTTCATGATTTGCTTTTCCTGAATAGCCCTCAGCAGCCGCAGCTGCACGTGAGGAGAGATATCACCGATCTCATCCAAGAATATGGTACCTCCGTGAGCTTGCTCGAAGAGACCGCTCTTTCCGCGGGAATCAGCTCCGGTAAAGGAGCCCTTTTCATAACCGAAAAGCTCGCTGTTCAGAAGAGAATCTGTAAGAGCGGCGCAGTTTATGGCGACGAAGGGTCTGTCCTTTCTGAGAGAGTAATTGTGTATGGACTGGGCGATCATCTCCTTTCCCGTGCCGGTTTCTCCGGTAATGCTGATGGTGTAATCTGTCTTAGCTATATCCTTAGCCATGGAGATTAAATCCTTCATCGCCTGGGAGCGGTGAATGATGTCGTCGAATGCATATCTGGCGTACATGCCGCTTTTGTGAGAACGGGATTTATCCCGATAAGGCTGAAATGTGTAGGAAAAACCGATGTTTTCAGACATGAGCCTGATAGGGGATTTATCTACAGAGTAGACCTTTCCGGATATTTCCGTTTCAGTCTCTGCGTAATCTCCCTCTCGGAGAGAAGAAAAATCGAAGAGATTTCCTATATACTCTTCCCTTACGTTAGAGCCGAACAGCTCCTCAGACTTCGGGTTCATATACATGATCCGGTTGTCGATGCCGCACAGCACCACCGCTTGGCCGTCGTTGGAGATGATCCTGGCTAAAAACTGATCCTTAAGAATCTCTCGGAGATACTTGGTGTACAGGCCGGAGCCGTAATCCCCTGCGGACCGCATCCGAAGGAGGAGGTTCTTATATATGTGGCTGTTCGTGATTTCCAGAATCTGGAGAAGCCTGATGAGGGTATCGAAGGAAAATTCACGATCCCCTATATTTATCACATTTTCTATGTCCGGAGGAACCAAACGCTCCTCGTTAGGCGTTATGGCTGTGGTGATACCCTCATAATCGGAGACAGGCTTTCCTGCGTCGAATGGAATGAGACGGAGATTGTTGAAGCCCAGCTCATACAGGTTATATACGGTCTGAAGAGAGGAATGGGCAGAATCGTTTACGACCAGCACAGCTTCTCCGTCAGGGATACGGGATAGAGGGGAAAGGGCTCCCTCGTTGACGGATTTGTTTATGACCAGAATCTTAGAGTAGTCGGAAATGTTGTTTCTCAAATGCTGAAGCATATCCCTCGAATCGATCATATACGCATCTGCCGTCAGAGGGGCGTCTTCCGCCGCTTCGTTCAGATAAACATCTTCGATTTCGATGAATTCTTCGAATATACTCCGCAGCTGTCCGTGCAGCGATTCTATGGCCCTGTCGCTCTTACCGACGTAAAATATCATCATGACTTTTTTCATCACAGGTCTCCCAAGAAAGTTAAAGCTATACCAAGTACTCCTATTTATTCATTTTACACTAACTTTTGCCCGGCGGAAATAATAAATCATGTATAAAAGGGTTTACGTTTGTGATAAAATATACTTCCCAATTAAATGTTCACGGAGGGAGCAAATGAGTCATCTGGACCTTGACAGATATAACGATAGACAGAGAGAAGCGGTGACCTGTACAGAGGGGCCTCTTCTGGTGCTGGCGGGAGCAGGCTCGGGAAAGACGAGCACCATGACCGGAAGGATAGCCTATCTTCTGGAGAGAGGGGTAAACCCATATAACATTTTGGCGGTTACATTTACCAATAAGGCGGCGGCAGAGATGAGGAGCCGGGTGGAGGCTTTGACCGAGGAAAGTGCGGCTCGGGAGATGTGGATAATGACATTTCACGCCATGTGCCTCAGGCTTTTAAGGATCCACGGAGACGTGCTGGGATATGACAGGAATTTTGTCATATACGACACAGGGGATCAGAAGACGTTGGTGAAGAGAATCCTTAAGGAGCTTAATCTAAACGAAAAGGAATTCTCCCCCGCCTACATGATGTCCGTCATAAGCGATAACAAGGAAAAGGAGATTTCGCCTCAAGGATACAGGCAGGGGACGGAGGAGAACTATAAGACAAAGGCCGTATACTCTGTCTACAGCCGATACGAGGAGACCCTTAAGGCCAACAACGCCATGGACTTTGACGACCTTCTCCTTAACGGGGTAAGGCTCTTTGAGAAGGATCCCCGGGTGCTGGAGAAATACCGGGATCGGTTCAGATACATAATGGTAGACGAGTATCAAGACACCAATTACATCCAGTATAAGCTGATAAAGATGATGGCCGGGGGTCACCACAACCTTTGCGTAGTAGGCGACGACGACCAGTGCATATACCAGTGGCGGGGAGCGGATATCAGAAACATACTGGATTTCGAGAAGGATTTTCCCGAAGCGAAGGTTATAAAGCTGGAGCAGAACTATCGGTCCGCGGGGAACATCCTGGCGGCGGCTCACTCGGTCATAGAGAATAACCGGGGGAGGAAGGCTAAGAAGCTTTGGACTGAGAAGGACGCCGGTCACAAGATAACCTATTACCGAGCCGACAGCGAAAAGGACGAAGCCTACTTCACGGCCAGGGAGATAGAGCTCCTTAAGACGGGGGACAGAGGCTACAGAGACTTTGCCGTGCTTTACAGAACCAACGCCCAGTCCAGACCCTTTGAAGAGATGTTCTCCCGTATGGAGATACCCTACCGTATCCTGTCAGGACTTCGGTATTACGACAGGAAGGAGATAAAGGATATGCTGGCCTACATGAGGCTGGTGGTAAACCCGAAGGACGACCTTTCTCTGAGAAGGATAATCAACGAGCCGAAGCGGGGCATGGGAGAGAAGTCCGTAGAGAAGCTGGCTGCCTTTGCTATGATAAAGGGTGAGACCATGATAGAGGCCCTTCTTGACCCGGAGGTTCAGGATACTCTGCCGGGAAAGGGGAGGGAATCCATAGTCCGCATGGCGGAGTCTATCGCCCAATGCCGATCCGAGAGGGAGAACCTGAGAGTCTCCGATATATACGATCTGCTTCTGGTGAACACGGGATACATGGAGGCTCTTGAAAAGTCCGGCGCTTCCGAGGATGAAACCAGAATAGAAAACCTTATGGAATTTAAATCGGTAATTTACGATTATGAAGAGGGAGCCTACAGAGAAGGAAAAAATCCCGACATAGAAGAGTTCATGGAAAACATAGCCCTCATGGCAGATGTGGATAATCTGGACGAAAATGCGGACGCCGTAGTGCTCATGACCATGCACAGCGCCAAGGGACTGGAGTTTCCCGTGGTGTTCATGCCGGGAATGGAGGACGGACTCTTTCCCGGACACAGGGCCTTCGATTCCGTTTCCGCCATGGAGGAGGAGCGAAGGCTTTGCTACGTAGGCATGACTAGGGCTAAGGAGAGGCTGATTCTCTCCGGCGCTCAGGTGAGAACCATGTACGGGCGCAGCGACTGGACGAGGGAGTCCCTGTTTCTCCGAGAGCTGGATCCGAAGCTGGTGGAAGGAGACGGCATATATAAGCCGAAGAGCATGAGAGCCGGAGGCCCGGGAGTAGATACAGGGTCCTTAGACGGCTATTCGGCGAGAGACAAGGATTACTTCAATCCCTACGAAAAAATGGCGGCGGAGGCTGCCAAAGCCGGTCTGAGGTCAGATTCCAAAGCCTGCAACAGCTTGGGATCGTCTATAAGCAATACCAAAAAGCGGGTGAGAGACGCCGCAATGTCAGCCGGCGGGGATTTTCAGCCGGGAGATACGGTGGAACACGGCAAGTTCGGCAGAGGTATGGTAGTGGAGCAGGATGAAAAAACCCTGACCGTCATATTCGATTCCGCCGGACGGAAGAAGCTGGCAAAGGGAATAGCTCCGATCAGAAAGGTGGATTAGATGGAAAAAGACGCAGGCGCCGCCATGGCCGCCCTAATAGAAAAGCTTAACGAAGCGTCCAGAGCCTATTACGGTGAAGGCCGTGAGATAATGTCCAATTACGAGTACGACGCTCTCTATGAGGAGCTGGAAAGGATGGAGCAGGAATCGGGAATCGTCCTCGGCGGAAGTCCCACCCAGCGGGTAGGATATGAAGTGGTCAGCCAGCTGCCTAAGGAGGCTCACCCTTCCAGAATGCTGTCTCTGGATAAGACGAAGAGCAGGGAAGAGCTGAAAGCTTGGCTGGGGGAGGAGGACGGCGTGCTTTCGTGGAAGCTGGACGGACTTACCGTGGTTATGACCTATGAAGGCGGCCGTCTGACAAAGGCTGTTACCCGTGGAAACGGCGATGTGGGGGAGGTCATAACGGCAAATGCCGGAACCTTTGTCAACGTTCCCGTCAAAATCGCATGGACCGGCTCCGTCGTGTTGAGAGGGGAGGCGGTCATAACCTATGAGGACTTCGACAGGATAAACAGAGAGATAACGGACGCTGACGCCAAGTATAAAAATCCCAGAAACCTGTGCAGCGGCTCCGTAAGGCAGCTGGACAGCAGCATAACCGCCGCCCGTCAGGTGCGGTTTTATCCGTTTACTCTGGTCAGTGCGGAGGGGATGGATTTTCGCCTTCGCCGCCGACAGCTGGAGTGGCTTACATCACAGGGCTTCGAAACCGTAGAGTGGAAACCGGTGGATAAGAGGAATATTTTAGAAGTCGTAGACTGGTTTCAGGATTCCATAGAGAAAAACCCTGTTCCCTCAGACGGACTGGTCCTCACCTTTGACGATATAGCCTACGGAGAGAGCCTGGGAACCACCGCTAAGGCTCCCAGAGACTCCATAGCCTTTAAATGGGCAGATCAGACTGCGGAGACCACCTTGAGAGAGATAGAATGGAGCCCGTCAAGGACAGGGCTTATAAATCCCGTAGCCATATTCGATCCGGTTCAGCTTGAAGGCACCACCGTGACAAGAGCCTCCGTTCACAACGTCAGCATCATGGAGGAACTGGCGCTGGGAGTAGGGGACAGAATTAAGGTGTATAAGGCTAATATGATAATACCTCAGATAGGCGAGAACCTGAGCAAGAGCGGCACAGCCGCGCCTCCTAGGCTCTGTCCCGTCTGCGGCAAGGCCACTGCCATAAAGTCGGAAAACGGAGTCAAGACTCTGTGGTGCGAAAATCCCGAATGTCTTGCCAAGGAGATAAAGGGATTTACACTCTTTGTCAGCAGAGACGCCATGAACATAGAGGGCCTTTCGGAAGGAACCATAGAAAAGCTTATAGGCAGAGGCATCGTCAAAGAGCCGGCGGATCTTCTGAAGGTTTCGGAACGGCGGGATGACATAGTGGAGATGGAAGGCTTAGGGGAGAAGTCCTTCGAGAATCTGGCGTCCTCCGTGGAAAGAGCGAGGCACACTACCCCGGAGAGGCTGCTCTACGCCCTCGGCATACCGGGAATCGGCACGGCCAACGCCCGGGCAATCGCCGCGGCCTGCGGCAGAAGCTGGGCTAAGATTACATCGCTGACGAAGGAGGAGCTGACCGCCATCGACGGCATAGGGGAGGTTCTGGCAGAGGGTTACGTAAGATTTTTCGCGGATCCTGAGAAGGCGGCCCGGGTCAGAGCTGTCGAGGAGCTGGTGGTCATGGACGAGACCCCGGAGGAAAGGAATGACTTTTTCAAGGGGCTGACCTTCGTCATAACGGGAGCTTTAAACTACTACGAAAACAGAGACGCCCTCAAGAGAGAGATCGAAGGAGCGGGAGGCAGGGTGGCAGGCTCTGTCAGCTCGAAGACCAGCTATCTTGTCAACAACGATACCACCTCCGGCTCCGGAAAAAACAGAAAGGCCAAAGAGCTGAAAATTCCCGTGGTAGACGAGGCTCAGGTAAAGGAGTGGCTGGAAGCCGGCAAGCGGCCGCCGAATCCTGTACAGCGATAAATGCATTGCAGTCCACAACATATAGTGATATAATCAGTAGATGTTAATAGATAATGTGTACAGGAGGGAAAACATGGCAGTCAGCGATATAAGCGAAAACGCCCTGACCGTGCTGAGAAAGCGGTATCTGGCCAAGGACGAAGACGGAAACGTGGTGGAAACAGTAGAGGAAATGTTCAGGCGAGTGGCGGACGAAATAGCCGGCGTAGATGCTAAGTACGACCCTGCCGCGAATACCCGAAAGGTAAGCGATGAGTTTTATGAGCTGATGACGGACCTCAGGTTCTTGCCCAACTCTCCTACTCTGATGAACGCCGGAAGGATGTTAGGACAGCTTTCCGCTTGTTTTGTGCTGCCCGTAGAAGACAGCATGGAGGGAATATTCGATTCGGTGAAGAACGCCGCTCTCATCCATAAATCCGGCGGCGGAACAGGATTTTCATTCTCCAGACTTCGCCAAAGCGGTTCCGCTGTAAGGTCCACCGGAGGAGTGGCCAGCGGGCCGGTAAGCTTCATGAAGGTGTTCAATTCCGCCACTGAGGCTGTAAAGCAGGGAGGGACCAGAAGAGGAGCCAATATGGGGGTGCTCAGGGTCGACCATCCTGACATAGTAGATTTCATAAACTGCAAGGCCGATAATAAGGAGATAAATAACTTCAACATAAGCGTAGGTCTGACAGAGGCCTTTATGGAGGCTGTGGAAAGGGAAACCGATTACGACCTGATAGATCCTAAGACAAAGCAGGTGGTAGGCCACCTGAGCGCCGTCAAGGTCTTCGACATGATAGTAGATCACGCATGGAAGAACGGGGAGCCGGGTATCATATTCTTAGACAGACTGAACAGGGACAATGTGACGCCGACAGTGGGAGAGATAGAGAGCACCAACCCTTGCGGCGAGCAGCCTCTCCTTCCGTATGAAAGCTGCAACCTAGGCTCCGTAAATTTGGTCAAAATGCTGAGGACGACCTTGACCGGTTACGAATTCGACTTCGGTCTGATGGAGGAGACGGTGAAGCAGGCCGTCCACTTCCTTGATAACGTTATAGACGCCAATAACTATCCTCTCGATAAGATAGGGGAGACCACAAGAGCGTCGAGAAAGATCGGATTGGGAGTAATGGGATGGGCAGACGCTCTCCTCCTCATGGGGATACCCTACGACTCTGACGAGGCCGTCGCCCTTGCCGATAGGGTTATGGGATTTATAAATAACACAGGCCACGCGGCCAGCGCCGCTCTGGCGGCGAAAAGAGGGGCATTTCCTCTCTTCGAGGTGAGCACCTTAAAGGACGGCGAGCCTGTGAGGAACGCCACAGTTACCACCATAGCTCCTACGGGAACCCTGTCAATTATCGCAGGATGCTCCTCGGGAGTTGAGCCGGTATTCGCTTACGCCTTCATAAGGAACATACTGGATAATACGGAGATGACAGAGGCTAACCCTATTCTCGGCGAGAAGCTGAAGGAGCTGGGACTGTATAACGAGGCTCTTTTGAAGAAGATTGCAGAGGAAGGCACAGTCGCCCACTGCGAGGAGATACCTCCGGATGTGAGGAGGGTGTTCGTGTGCGCTCACGATATCAAGCCGGAGGCTCACGTCAGGATGCAGGCAGTCTTCCAGCGCCACACTGACAACGCCGTTTCAAAGACCGTAAACTTTCCTAAGGAGGCTACGAGAAACGACGTGAGAGAGGTTTACATGAGAGCCTACAAGGAAGGGTGCAAAGGCGTTACCATATACAGAGACGGGAGCAGAGAGGAGCAGGTCTTAAATATAGGATCGGTAAACAGGGAAGGGACACCCCCTCAGCCTGCGTCTGCGGCGGCAGGCTACGGCCACATAGAGCCGAGACCCCGTCCGGCCGTCACTAAAGGCTTCACCGAAAAGATGAAGATCGGGTGCGGAAGCCTCTACGTGACCACCAACTACGACGAAAACGGCATATGCGAGGTGTTCACCAGCACGGGGAAGGCCGGCGGATGTCCGAGCCAGAGCGAAGCTACGGCAAGGCTGGTATCCGTTGCTTTAAGGAGCGGCATATCCGTAAACGAGGTTTACGATCAGCTCAAGGGAATAAGATGTCCGTCCACCATAAGACAGCAGGGTATGAGCTGTACCTCGTGTCCCGACGCCATAGCGAAGATCATAATGAAGGTGTCCAAGGTAATAGAGGATTCCGAGGAAAAGGGACAGGACCCGATAGGAGCTCCTGAACCGTTTAAAGTGAGGACCGAAAAGGCGGATCCTTCCTGTGAGCCGGCAACTGCCGGCGAGATCCACGTTTGCCCTGAGTGCGGAAGCGTAGTGGAGCACGAGGGTGGATGCGTAATATGCAGGAGCTGCGGATTTTCCAAGTGCGGATGATGAGACAGATGCCCGAAAAGGATAGAGAGTATGGATGAGAAGCTGAAAAAAGTCATAGATGACAGCGGCTCGGTGGTCTTCTTCGGAGGGGCGGGAGTATCGACGGAGAGCGGGATTCCGGACTTTCGATCTGAGTCCGGACTGTATCACGCTGAGCAGGTGTACGGCTACCCGCCTGAAACCATGCTGTCCGCCGATTTCTTTGAACGGAATACGGAGCTGTTCTTCCGCTACTATAAGGAGAACCTGATCTACGAGGATGCTGAGCCTAACGGAGCCCACAGGGCCCTCGCCCGTATGGAAAGAGAGGGAAAGCTGATGGGAGTAGTGACTCAGAACATAGACGGTCTCCACCAAAAGGCAGGTAGCCGGCGGGTTTACGAGCTTCACGGCAGCGTGCTGAGAAATTACTGTAAAAAGTGCGGGCAATTCTATGATCTTGGGTATATAATGGACAGAGAGCACTGTGAGCGCGGGATTCCGTACTGCAAATGCGGAGGAATGATAAAGCCGGACGTGGTTCTCTACGGCGAGATGCTGGAGGAAAGGGTCATCGAGGGAGCCGTAAGCGCCATATCTAAAGCCGATACCCTTATAATAGGGGGAACGTCTCTGGCGGTGTATCCGGCGGCAGGGCTGATAAATTACTTTCGGGGCAGAACTATGGTGCTTATAAATAAGACGAGGACTCCTTACGACAGCAGGGCGGATTTGGTAATATACGATTCTATAGGAAAGGTAATGGGTGATTGATGAATTTTCTTCTTGTAAACGACGACGGGATAAATTCACCGGGGCTTCACGCTTTAGCGAAGGCCGCGGCATCCGCCGGCAAAGTGTACGTATGCGCTCCGGCGGACCAGCAGAGTGCCAAGAGCCACAGCATAACTCTTGAAAAGCCGGTTCCCCTTTACGAGAGAGAGTTCCCTTTCGCTGAGAAGGCATGGAGCGTCGGCGGAACGCCGGCAGACTGCACCAGAATGGGTCTTCAGCTTTGCAGGAAAGGGGGCGTAGAGATAGATCTGGTTCTCTCAGGAATCAATTTAGGCGCTAACCTGGGAAAGGACACCATATATTCCGGAACAGTAGCCGCGGCTTTGGAGGCCGCTATGGATGGAGTACATGGAATGGCGGTTTCCGTGGGCAACCACGAGGCAGTCCACTTTGACGGAGCATGCTCCGTGGCCATGGGTCTGGTGAACAGAGTAGTGAAGGAGCTTCCGCCGGAGATCGTGCTCAGCATCAACGTACCCGACATACCTGAAGAGGAGCTGAAGGGAGTCAGAGTAGTCGGCCTGGGTCCCAGATTTTATAAGGACCAATTCGTAGAGACTTCCGAAGGCTTTTACGGGTTGTTAGGGGAGCCTATAGACGGGAGTGAATACGATCCCCTGACCGTGGATGTGGCGGCTTTGAGGGAGATGTACGCCGCAGTTACGCCTTTAGGGTTCGACCTTACCGCTGCAGCGGGTTTTGATATAATAAAGAATTGGAGTTTTCAGTTATGAACATATTCAGTCAGAATTTCGATGAAATCACTGACGAAGACCGAAAGACCCTGGAGGAGTATTTCTGTGGTTTCGACTACCGGGGAGCCGGGTACACCTTCATGGCTAACTATATTTGGAGGAACACTCAATGCCTCTGCTGGGAGGTCATAGACGGGTACATGTGTATAGCCGGCGCCGACTGCATAATCGGAGAGCCCAGCGCTATCATGTCCATGCCCCTCACCAAGGACGGGTCATACGATCCTGAAAGGTTGAGATCTGCCATCCTGGAGGCTAAGCGGAGATTTACGGAGAGAAAGATCCCGTTCAGAATGGTTCTCGTCCCTTCTCACATGAGGAGGTTCCTGGAGGAGGCCTTTCCGGGTCAGGTTGAGTTTACCCACAAGAGGAACGCGGACGAGTATGTGTATTTGAAGGATAAGCTGATTAACCTGAGCGGAAGAGCTCTCCATAAGAAGAAAAACCATCTGAACTACTTTCTGAAGACATATGAATACCAAGGACGTCCTTTGAAATGCTCCGACCTAGATGACGTGATGAGTCTGACGGCTGCGATACAGAAGGTCAGAGATTACGGTGAGGATGAAGGTGAAAGTCTGAAAATGGAGGCTGCGGCCATAGAAGAGGCTATGGCCTTTGTGGAGGAGGACAACGTCTATTCCGTAGGGATATACATAGACGGAAAGCTGGCGGCGTTTTCCATAGGCGAAAGGCTTTGGAAGGACACGGCCGCAGCTCATTTTGAAAAAGCATCGGATGACTATCGGGGACTTTACCAGCTGGTAGCCAGGGAATTCTGCCTGAGCCTCCCTGAGGAGATAATATACGTGAACAGGGAGGAGGACATGGGAATGGAGAATCTAAGGCAGGCGAAGGAAGCCTTGAGACCCGATCACATGGAAGAGAAATACTCATGTTCCTTTTTGGTATAATTACTATAAGGGTTTCCCGATGGTCAGTTAGCGTGCCGCGGCGCGGCGTGATAAAGGAGGTATATCAATGAGAGAAGTAGTAATCGTAGGAGCAGCCAGAACACCGATAGGCAATTTCGGCGGAAGCCTGAAAAACGTTCCGACCAGAACTCTGGGTGCGGCTGCCATTAAAGGGGCGGTAGAAAGAGCCGGAGTTAAGCCTGAAATGATCGACGAGGTGATCATGGGCTGCGTACTTCAGGGCGGACTGGGACAGAACGTTTCCAGACAGATGGCACTGGACGCGGGTATTCCGAAGGAAGTTCCTACTATGACCATCAATAAGGTGTGCGGTTCCGGACTGAGAGCAGTAGAGCTTGCGGCGCAGATCATCAAGGCCGGCGATGCGGACATCATCGTAGCGGGCGGAGCTGAGAACATGTCATCTGCCGGATATATCGTACCGTCTGCCAGATGGGGAGCCAGAATGAACAACGTTCAGATGGTAGACACCATGGTAAACGATGGTCTCTGGGAGGCGTTCAACAACTACCACATGGGTGTTACGGCTGAAAATATCGTTGAGCAGTGGGGACTGACCAGAGAAGAGCTGGACGAGTTCGCCCTTGCTTCACAGCAGAAAGCTGAGGCCGCCATCAAGGCCGGAAAGTTCAAGGACGAGATCGTTCCTGTAGAAGTACCTCAGAGAAAAGGCGATCCTGTCGTATTCGATACCGACGAGTATCCTAAGTTCGGTTCCACTCTGGAAAAAATGGCTAAACTGAGACCGGCGTTTAAGAAGGACGGTGTCGTTACGGCGGCTAACGCTTCCGGCATAAACGACGCAGGCGCGGCTCTCGTAGTTATGAGCAGGGAAAAGGCCGACGAGCTGGGCATTAAGCCGCTTTGCACCATTAAGAGCTATGCTTCCGCAGGCGTTGATCCTACCATCATGGGAATCGGACCTGTTCCTGCTACTAAGAAGGCTCTGGAGAAGGCGGGCCTCACCATTGACGACATGGATCTCATCGAGGCCAACGAAGCCTTCGCCGCTCAGTCTGTAGCAGTAGGCAAGGAGCTGGGAATCGATCAGTCCAAGCTTAACGTTAACGGAGGAGCTATCGCCATAGGACATCCTATCGGAGCATCCGGCGCCAGAATCCTCATTTCCCTCATTTACGAGATGATGAAGAGACCTGAGACCAAGCACGGTCTTGCCACGCTCTGCATCGGAGGCGGAATGGGAACAGCCTTGATAGTTGAAAAATAACCTGTAGGTCAGGCGCTTCAGGCAGAGGACTTTCCTCTGCCTTTTTCATTTCACGGTGCTGAAGCCT
>CAYTYN010000021.1:0-24242 GCA_964442135.1 uncultured Oscillospiraceae bacterium
TGAAGGCAGAAAAGCCCTTGCTCTTTTAGGTTGTTGCTCCCTGCCCATTGGTAGAAGCGATACTGGCAACAACGAAGGACTTGTGTACATCGAAGTCAGGATAAATACCGATATTACGATAAATTTCGCAGGTAAGCCTTGAGGAAAAGAGCACCCTGCGCTATACTATATAGCGTCGAGGAGCACCGCCTCTTTCTTGAAACAGCACGGCGTTCCCACAATTCAACGCGTAAACGCCGTAAAAACGGCATAGCAGCAAAACGTGAAAATCTCGTAAATAAAGGACTTTCTAAGGAGATATGGAGATATATGAAATTAGGTATCGTAGGACTTCCTAACGTAGGAAAAAGCACTTTGTTCAATGCCATAACCAAAGCCGGAGCAGAAGCGGCTAACTATCCCTTTTGTACCATAGAGCCCAACATCGGCGTGGTGACGGTGCCGGACGAGAGAGTGAAGAAGCTCCACCAGGTATATAATTCCAAGCGCACCATATACACCACCATCGAATTCTGCGATATAGCCGGACTGGTCAAGGGAGCCTCCAAGGGTGAGGGGCTGGGCAATAAATTCTTGGGGCACATAAGAGAGGTGGCCGCCATCGTCCACGTAGTCAGGTGTTTTGAGAACGAAAACATAGTCCATGTCGACGGTAAGATAGATCCCCTTTCAGACATAGAAACCATCAATACAGAGCTTCTCCTAGCCGACATGGAGGTTCTGGAAAAGCGAATTTCGAAGACCGCTAAGAATCTTAAAGGGGATAAGAGCCTCCGGAGAGAGCTGGACATTTTAAACAGAGTAAACGATTTTCTCAGCACGGGAAAATCGGCGAGAGCTATGGATCTCACCGAGGAGGAGTCGTCTTTCGTAAAGACTTTGGATCTGCTTTCATTTAAGCCTGTGATCTATGCGGCCAACGTATCCGAGGACGATGCGGCTGACGGATCCCATAACCATTACATAGAGGCCGTAAGGGATTTCGCCGCTGAGGAAGGCTCCCAAATGGTGGTGATCTGCGCTGAGATAGAGCAGGAGATCTCCGAGCTGGAGGATGACGAGAAGGCCATGTTCCTTGAGGAACTGGGCGTCTCCCGGTCGGGTCTGGATAAGCTTATAAAGGCGTCCTACAGCCTTCTGGATCTTATATCCTTCCTGACCGCCGGCGAAGACGAGGTCAGGGCGTGGACCATAAAGGAAGGCACTAAGGCTCCACAGGCCGCCGGAAAAATCCATACTGACTTTGAACGGGGATTCATCAGAGCCGAGACCATCGCCTATGATAAGCTGATGGAATGCGGCGGCAAGCTGTCAGTGGCAAAGGAAAGGGGTTTCATCCGTTCCGAGGGTAAAGACTACATCGTCAAAGACGGCGATGTTATGAACTTTCTGTTCAACGTGTAGAAAGCAAAGCCGTGTCCTCCTCAGACATGGCTTTTTCTCTTAGAAACCCTTTTGCTCGTACAGAGCCGAAAACTCCCTGTCGTCGTAGGTTAAGGTCACTCTTACCCAGGGGTCGTCTATTCCGTCGAAGAACTCTATCTTCGCTTCCGATGCTTCTGAAAAGCCGTTAAGCCTGAGGCTCTCCACGGCAGCTTCCGAAGCCGATACCCGATCGAATTTGTAGCTTCCGTAGCCGTAGGCCTCCTCGTCATAACAGAGGGCTGCCGCTATGGCGGCTTCTTCCGCCAGTTCTGTAAGAACCCTCTTTTCCCTGATCTTAACGTTCAGTTCCCCGTATAGGCTCATCACCGTCATAGCGAATATTAGTACAGCCGTCGTCACGATAATATTTTTCATGTTCTGTTACCTGTCCAGAAATTCACTGGCCGCATATCTCTTTACGTGATAGTCCAGCTCCCCGTCCTCTTCTTCCAAATTCCAAAATCCCGTATCTCCTATCAATCCCCTCAGTGGAGCTTTTATCTCGTACATGACGAAGCTTCCCCTCTCCTTGGGAACCCTGTCTCCATCTACGGTTATATCGCTGATCCGGCAGTCCAGTATATCGGCCAGCTCCCTTTTCAGATTATCCTCGTTTTCCTCGGTCACACAGCCATCCTGACGTACGGTCTCCCGAAAACCGCTTACAGCGTTATCAACGGCGGCAAGCTTTAGGGCTGTATTCTGACTTTGGACGAACTGAAGCAGTACAGCCATAAGCAGTAGTACGCAGCCCACCGCGGTAATAAGGTTTTTCATATTTCTGTCCCTTCATTAAACCCATCAGCTCCCGTATATCTCCATGGCCCGCTTCATGATCACCCCTCCGGCGCTTCTCAGGCTTTCACCGTCCCCTGCTATCATGCCGAACAGTATGATTCCCAGCACCACCGTTCCCATTATTATCACCAGTTCCTTCATTTCGCCCGCCTTGTCTCTATCATCCCGCATTGAGAGAATCTATACTGTTTATTCCCTGCTCCACTACGTTCCTGGCGGCTCCCTGCAAAGTGGAATCCCCGTCGCCTAAGACCATAGTGTTCACTATTATGACCCCCAGCAATATGGTTCCTATGATTATGATGAGATTTTTCATGACGTCCTCCCTGATCTATGCGTCTTGCTCAAAATACTATCTGAAGCATTTCCATGGCGTTGGTGAATATTACCACTCTTACGAAGTTAAACAGTACGGCGAACACTGACGCCGTCGCTATAGCGGTTATGATGATATTCTTTTTCTCAGCCCGCCTCATGGCCTCCGTAGTCCTCTCATCCTCCACAGACTTCTCGAAGGCCTCCATGTAATCAGACAGCTCCGACGGATTGATCTTATCCAGCTTAGACAGGATTATGGCGAAGTTTTTCGCCGTCCTGGTGGGAACTCTTTCCGTCAGAACCTTGACGGCTTCTTCACAGTTTCCCGTCCTGTAATCGGATAGAATCCTGCTGTATATATCCTTTAAATAGGTGCTGCCCTTCATCAGCTCTTCGATTATGAAGTCTGCCGACATAGGTCTGTTCCTATATACCACGGAAAGATTTTTCAGCATGATGCAGCTTGACAATATATCCTTTTCATATCCCTTAGCGTATAATCTTCCCTTAAATCCTGCGGCCCGATGCCTTGCTGCCGCGATGAACCAATTCGCCTTATCCTTTCCGTCTTCAACCGGATACCGGGCTAAATCTCTCTTCATATGTCCATTTTTTCTCCCTCGAAAAACTTCTCTGCCAGAAGTCCTGCCCCGTAAATCATGATCATAACAGTGAACAGCCTGAAGCCTGCTCCGGTGAAAAACTGCGCCGTAAAAAACTCTCTCAGGGTAAAATCGAAATATCCGCAGGCTCCGATCACGGTGAAGGCGTAACAGACGGGAACCATGTACTTCAGCATCATGGAAGCCTCTCCGTTTCCCCGCTTCTTATACTCATCGACTTCCCGGCTCTTCATCATGGCGCCGGAGAGATCTCCCAGACCCTCATCTACCCTTATTCCCCTGTACATGGCGAAATGTATGTTAGCAGCCAGAACATTTCCCCACGTGGTTCCGACGGAATACCTGAATGTTTCCAGATACCTGGAAAAATCTTCTTCCGCCGATGAAAGCTGAAGCTGCTTGGATAGGTCAGTCATGAGAGCTCTGGAAAGGGGTGCGTTCTCCAATGTGACCGCTGTGGCGCCTATAGCCTCGCCCATGTTGTAATTGAATATCTTATAGTTGTTATACAGCTCATGGACCAGCAGATCCCCTTCCTTCGACCTGGCGCTCCTCTTCTGCTGGAGAACGGCGTAGCAGAGAACGTAGGGAAATGCAGCGGAAAATATGCCGAAGACCACGGCGGTCGAAAGGTCGGAGGCCATGGCTGTAACCGTAAAGGCGCCGACGAAGATGAGTACGCTTATTATGGAAAACGTCTTCGGGTCCTGAAAGAATTTATCCCATCCCGAAGCCCTTAACAGCATGTCCAGATGAAGCATCGCCCCTTCATACTCATCCTCAGACCTCAGTGAAATGTCTCGCTTCAGCTTTCGTTTCAGGGCGAACCTGCACCGCACGGTCCTTCCAATGCCTTCTAAGCTGTCAGAGCCGAATATGACAGCTCCCGACAGGGTCATTATGTAAAACAATATTTCTCCCCTCATGGTCAGCGGTCTCTCCTTCCGTAGTAGGCCGGTTTCAAGGTCCAGTCTTCTTTCCTTCTTCCTCCGGAAAGCTCCTTCAGGTATCCTGAGATATTTCCGGACTCCCTGGATATTTCAGGATTCTTTTCAGCATTTATAGGGTCCAGATGCCAGTTCCATTCCCATCTTTCACTTTCAAAATCGTACCTGCATATATACGTAGCTCTTATCTCATCGTTTACGGGATCGTATACCAGCTCCAGTATGCCCTTCAGCACCTTCTTTCCACGATTTTCTGTGTCCTGGCAAAATTCGAACACGTAATCGAAATTCTTATATGCCTGAGCGATGTGCTCTCTCAGGCTGCCGCCGTAGGCGTCGACGATCTTGGACGCCATCTTATATGGCACATTGATACCGCTGTCGTCGTGGACGGTCACCTTGCTTCGCATAGTTCCCGATGAGGTTATGTCCAGAGCCAAACTGAATGCCGCAGCGTCTCTCATTTCCTCCAGTATGACGTAATCGTTATCTCCCCTGAGAAGGGCCTTGCTCATTTCCTTCAGCTCATCTCCGTCAGCTATCAGCTGTATTATGGGTGCGTCCGGCATTATGACGTGCCATGGAGTTTCCGGATCCGTAGCTATGGCCAGACCCTCGAGGGTCTGATCCTCATGGCTCTGCCATACCCGAAGAAACGTGGTCTTTCCCGATCTCACCTGACCGCTTATGAGAATATTGAATCCGGCTCTTATCATGGACAGAAACAAGGGTATGGCCTCCTCCGGCAGCGTCCCCCTATCCGCAAGCTCCTGAAAGGTGTAATTTTCCAGGACGTATTTCCTGAATACCATGACGTCCTGTCCCTCCTTCGTCCTGTGGCCTGAGTAAATGGTTATCCTGATTCCGTTATGAAGGTATACCTCATGAAAACCGTACTCCAGCCTTTCAGCCGGCGTGGAAAGGAGAAGCGCTCTCTTAAGCTGATCTCTTCGCTTTCTTCCGATTCTCTGAGGCTGGAGCTGGCACCTTCCGTCGATGAAGTAATATAGTCTATCACCTATAAGCTTTGCGGAAGAGGAATATAGCAATCTATCTTCCATGTCATAAGCCCATCCCGCCAATCCGCTGAGCCCGTACAACTCAGCAAAGACCGCCTCGGGGAGATTCGGGTACCATGACGGGTATACGGAATCCGCCAGCTTGTTTTCCAGAAGGATAGCTCTAATTTTCTCCTTGTAAAAAGCCGTCTCAGTCTCCTCTCCTATTATGGCGTTCTTCTCCCGCTCCAGCCTTTTCCTCTTCACGTCCTCATCGGTGTCATCCCATTCTCTGTCTAAGGCCTTCTTTACCAGCCTGCACACTCTATCGAATTCCCTGTCTATGCTCTCCGGGTCTCCGGATTTTTCTTCCCTGCGGTTTGCAGGATCACTTTTCTCCTTTTCCCTTTCTACACGGCTTAAGTATTCTTCCAGAGAGAATTCTCCCGAGCCGAGGCTGTCTCTTCTCCTCTCCGATAGCATTTAATATCCGACCTATTTCCTTTCTGTAGCTCTTCACGTCCATCAGGGTTTTCTCCTCCGTTTCCGCAAAGAGTCCCCACTCGCTTTCCCATATCTTGCCCAGGACGCTCCTTCCCGTCATACCTTCAATGTCCCTCTGCCTGTACAGACCCGGATTCCTCACGAATCTGTTTATGATCAGCTCCGCTTCCAGTCCGAGCGCCTTCACCACGTTGGTGTCTATGTTTATGAACCGTTGGATCGTCTTAGGCTGCTGAGTGAGGACGAATATCCTCCTGTGACACACGTTTAGAGCCGATACCGCAAGTCCGGAATTCATATTGTCTCCGGCGTCTATTATTACGTAATCGTATTTTTCTCCGGCAGCGGAAATTATCCTTTCGAAGGAATCCGGCGGGAAGCTTCTCACGGCGAGAGGATTCCTCACAGATCCCAGATATGACAGGCAGCCCCTTCTCACTATGACGCTTTTAAGCTCCTCCTCTTCCAGAGAACCGTTTATAATGTCCGCCTTCAGATCGTCTATGGATCTGACGTGATCCATAGCGCCGGTGAAATCGTTGCCAAGCTTTCCGGAGCCTGAAATATGCAGAGTTTCATATCCTGCGAAGCTTAAGGCCTCAGCCATGGATCTCGAAACCATCGTCGCTCCCACCTGACCGGCGCTGCCGAATATACCTATCACCCTTGTCATCCCTTCACCAGGATCAACTTTCCACCGCTGTCCACTATCTCTCCTATGGCCGCGATCTGACTGGATTCAGCGATTATATCCGTGCCTTTTCCTTCCTCGTATCCCTTTGCTACATAGGCGGAGGTCACAAAGGACTTTCCCGAATATATGTGTATCCTGTTCCCTCGAGCGAGATCGGAAGGGACGCTTTCTATCCAGTTATCCGACAGGTTTATCTGAAACCTCCCCTGCTCCATACTTCCGCTCAGCCTAGGATTCCTGAAATACTCTTTAAAGAGGGGCATCTGCCCGTGAACAAACTGGGACGTCTCCATGCCGATAATACTTCCCTCGTCCCCTTTGCTTAGAAAGTCTAAAGCTCCTCTTTCGAATCTTCGATATTCTATCATGGAGCTGTCTATCACCGTCCCCGCCTGGGCGTCCGACTTAAGTACAGGTATCTCCTCATACATCAGCGCATTCTTCCCCCATCTCTCCCATCCCCCTATGAGGGCTATGCTCATGATGATCACGACGATGCCGATGATTTTCCTACGCTTCGCCAAGGGTTAAAATGCCTCCTTTCGGTGGAGCATCCAGTAGGATACGCTGTCATCTATTGTGATCTCCTCTCTATACTCCGCCTTCTCCTTTCCATCCGCCGCGAATATGACCAGTTCCAGCCTGTCCCGGTCCATAGCGTCCGGAATATCCGTCATAGGTATCTCTGCCTTCTTCACAGATCCATTCCCTGAAAGGGTCTTCACCACTCCGCTTCCGGAAACGGTACAAGTTGCCGTGGCGTATTCTGAGCCTGTGATCTCTGCTTCTACTACGATCACCTCTCCGGGCCAGAATACGCTGCTGTCTCTCAGAGCCAGTCCCTTGGCTGCGGCAGTCAGGTTGTACTTTTCTCTGTTTTTATCCCACTCGGAGGTGTGGCCTATTTTCACCTTAATTGAAAGTTTCTCCTCCGTACTGTCTGCTTCTGTCCCCTTTTCGCTTTCACCGGCCGCAGTCACATAAAGCCCCCCTGTATCGCCTCCTGTCACAAGGCTGCCCGTTCCGGACTGATCTTCTCCATCGCCTTCAATACCTGCGCTCGCCTTGCGCAGGAGCTCATCTCTTATGGTATCCCCCATCCCCCTTACCAGCTCGCTTCCTTCGATTATCATCTCCGAAGCGCTGCCGCGATCGAAATCCACCAGATGGCTCATGGCCGCACACTGTTCCGCCTCCAAAGCCGCCCCGGCAAATATTATCGATAAAGAGCCTATAATTGCGGCTGTATTTCTTCCGTCTATTCTCACATTAAACACCTCCTGTCCTCACCACTGAATAGGGGTGCAGCCGGATATCTTCCATTGTCCGTCCTCCTTTTCCAGTCCGAGATACATCACCACAATGAACTCATCTCCTTCTCCCCACCCGTTTATGTCCGAGTACCCCTGCGCCGTATTCTTGTAGATACATCTGCAAGTGACAACGCTTTCACCGTCCACATCGGTGAGCTGGCTGAGCTTTATGTCCTCCACCTCCAGAAGATCCTGAACTATCTCATTTTCCCGATAGAATTCCCGTGTAGTCTCAGGATCGCCGGTTCCCTCCAGCTGGGAACGGTATTTCTCCGTTAAAAGCTCGTATCCCTCTCTGCCGTCGCTGTCAGTGTAATCCCTGACGCAGAAGGCCTCAGCGAATTCCATGCACAGCTCTGACATCTCTTCTCTCTGATCCTCATACCCGCCGTCAGATTCCATAGCTGTGTTTTCAGGATTTATCTCCATTTCATTTCTCTCCTCTGTATCTACGCTGTTTTCCGAAGGAAAGCCTATGGCGGCGATCAACAGGGAAACAGCGAATACTCCGGCGGCCGCCCCTATTCCAATCTTATATTTCCTATCCATGTGATACCGCCTAAAGTATGGAAAGGTTTCTGGCTACTTCGTACAGAAACCTCTGCTTCCAAATCCTCCACAGCTTATTGGGAAAAGCGTTCCCCGGATTTTTCAAGATGATGTTGCTCAGGACGTAGGATCTATACACGTCCGGTATGCCGGCAATGGCGTCCTGGATTCCCCTGACCCTTTCCTCTAACGCCGCTCTTTCCACGGCGGCGTTCTCCGTAGGACTCCTTCTGATTCCGTGGGAAAGTACGTTCTCTCTGAGTATGCTGCCGCTCTTCTCCATGGAGTCTCTGGATTCTGACAGCTCCCTTATCCGCTCCTCCATTCTCCCCAGATCTCTTACCGCCCAGAGGCTCTGATAATACACCGCATCCGGCAGTACGTATTCCTTAAATCTGGTCTGCTGCCATTCTCTCGCCATGTTCTTTCTCCTCCTTCTACCGTTGTTCCTCATTTTTACTACAATCTCATCGGGGAGTCAATACAGTTTAATGAATTTTTGGTATTTTTTTGGTTATATGCCGTCTTTTGCCAAAATTTACATGCCCCGGCCCCGGGACAGGTTCGGGTACGATCTAAGCTCATTGTCAAAAAAAGAAAAAAGAATCACTAAGACTTGCTTAATGATTCTCGCGTTCAATATGGATAGGACACCTTCCCCTTTCAAATCTCCTTCAGCAGCCTTAGCACATCGGAAAGAATCCCGTATGCCGTCTGCTCCTTTTCCGGGTCGTGTTCCACTATGGATATGGTTCCCATCAGGTCTGTGGTCAGCGACACCAAGGAAGTAGTGCCTTTGACACAGGCGAGCATGCTGCCCATCGGCACCTCCTCGGGAGCGACCTCGGCGGTGACCTCTCCGTTCGGGCCCACCTTTCCGCGGCAAACCAGCCTTATAACCATGCCCTTTTCTTCGGCCGCCTTTACATCCGCGGCTGTGATTCCGTCGATCCCTGTTCTGTTCACGTCGTCAGGGGTTATGTCGGTTCCGGCCAGCACGTTCATAAGCGCTGTCAGCTTGGCGGCAGCGTCGTAGCCCTCGATGTCCATAGCAGGATTGGCTTCGATGAACCCTCTCTTCCTTCCGTTTTCCATTATGGTGTCGAAGGGTACACCGTCAGCCATCTCATCCAATATGTAGTTAGTAGTGCTGTTCAGTATACCTGATATCTCCGTTATCCTGCACATGTCGAGAGTTTTCTCCGCCATATTGTAGATAGGAGTTCCGTCCATAACCGTAGTCTCGTAATAGAACTTCAAACCCCTCTTATCGGCTTTGTTCTTAAGCTTCTTATGAGCCCATGCCACAGGGCCTTTATTGGCTGATATGACGTGCTTACCGGCGGCAAAGGCCTCCAGAATATGGTTTATCGCCGGCTGTCCGCTCATTATGTTAAGGGGAGTTAGCTCCAGAACCGCATCGCAGCAGGGAGATGACACTACGTCGAAAGCCGTTTTGTCGCAGTATCCCGGAAAATCCGGGTTGAAAACCCCTTCCACCTCCAGCATTCTTCTCACCTTGGCCGTATCTATCCCGTCAAGGTCCACTATGCTTCCCCGAGAGCCTGTAACGATGGCCGTTATAATAACGTTCCTTCCGTACGTAGCTCTGATCTCATCCCTCTTTTCCTCCAGCATTTCGGAGAAAGCCTGTCCGGCGTTTCCGAATCCTAACAGAGCCAGTCTGAAGTCTAATCCGAAGTCCTGCATTGTCTTGCCTCCTTTTATTCTCCGCCCAGGAGCGCCATTATCCTCTGATTCAACATCTCGATAGCGACTGTGTTATATCCCCCTTCGGGAATTATTATGTCAGCGTTTTTCTTGCTCGGTTCCACGAACTGCTCGTGCATTAGCTTTACGGTAGAAAGATACTGGTTAATGACCGATTCCAGGGTTCTCCCCCTCTCCCTGACGTCTCTCAGTATCCTCCTTATGATTCTCACGTCCGCATCGGTGTCCACGAAAACCTTTATGTCGAACATATCCCTAAGCTCTCTGTTCTCAAATATCAGGATTCCTTCCACTATTATGACCTTGGAGGGTACCACGGTCACCGTCTCCTTCCTCCTGTTATGGGCGGAAAAGTCATAGGTAGGACGCTCTACGAACTCACCCCTCTTAAGCTCCCTGATATGCTCGATCATGAGATCCGTGTCAAAGGCGTCAGGATGGTCGTAGTTCAGCTTGGTTCTTTCCTCATAGGTCAATTCATCGTGAGCCTTATAGTAGTAGTCGTGGCTCAGTATGGTCACAGCGTCGTTAAACTGCTCTTTTATTCTCTTTATAATGGTACTCTTACCGGATCCCGTTCCTCCTGCTATACCTATAACGATGGGGTAATTCATCCTATCTGTCCTCCTCCGTTACTATTGAGCCTAGGTTTACGGTTGCCTTCGCAAGCTCTTGGACGATGTTGTTTATCCTTATCATCTTATCATGGGAAACCCTGCTTCCCATGGCCAGATCGGTATTGTACAGGATGTGCTCTATTTCCTCGTGTATGTTGGAAATCTTGTTTCTCACGTTCTGTATCTCTTCGTACTCGGCCTCTCTCCTCTCGGCGCTCTCCCTGTTCAAAATCTCCGCCGAGCCCGTATCCAGCTCGAACTGGGAATTTCCCGTAACGACTACCGGATCGTAATCCAGCTTATCCCTGAGCAGCTCGGCGAAGGACTCCTTGGCCTTCTTCTCACCGTGGACAAGAAATATCTGCTTAGGCTTTTGCCTGAAGGCGGCCGCCCATGCGAAGAGACCGTCTCTGTCTGCGTGACCCGAGAACCCGTCCAGCTTATATATCTCGGCGTTTACCTGTATCTCCTCGCCGAACAGGGTTACCTCCTTCATCCCGTTGACTATGGCTCTGCCCAAGGTCCCCTCGGCCTGATATCCTACGAATATGACGCTGTTCCTGCTGTCCCACAGGTTATGCTTCAAATGGTGCCTTATTCTTCCGGCTTCACACATGCCGCTGGCGGAAATGATGACCTTAGGCTCTTTGTTCATGTTAAGCGCCCGGGATTCATCTGTACTCCTGGTAAAGGTCAGGTTCTTAAAGTCGAGAGGATTATCTCCCTTCAGGATGTACTCTCTCGTTTCATCGTCAAAAGCCTGAGCGTTTCTCCTGAAAACCTCAGTGGCGGTGGTGGCCATGGGGCTGTCCACGTACACCTTCACCTTGTCCAATTCACTTCGGTAATCTGATCTCTCGTCATAGAATTTATTGAACTGGAAGATCAGCTCCTGGGTTCTTCCTACCGCAAAGGACGGGATGACGACAGTTCCTCCCCTCTTAACAGTCTTAAGCACTATATCCAGAAGCTGCTCTATGCTGTCCGAATTAGCCGGGTGAACTCTGTCCCCGTAGGTAGTCTCCATTATGACGTAGTCGGCCTTCTTTATATATGTCGGATCCCTCAGGATAGGTCTTTCCGTCATCCCCAGATCTCCCGAAAAGACGATCTTAGACTCCCTGCCATCCTCCTTTACCCACAGCTCTACGATGGACGACCCCAATATGTGACCTGCGTCATTGAACACGATCCTCATGTCGTCGTTGATATCTATCATCTGATCGTAGAGGACAGGCTGGACGTATTCCAGAGTCTCCACTGAATCCTCGTAGGTATAGAGAGGCTCCACCGGCGGGCGTCCTGCCCTCTCAGCCTTCCTGTTCTGCCATTCGGCGTCCTTCTCGTGGATGTATCCGCTGTCTTTTAGCATGACGTCGAGAAGATCAGCCGTAGCGTCGGTACAGTATATCTTACCCCGAAAGCCTCTTTTCACCAGAAGGGGAAGTCTGCCGCAGTGGTCGATGTGAGCGTGGCTCAGCACCACGCATTCGATCTCTGAAGGGTCAAAGGGAAACGGCTCGTAATTCAATGCTTCCTGAGCCTTTCCTCCCTGAAACTGACCGCAGTCAAGAAGTATCTTATGATTCCCGCCGGTCAAAAGGTGACAGGATCCGGTAACTCCCGTAGATGCTCCGCAAAACTCGATTTTCATAGCTATCTCTCCTCCCTAAGGCTTAAAGCTTAATATTCCAAAGTCCTACTTCTCCGGTGGACACTATATCCGCTCCGGCCGCCAGGGCTGCCCTGACCTCTTCTTCAGTTTCTATAAGGCCTCCGGCTATGATTGGAAGATTAGTCTTCTCGCCGAACTCCCTGATTTTTTTCGCAACAACACCGGGCATCAGCTCTATGATGTCCGGCTTGGATATGTTGATGGACTCAAGGGACGTTCCCATGGAATGGGAATCGACCAGGAAAAATCTCTGCACCGTTGTTATTCCCAAGTCCTTGGCCATTTTAACTATACCTGTCCTGGTGGTCAGGACACCGTCCGCCCCCTGTTTTGCTAAAAATTCAAGTCCCGATCTGTCCTTTCCAATACCTTCGGCAAAATCCACGTGAATAAAGGCCTTTTTTTCAAAGCTGTGGATCTCCTTTATAGACTGATTTACCGTCATAATATTGGAATGAAGAAGAAATACTATATCTACGTCAGATCTGAGCGCTGTGCTAAAGTCTCTTTCCGTTCTAATCGCTGCCGCAATAGGCTTCTTAATAAGTTCTCCTACCATTATCTCCCTCTCGCCTTGGTAAAACCCCAGATGGGTTCATTATACCACAAAGGGAGATAAAATGGGGAACCATTATCGCAATTTTGAAATTACGTATTCGGTAAAGGCGGACGCGGTAGCTCCCTTTGCGGTTCCCGTAGCTTTAACCTTCTTTTCCTCATCGATGCAGATGGTCAGGGCCCGGCTCAACATGTCTGCCTTCTCAAAAAATCCCACATGCCTGAGCATCATCTCGCAGGCCTTAAATATGCTGGATGGGTTGGCGTACTCCGCCAGTCCTTCATCTACCATCCTTGGAGCCGTGCCGTGGACAGCCTCGAACATGGCGTACCTGTCTCCCACATTGGCGCTTCCTGCCGTGCCGACTCCGCCCTGTATCTCAGCCGCCTCATCTGTCAGAATATCTCCGTACAGGTTAGGGGTAAGAAATACCTGAAAGTCCTTTCTTACGGCAGAATTTATCAGGTTGGCTGTCATAATATCTATGTACCAGTCCTCCACCTCTATCTCAGGATAATCTTCGGCTACCTCCCGGCATACCCTGGTAAAGGTTCCGTCCGTCTTCTTCATAATGTTGGCCTTCGTCACTACGGACACCTTGGATTTTCCGTTGGCTCTGGCGTAATCGAAGGCAGCCCTTGCAATCCTTCTCGTTCCCCCTTCTGTAGTGACCTTAAAGTCCATGGCCAGCTTTCCGGTAATCTCCACCCCTCGGCTTCCAAGGACGTATTCCCCTTCCGTGTTCTCTCTGAAAAACACCCAGTCTATGCCCTCTGCCGGTACTGCAACCGGACGTATGTTGGCATAGAGATCCAGCTCCCTCCTGAGAGTCACGTTGGCGCTTTCCATGCTTCCTCCCTTCGGAGTCTCCGTAGGGCCTTTCAGCAGCACGTCACACTTTTTTATCTCCGCCAGCACATCGTCCGGCACAGCCTTTCCCTTTGCCCTCCGGTTTTCTATGGTCAGGCCCTCTATAGGTCGAAGCTCCACTCTGCCGTTTCTTATCTCACTACTTAAGAGCTCCTTCATCAGCTTTACGGCTTCGGACATTATTACCGGGCCTATGCCGTCACCCGCCGCTATACCGATAACTATGGGCCTGCCTTTTTCGACGGGCTCTAACGGGAAAGCGTCCCCCTTCTCCGCCCTTTCCATCTCTTCCTGCCGCTGAAGCTGTTCCACGAGAAGGGCTCTGAACGCGACAGCAGCCTCATCGATCAATCTGCTATCTACCATCTTTACCTCCGAATAGGCCGGAGCAATTTCCCTTTTGTGCTCCGACGTATTTCAAAAGTCCTCCTCCTTTTAGGATTTCTCTCTGTCTCTCGGTGAATTCTCCCCTGAGAAGGAAGGTCTTTCCTCTGGTTATATCCTTGACCTTGAATTCTCCCGTTTCCAGGCCTTCATGCATATCTGTCAGCTCCAGAGTATCTCCCTGCTCCATCTCGCCGTAGTCCTCTTCTCTAACCAGAGTAAGAGGCAGTATACCTGCGTTTATCAGATTGGCGGCGTGAATTCTGGCGAAGCTCTTCCCTATGATCACCCTTACTCCCAGATACAGGGGAACCAGAGCCGCGTGCTCCCTGGAGGAGCCCTGGCCGTAGTTGGAGCCGCCTAAAACTATACTCCTTCCAGCCTTCGCCGCTCTTTCAGGAAAGGTTTCGTCACAGACGGAGAAGCAGAATTGTGAAAGATACGGGATGTTGGATCTGTAAGGGAGTATCTTGGATCCTGCCGGCATAATGTGATCTGTGGTTATGTTATCCCCCACCTTCAGCACCAGGTCAGCCTTGAAACGGTCGGCCAATGGCTCTCCCTCAGGAAACGGCTTTATGTTAGGGCCCCTCAATATCTCCACTTTCTCTGCCTCCTCAGGGGCAAGAGGCGGTTCTATGGATGAGTCGTCTATCTTAAACCGATCCGGAATTTTAATCTCTATGTCTCTACCAAAGGCAGTGGGATCCGTTATATACCCTGTCAAAGCGGACATAGCCGCCGTCTCCGGAGAAACCAGGAAAACCTGACCGTCAGGGGTACCCGACCTGCCCTCGAAGTTTCTGTTAAAGGTTCTGAGGGATACTCCTGCCGAATTGGGCGAAAAGCCCATCCCTATACATGGGCCGCAGGCGCACTCCAGCAGTCTGGCTCCCGAGGCCAGCATATCCGAAAGCCCTCCGCAGTCTGCCAGCATGGTGAGCACCTGTTTGGATCCCGGTGAAACGGAAAGACTGACCCCGGGAGCTATAGTTCTTCCCTTCAGCATGGCGGTGACTTTAAGCATGTCGGAAAGGGAGGAGTTGGTACATGAACCTATGCACACCTGGTCAACCCTTACCCCCTTAAGCTCTGAAACCTTCTTTACGTTGTCCGGACTGTTAGGACATGCGGCCAAAGGCTCCAGAGACGAGAGATCTATGGTAATCACCTTGTCGTATACTGCATCCTCGTCGCTTAAAAGCTCCGTCCAGTCCTCTTCTCTCCCCTCCGCCTTGAGGAACTGTTTTGTTATCTCGTCGGACGGGAAGATGGAAGCTGTGGCTCCCGTCTCCGTTCCCATATTAGTGATAGTTGCTCTCTCAGGCACGGAAAGCGTCTTTATTCCCTCGCCGCCCCACTCGATAATGGCGCCGACGCCGCCCTTTACAGATATCTGTCTGAGAAGCTCCAGGCTCGCGTCCTTTGCCGTAACGAAGGGGCGAAGCCTTCCCGTAACCTCTACCTTATACATTTTAGGCATAACTATATGATAGGCTCCGCCTCCCATGGCCACCGCCACGTCCATGCCGCCTGCTCCCATGGCCAACATTCCTATGCCGCCTCCCGTAGGGGTATGGCTGTCAGAGCCTATGAGAGTCTTTCCGGGCTTTCCGAACCGCTCCAGGTGTACCTGATGGCATATGCCGTTTCCGGGGCCGGAAAAGTACAGTCCGTACCTTCGGGCCATAGACCTTATGAAGCGATGGTCGTCGGCGTTCATGAACCCGGACTGTAGAGTGTTATGGTCTATGTACGCGACGGAAAGCTCTGTCTTCACCCTGGGAACGTTCATTGTCTCAAACTCCAGATATGCCATAGTTCCGGTGGCGTCCTGAGTCAGAGTCTGGTCTATCCTAAGGGCGATCTCCCCGCCTCTTTTCATCTCACCGTAAAGGATATGATTCTTTATAATCTTTTCAGCGATTGTCAGTCCCATTCGGTTCACCTCCCATTTCCCTGATCTTATCTTCCATCTCTCTGTTAGAAAGGCAGGTGGTTCTGCCGTCTGAGTACATCTCGTCCACCCAAGCCTTGAGTTCTCTAACCAGCCGGCTGTCTTTGTCCACGGCTTCATCCTCTGAAAGTCCGTAATGCTCATTTATCCAGTACGCTATTCCCGCCAGACCGCTGATATTGGATATGGCTACCCCCGGCCCCCTGTTCAGTATCTTCCTGGTATTAAAGATGTTATATATCTCCTCGTCCTTCATAAGGCCGTCGGCGTGAATTCCGGCTCTGGTCACGTTGAAATTCTCTCCCACAAAAGGCGTCATAGGCGGTATATCGTATCCCATCTCTTTTCTGAAATACCTGCCTATCTCCGTTACCACCGTAGGATCCATCCCGTCCAGGGACCCCCTCAGGGAAGCGTATTCGAATACCATGGCCTCCAGAGGCACGTTCCCCGTCCTCTCACCGATACCGAGAAGAGAACAGTTCACCGAAGATGCGCCGTAGAGCCACGCCGTAGATGCGTTGACCACCGCCTTATAAAAGTCGTTATGTCCGTGCCATTCCAGCATCTCGCTGGGAACTCCCGAATAATGCTGAAGACCGTATATTATACCCGCTATGCTCCTGGGAAGAGAAGCTTCCGTGTAAGGAACTCCGTATCCCATGGTATCGCAGGCTCTGATTCTGACCGGAATGCCTGCTTCCTTCGACAGCTCCATTATTTCATTGACAAAGGGCACGACGAATCCATAGAAGTCCGCTCTCGTGATATCCTCCAAATGGCACCTGGGCATCACCCCCGCCTCGAAAGCGCTTCTTATGGTCTCCATGTAGTAATCCACTACCTGCCGCCTGTTCATATTCATCTTCTTGAATATATGATAGTCGCTGCATGATACCAGTATGCCTGTTTCCTTTATGCCCAGCTTCTTCACCAGCTTAAAGTCATCAGGGTTAGCTCTTATCCAGGTAGTTATCTCCGGAAACTCATATCCCAGATCCATGCACCTTTCCACGGCCTGCCTGTCCCGCTCCGTATATATGAAGAATTCGGACTGTCTGATTATCCCGTTAGGCCCGCCCAGCCTGGCAAGCATTTTATACAGATCCACTATCTGTTTTACCGTATAAGGCTCTCTGGACTGCTGTCCGTCTCTAAACGATGTATCGGTGATCCATATGTCATTGGGCATGTTCATAGGCACCCTTCTGTGGTTGAACCCTACCTTCGGGACCTCATCGTAGCTGTACACATGTCTGTAGAGATTCGGCTCCTTTACGTTCTGAAGGGAATATTTGAAATCCGATTCCTCTAAAAGATTGCTCTTTTTGGAAAGCTCCAGCATAACACGACCTCCTTTGCTTATAAAGCGCGCATCCACTCCTTTTTGTAGAAACCATTTAAATTTATGTATGCAAGTATAATTAAATGTAGTTCGGTTGTCAATGGCGACCGGGAATAAAAACATTTTGCCCCCCAGGCCCTGACTAAAAAGAAAAGCACCCGCTTTCGGCGATTCAACCGAAAGTTGGCGCTTTTAAAAAAAACAATTATTTATTATTCTCCGTTTCCCGTATTCCCGTAACCCATAGCGATAAGTATCTCTCTGGCCACGTTGTTATCCCCCGGCCACTTTACCTTGCCTGCGCCTATGTACAGGTAAGGCTCGTCCCCTTTTCCTAAGAGAGCTACGCAGTCGCCTGGCTCTGCTTCCCTTAGGGCTTCCTCTATGGCGTCCCTTCTCTTAGGCAGAAACCTTACTTCAGTGTCTTCGGATATGCCCGGCCTGATCTGGTCTGTTATGGTCTTGGGATCGGAATCTCGGTTATTTTCCTCTGTCAGAATTATAACGTCGCTGTACTTATCGGCTACGGCTCCTAAGTCTTTCCGCTTACTCTCATCCCGCTTTCCCGAGGCTCCGAACATGGTTATGACCCTCTCGCTGCCCGCCAGGAAGTCGTGTACATACCCCAGGATCTTCTCATATCCGTCCGGAGTGTGGGCATAGTCCACTATCACAGTAAAGGGCTGTCCTTGGTCTATGCGCTCCGCCCGGCCCGGAATCTGATTCAGCCCGGCCGATTCCCTTATTATGACGTCCATGGGAACCCCGCTGTGATGGAGAGCCGCTATGGCCGCCAGCAGGTTGTACACGTTATACATAGCTGCCAGATTGGTGGTGATGTGATATGTATTTCCCTTCCAGAGAAGATCGAACTGAGTGCCGTGGGCGCCGCACTTTACGTTTATCCCTCTGTAGTCGGCCCGGTTCTCCACTCCGTAGGTTATGCACTCCCCCCTAGTACATTCTCTCAAAGGCTCTAAGGTGTCGCTGTCTGCGTTAAGTACCGCAAAGGCATCCGGCCTCAGGCTCCTGAACAGCCTTTTCTTAGCTTCGAAGTATTCCTCCATGGTCTTATGGTAATCCAGGTGGTCGTGAGTAAGGTTGGTGAATACGGCGCAGTCAAAATCCACAGCGTCCGCCCTGCCCATGGAAAGCCCCTGTGAACTGACCTCCAGGGCTACCGCCCTCGCTCCCATGTCGTACATCCTCTTCAGAGATTGGTGAAGGCTCACCGCGTCCGGAGTGGTAAGTCCTCCCTCCAGCTGAAAATCTCTGAACTCTGTGGCGATGGTTCCTATGTAACCGCATGGAGCTACCCTGTCGTATATCTGCTTTATTATCTCGGTTACTGTGGATTTTCCGTTGGTGCCGGTGACGCCGAATACGGTCATCCTCTCGGAGATATTGTCGTAATATATGCGGCACGCCTCGTTCAGGGCGTCTACCGTGTTTTCCACCTTGTAGTATTTGACTCCGGAATGCTTTTCCTCATCGGGTATATCCCTGCTGTGAATCACCGCCTTAGCCCCGGCCTCCACAGCCTTATCGATGAAAAGATGTCCGTCGGTTTCGTTTCCTATTATGCAGAAAAAGGCGTCTCCTTCCTTTACCTTTCGCGAATCTATACAGAGACCCATTCCTTTATTCCTCCTCATCGAAGGCGAGTACCGGCCCGTCGTATTCAAAGGACGGCATCATGGCCAGCTTGAATTTATTCAGCCTTCTCTTAGTATCTATTTTCTCCTTGATCTTCGGATCCTCGCAGACTCCCGTCCTTATATATCTGTCCAGCACAGCGTAGGTAAATCCCAGGTTTTCTTCATCCGAAAGTCCCGAAAGTCCGTCCGCAGGCGTCTTATTTACGATTTGCTCCGGAAGTCCCAAGGCGGCTCCCACCGCTCTCACCTCATGGACCGTAAGATTAGCCAGAGGGCTGAAATCCCCGGCAGCGTCGCCGTACCTGGTAGAATAACCTACCCAGTCCTCGGACAGGTTGCAGGTGTTCACCACCCGTCCGTTCATGGACTGAGACACGGCATAGACAGCGGCCATCCTGAGCCTTGCCGGCAGATTGGTTCTGGTCTGTTTCGTAAGCTCCACGTCCAGATTTTCCGAAAGGGCCTTCATCATACCTTCGTAGCTGTCTCTTATGTTTATGATGGCGTGCTTTATGTTAAGGTGGGCTACGAGCGCCTTCGCCGAGTCTATATCGGCCTGCTCTCCGTTAGGAAGGAGAACTCCGAAAACCCGATCACGACCCAGAGCCTCCACGCACAAAGCCGCTGATACGGAGCTGTCCTTTCCTCCGCTCACCGCTACTACGGCGTTGCAGTCTTTGCCGTTTTTCTCGAAGAATTCCCTTATCCACACGACTACATCGTCTTTCACTTTTTCCGCGTCGAATCCGTTCATGTTCCTCAGTCCCTTCTGTCTTAATCTATACCAGTATATCATAAATCCCATACACTGTAAAAACTAAGCCTAAAAAAATTCCGTCCGGTGGTGTATAAAGACTCTAAAATTGTGTATAATGAAGGACGAGGTTTTAGAAATGACGGTCACCGAAAGAATTGTGGAAAAACTGAACAGCGGAAGCTTCCCCGATGACGGAGAGCTGAGATATGTCATCGAAGAGATCACTCCGGAGGAAAGCGAGCTTCTCGCCGCCGAGGCACGGAAAGCGGCTATATCCGTATTCGGAAGGCGTATCTATATCCGAGGCCTTATAGAGTTCACCAACTACTGCAGGAACGACTGTCTCTACTGCGGGATAAGGCGTTCCCAGAACCTGACTAGGTACAGACTCACCTGCGATGAGATACTCCATTGCTGTGAAGAGGGTTATCGGCTGGGATTCAGAACCTTCGTCCTTCAAGGGGGAGAGGATCCCTATTTCGATGACTGCCGTCTCGTGGATACAGTATCCGCTATAAGGCGGAGGTTTCCGGATTGTGCCATCACTCTTTCCGTAGGCGAGCGTAGCCGGGAAAGCTACGCTGCACTGAAGAGAGCCGGCGCCGACAGGTTTCTTCTTCGCCACGAAACAGCCGACCCTGTCCACTACGGGAGGCTCCACCCTTCGGAAATGAGCTTTCATAACAGGATTCAATGTCTTAAGAACCTGACGTCTCTGGGCTTTCAGACGGGATGCGGCTTCATGGTGGGATCTCCGTATCAGACTACGGAATCCATCCTATCCGACCTTAAGCTGATTAGGGAGCTCCATCCCGCTATGGTAGGCATAGGACCCTTTGTTCCCGCCCGAGGCACCCCCTTTGAAAAGGAGGAGGTGGGTTCATCTGACCTTACAGTACGGCTTTTGTCCTTTCTGCGCCTGATGAGGCCGGAGCTTCTCCTTCCGGCTACTACGGCTCTGGGAACTGTAGCCGAAGACGGCAGAACCAGAGGCATTCTGGCAGGAGCCAACGTAATCATGCCTAACCTGTCTCCTGACAGGGCCAGAAGGAACTACCGCCTTTACGACAATAAGCTGAATAAAGGCTGTGAAGCGGCGGAAAATTTAGCTCAGCTGAAAGCCTCCGTGTCCGCTATAGGTTATGAAATAGTAAGCGACCGGGGCGATGCTCCCCGATATATATAAACCATTCAGAGAGAGGAATATAACATGTACGACCCAAAATCTTTAAGGGCGGAGGAATTCATTTCTCACGATGAGATAATGGATTCTCTTAAATTCGCCGAGGAAAATAAGGACAACAGGGAGCTCATCGAGAAAGTCATGGAAAAGGCCGCCCTTGGCAAAGGCATAGACCACAGAGAAGCGTCTCTTCTGCTGGAGGTGGACGATCCGGACGTGATCGGCCGCATGTTCAAGCTGGCAGAGAAGATAAAGCTGGACTACTACGGAAACAGAATAGTAATGTTCGCTCCCCTGTACCTGTCCAACTACTGCGTCAACGGATGCACCTACTGTCCGTACCATCATCAGAACGAGCACATCGCCAGAAAGAAGCTGTCTCAGGAAGACATCAGGCGGGAGGTCATAGCCCTCCAGGACATGGGGCACAAGCGTCTGGCTTTGGAAGCGGGAGAAGATCCGGTGAACAACCCCATAGAATACATACTGGAGTCCATAAAAACGGTCTACTCGATCCAACACAAAAACGGGGACATCAGAAGAGTCAACGTAAATATCGCGGCAACCACTGCGGAAGAATACAAAATGCTGAAGGACGCCGGAATAGGCACCTACATCCTGTTCCAGGAGACATATAACAAGGAGAGCTACGAAAAGCTCCATCCTACCGGCCCTAAGCACAACTACTCATGGCACACGGAGGCTATGGACAGAGCCATGGAAGGAGGCATAGACGACGTAGGGCTGGGAGTGCTCTTCGGTCTTGAGCTCTACCGCTATGAGCTTTGCGGCCTTCTCATGCACGCCGAACACCTGGAAGCCGTACATGGGGTAGGACCGCACACCATCAGCGTTCCGAGGGTGCGCCGCGCAGACGATATAGATCCGGCTGACTTTGACGGAGGTGTGGACGGCGGGATTACCGACGACCTCTTTGCCAGGATCATAGCCGTCATAAGGATTGCCGTTCCTTACACGGGAATGATAATGTCCACACGGGAAAACAGAGAAATGAGAGAGAGAGCACTCCACTTGGGAATTTCCCAGATCTCAGGGGGTTCCAGAACCTCCGTGGGAGGATACGACGAACCGGAACCGGAGGAGGAGAATTCCGCTCAGTTCGACGTAAGTGACAACCGCACCCTGGACGAGGTAGTAAAGTGGCTTATGGAGCTGGGCTACATTCCGAGCTTTTGTACCGCATGCTACAGAGAAGGACGAACCGGCGACCGTTTCATGACCCTGTGTAAGAACAACCAGATATTGAACTGCTGTCACCCTAACGCTCTGATGACTTTGAAGGAATACCTGACCGACTACGCTAAGCCTGATACGGCGGCCGTAGGCGGGGAGCTGATAGAAAGAGAGCTTAGGAGGATTCCTAATGATAGGGTCAGAGACATTGCTGAAAAATACATTCGGGAGATAGAGCATGGAAAGAGAGATTTCAGATTTTAACAGAACCCCGTCGGCAAACAGAGTCCACGTCGGCTTCTTCGGAAGGCGCAACGCGGGTAAATCCAGCGTGGTGAACGCCGTTACCGGTCAGAACGTCTCCATAGTGTCTGAGGTAAAGGGAACTACTACGGATCCGGTAACAAAGGCCATGGAGCTTCTCCCTCTGGGGCCTGTGCTCATAATGGATACTCCCGGAATAGACGACACCGGAAAGGTAGGCGCTGAGAGGGTTAAAAGGGCAAAGAGGATATTGAACAGAACCGACGTGGCTGTCTTGGTAGTGGATAATTTCATCGGATTATCCGACGATGACAAAATGCTCATAGATCAGTTCAAAGAGAAAAACATACCCTTCATTGTGGCCCTCAATAAGGTGGATATGTCCATGGAATCCCTGCCGTCGGGAGGGGATCCTTCCGACGTCGGCGGAGCGGATACCCTTGAATGCAGCCATCCCCACATCCCATTTGTTCCGGTCAGTGCCGCGACGGGTCAGGGTATCGATGAACTGAAGGCGAAAATAGCTGAGATCGCAAAACCCATATCCTCAGAGAAAAAGCTTATTCGGGATCTCATCCCTCAGGGAGGCACCGTAATATTGGTAACTCCCATAGACAGCTCCGCTCCTAAGGGAAGGCTTATCCTCCCGCAGGTTCAGACTATACGCGACCTTCTGGACGGTCACAGCCTGACCCTAGTATGTCAGTTGGAGGAGCTTTCCTCCGCCCTGGCCGCCCTTAAGGAAAGTCCTGCCGCTGTCATAACTGACAGTCAGGTATTCGCCTCTGTAAGCAAAATAGTGGCTGAGGACATCCCTCTCACATCCTTTTCCATACTTTTCGCCAGGTTCAAGGGTATCTTGGATACGGCCGCAGAAGGAGCCTTTGCCCTTTCCGGCATTAAGGACGGAGATCACATCCTCATATCCGAGGGTTGTACCCATCACCGCCAATGCGAGGATATAGGCACGGTAAAGCTTCCATCGTGGATCAGAGATTTCACCGGAGCCGAGCCTGAGTTTTCCTTCACATCAGGAGGAGAATTCCCCGAGGATCTGTCCGAATACGATCTGGTCATCCACTGCGGCGGCTGCATGCTAAGCGAAAGAGAGGTCATGTACCGCATGGAGCGAGCCGCCATATGCGGAGTGGCTTTCACCAACTACGGCACCTGTATAGCGCACGTGAACGGCATATTGAAAAGGTGTCTGGAGATATTCGATATATAAGGCAGCGCTGCCATGAAACAAGCCAGCCAAAAAGGGGAAAACTCAGACCGACAGTTTTAAAATTATTTAATTTAATAATTTTTATTTCAAATTTCCGTGTTTATCGAATATCATCAGCGAGCTTTTTCCTTTGGGATATACCATAAATTGTGATACACTGAGCTTGGGCGGTATGCTTACCGGCATATGAATATGGCTTGGCTAAATGTCCTTCCGATATTTCTGCGCCCTTATAGGCGCATATCTGTTTTATAATATCCCGAATGCTTTATTGGCCAAGAAATCACCTTTCATTTCGTTATAAATCGGCTTGAACAACCCTATTTTATAACGGAAAGGTGATTTTTTTGGTATCACCAACGTCGCGCACCCGCACAACAGATGGTTTATATTTCGCGCGCTTTACGGCTGTGCTGAAAAATCGTCCTGCGGGTTTAGATACCGCAGGACGATTTTTAAGGGTTATTAGGGATTATCTGCTGTATTTCTTTTTTCGGCTGTAAAGGACAATGCCGGTCACTCCTGCACCCGTAGCCAGCATGAGGACAACCCAAAGGGCGATGTCGCTGTCATCGCCGGTCTGCGGGGAAGCGCTATCGCCGGTCGAGGTATCGGAGCCTGTGGTGGTTCCGGTATCGGAGGTATCCGAGG
>CAYTYN010000022.1:0-12872 GCA_964442135.1 uncultured Oscillospiraceae bacterium
TCCATCGCTGCCTTTATCCTTCCCGGGAGAATCCGGCAATTTGACTCGGAAACCGACGCCACCGAAACCCTTATCCCCTTTGCCAGAGGAACCAAAAAGATCCCTTCCTTTTCCAGAGTTACGCAAACCGGATCCGGGTCTTTGCAAGGGATGGATACGAAGAACCCGGCGTCGAAAGGAACTGTCTCCAGTCCCGCCTTATCCGCCTCCTCCTCGAAGGCTCTGCCTCTTCTGATAAGCATATCCCTTATTTCTTTTCTTTCCTCGGCTACCCTGGCTTTCATGGCCTCGTCGGCGTAGATTTTAGCGATTACGCTCTGTCCCGCCCTGGAGCAGTTGGACCAGGAAGCACGACAGGAAAATTCGTTAACTCTCCTGAATTCCTCCGCGATTTCCTCTGTCGGCGCCAGGCAGATCATAGCTCCCGTCCTTGCGCCGTAAAGGGTGAAGGTCTTAGACATGCTGTAGGCGATTACGGGAAGAACGTTTTCAGGAAGCTCCTCCAAAACAGGGAGAAATTCTCTGTACTTGTCCTCATCACCGGCAAAGTCTATATATGCGGCGTCTATTAAGAGTGCTATCTTCTTTTCATGGGGCACGGAAGCGAGGACGTCCCTCACCCCTGTCCAGTCCTCCACCGTAAGGGCGTAGCCTGTAGGATTGTGCGCCGGTGTGTTTATGATTACCACCAGCCTGTCCTGACGGCTGAGCAGGTCCTCCGCTTTTTCCTTAAACGAGGCGATATTATACCTTCTGTCCTCGGTGAAGAACCGATAGGTCTCAACGCCTCTTCCTATCTCCGAGGCTATGGTGCCGTAAGGCGACCAGAACCAATCTGCGGTCAGTACATCGTCCCCCACCTGAGAATAGTTGGCAATAGTGTTCCTGATAGCTCCCGTTCCACCGGGAGTGGCTACTGTTTCCACATATCCCTTAGGCTGATACTTGCCCAGGGCAGCTTTAACCGCTGCGGACTTGAATGCGGGCGTACCGCCTATAGGCGCATATGCTGCGTACTCTTCCGGCTCCAACCTCTTAAAGGTTTTGTCCACCGATGACAGCACCATGAGCTTTCCGTCATCGTCCAGCAAAGCACCGATAGTGGCGTTGACTACCGCCTCTTTTCCCTTCTCGGCGATCATCCTGTTAGCTCTGCTGCTTATTCCGAATATCTTATCCTCTTTGGGTATATTCCTGCCCTGCTGAACAGCCATTTTAAATTCTGACATACCGTTATACCTCCATGGAAGTTAATTCTCTGCCGCCGCCTGACACGACCAAAATGAGCCAAAAAGGCTGCGACGCGACGGCTCCCTCCTGCATCTCGATCATATTTTCAGAAATTTATCATCACAAAGTTAATATTTTTACCTGCCTGTGAGAACTTAGTCTCGTATTCTGTCATTATATTCTCCTCCGCCATGGCGGAGCCGTGCAGATCTCTGGTAACGTATGACGGGGTCAGTCCTGCTGCCTCTATCTGCTCCAGAGTGAAGTCGAAGAGCTGATCGTTATCGGTCTTAAACCTGATGAAGCCTCCCCTGCCCACTGTCCTGACGTACTCCTTAAGCCTTCTGACGTGGGTCAGCCTTCTCTTGGCGTGCCTGTCCTTGGGCCACGGATCGCTGAAGTTGAGGTAGATACCGGACAGCTCCTCCGGAGCGAAGTAAGCGTCGATTTCGTTTATGTACTCGGCGATGAACCTGACGTTGGAAAGCCGCTCCTCGACCGCCTTTGAAACCGCTCTGTATACCACGCTGAGATGTCCTTCGCAGCCTATATAGCTTCCTGCCCCGTCCTTCGTAGCGGATTCCGTTATGAATTTTCCCTTGCCGCAGCCCAGCTCCAGATAAAGGGAACCGTCGGTTCCGAAGACCTCTCTCCATTTCCCCCTCATCGACTTCGGGTCGTTCACTATATAATCGCCGCAGTCCTTCAGCTTCTCATCCAAATTCTTGATTCTTCTCTGCCTCATCAGATAATTACCCTTTCCGAAATCACCACGGCCAAAAATGCCAGATTCAGAAAGAGAGCCAAGAAGTCTCTGTGTCTCAGGCTCATCTCCTTCATCCTGGTCCTCCCCTTTCCTCCACGGTAGCACCTGGCCTCCATAGCCAGAGCCAGATCCTGGGCAATTCTGAAGGAATTTACTAAGAGGGGCACCAGAATAGGTATGAGGGCCTTTGCCCGTCTCAATATGTTGCCGCTTTCAAAGTCCGCTCCTCTCGCCTGCTGGGCTTTCATGATCTTATCCGTCTCCTCCAGGAGCACGGGAATGAACCTTAAGGCTATGGACATGGTCATGGCTATCTCGTGAGACGGAACCCCCAGCTTGGAGAAAGGGGACATGAGCTTTTCTATGCCGTCGGTCAGTTCAATAGGCTTGGTGGTCAGGGTCAACAGGGATGAGGCAATTATAATGAGTATGAGCCTTACCGCCATGAAGACCGCCATGTATATGCCCTCCTCAGTGATTCTGATGAACCCCCACTGCCACAGTATCCTCCCGTCTACCATGAAGATATTGAGACAGAAGGTCATTATAAGGATGATAAGTACAGGCCTTAGTCCTCTCATGATGAATTTCATCGAAACGCGGGACGCGGTCACGTAAGCCGCAAGGGCGGCGGCGCAGACGGCGAAGCCTGTGAAGTCATCCACTACGAACAGCCCTGCTATGTAAATGAGCACCCACGTTATTTTCACTCTCGGATCCAGTCGGTGTATGAGCGAATCCGCTGCATAGTATTGACCTAAGGTTATGTCTCTGATCATCCGGTGATTCCTCTTAAAAAACTATATATCTCTTCTTCCGCCTCTTTCAATGTCAGAACCTGATCGTCAACAGGTATTCCACTTTCTCTCAGCTCTGCCATCAGTTCGGTTACAGGCGGCACGGAAAGTCCCATCTCCTTGAGCCTGTCCCTTTCGGCGAATATTTTTCGCGGCGTTTCCATCATCAGCAGCCGGCCTCTGTCCATGACCATTACCTTGTCGGCCAGAGCGGCCACATCGTCCATATTATGGGAGATGAATATTATAATGCCGTCCTGTTCTTCCTTTATGTCCTCTATCATGTTCAGGATAGCTTTGTGGGCTCCCGGATCCAGTCCTGCCGTAGGCTCGTCCAGTATGAGCACCTGGGGCTTCATGGCTATGACCCCTGCTATGGCTACGCGGCGCTTTTGTCCGCCGGACAGCTCGAAGGGAGATCTGTCCTTTATCTCTTCGTAATCAAGGCCGACCAGCTCCAGAGACTCCTTAACCCTTGCGGCTGTCTCCTCTTCGGAAAGACCTAGGTTTCGCGGTCCGAAGGCCACGTCCGCCGCTACGGTTTCCTCGAACAGCTGATATTCGGGATACTGGAATACCAGTCCTACCCGCTTTCTCACCTCCAGCATGGATGTTCCCGGCGCCGTAATTCGGGTTCCTCCCACGGTTATATCCCCCTCTGTGGGGGTGAGCAATCCGTTAAGATGTTGAACCAGAGTGGACTTTCCGGAGCCTGTATGACCGATGATGGCAACCGTTTCTCCGTCGTATATATCGAAATCAATGTTATCCAGGGCAAGCTGTTCATCGGGAAGTCCCGGACTGTATACGTGTCTGAGACCTCTTACCTGTATTGACATATGTATTCCACCAGCCCCTCCGATGTTATCAAGGCTTCAGGTATCCTTATACCCCGCTTCCTCAGCCTGCCCGCCAGTTCTACAGCCATGGGAACGTCAAGGCCTATGCTCTTTATGAGGTCGTATTCCCTGAACACCTCTTCCGGTGTACCGTCCAAGAATATCCTTCCCTCATTCATTATGACCAGTCTATCAGCCATCACTGCCTCATCCATGAAATGAGTTATGAGAACTACGGTGATCCCCTCTCCGTTCAGCTCTTCGATTATGTCCATTATCTCCTTACGTCCCCTTGGATCGAGCATAGCCGTAGGTTCATCGAATATTATGCACTCCGGTTTCATGGCAACCACTCCGGCTATGGCTATTCTCTGCTTCTGTCCTCCCGACAAAAGGTGAGGCGCCTTTTTCTTATACTGACCCATGTTGACCGATTCCAAGGCTTTATCCACTCTCTTCCTTATCTCTGCCGGGTCCACTCCCAGGTTTTCAGGTCCGAATGCCACGTCATCCTCTACTATGGAAGATACCAGCTGATTGTCCGGATTTTGAAAGACCATGCCGGCGCTTTGACGCACGTCCCATATGTGTTCCTCGTCTGCCGTATCCCAGCCTTTGACGAACACCCTTCCTCCCGTAGGCAGCAGAAGTCCGTTAAGGTTCTTCGCCAGAGTAGATTTTCCGGAACCGTTTTTCCCTATTATGGCCGTAAAGCTTCCCTTTTCCACAGACAAAGACAGATCACGAATGGCTTTAACCGATTCGCGATCCCCTCCCATCCGGTATTCGAAGCTTACGTTTTCCATCCTTATGATGTCCATCAATAAAATCTCCCCTGCTCCTACACGTTGGCCTCCAGGATTCCTCCTCTGTAGACAGCCTTGTTAGTGAGGTAGTATACGCCGTACATTATGTGCCATATTATGAGCACGAAGACGGCGAAGGCAGGGTAATACAAATTCTCCCCAAAGAGATCTACCAGCACTGTAAGGGGCGACCCCTCAGAAGCCTTGTTCAAAAACAGGAAGTTGGTATCGAACTTGTTATTTACGAGGGTCATTGGAACGGACCAGCCATACGCCAGCACCGCGCTGTACCATATCCCCCTATAGGCCGGACGGATTTCCCTTCCTCTGTACCTGCAAATAGCGTAGACCACTATGGCGCCATGGAATACGAAGCTGTGAATGCAGAAAAAGTTGAAAAAGGGCACGGCCGTCCAGTTGCAGAACAGGAGGGCGGCTATAGCTCCCGGCATACAGGCGTACATTACCAGCTGAGGCGTTATCTTATTAGGCTTGAAGTAATCTATAGCAATGATGAATATGGCCAGACCGCAAAGGTGGAATGGCAGGTACTGAACCCCGAACTGGCCTATGTATGCGGTGTAAAGGTCCTTGACTGCTTCACTCAAAGGCAGGAAAAGCGCGAAAACACCGCATATGATCCTGCGCCTTCCGGCTCCCGACCTTTTATATACGGAAGAAACCAGGATAATCGTCAACAAAATGGCTCCCAGCCAAATAAGGTGTCCGGGTCCCCAAAGGGGAAATCCCAGTCCCAATCCCTCAAGATCATCTGTACTCTTAAAAAATAACTCTGTATTCATTAGCTCCTCCCTATTTCGCCAGACTTCCCATAGGATCCCAAGGCTTCAGGACTATAGGCTCCTTATCCAGTATCTTTCTCTGATCATCCGTGAGATACTTTTTATTTATCACTATCTGATAGGTGTATTCATCGAACCAGCGGTCGGTCATTACGTAGAAGCCGTCCTTTCCTGCGTCCTTGCCCCAGCTGTTTTCAACTCTCCACCGGTTCGGCTTACCTTCTTCATCCAGGTTTACGCCGGTCAGCACCATGGCGTGGGTCATCAGGCTCTCGCCGTAGTCCAGCCTCTGAGCCTTATCCATGGAGAATTCAGTGGTGAAGAGCTCCTCCACGCCGTGAATATCCAGATCCATAAGACCGCCGTCTCTGGAGCTGCTCTGTCCCACGTCGCTTCCGAACCAAACAGCATTGCCGTCCTTCAGCTGAGCTATAGCCATCCTCTTCAGCTCATCTGCAGGCAGGTTTATGTAAGAGACATCTCTTCCGCCCTTTATATTGCCTAAATACGACACGGTGTACATATTTTCATAAGGCTTATCCGCCGTCGGAGCGTTGATCACGCTTACGAAGTCGTTCATATCCAGACCGACGTATTCCCTGAAAAAGTCCTGAGGAGTTATATCCGCGACTCTTACGAATTTCTTATCCTTGTCTCTGGTCTCATAGGTAAAGGTTTTCGGAGGCGTCCCCAAGGCTATGCAGAGAATCCTGTAGACCGTAGAGAGCATCTCTTCCTTCATGGCGGCTATGTCCTTTTCATCAGCCCCGCCTTCTATTTCATTTCTCAGCCGGCATGCGAACTCTCTCAGCTTGCAGGTAAGATATTTATTCAGCTCTCCCGTAGCTGATGAGCTTGCGGATTCAGGCATGGCGTCCTTCGTCACGACGCCGTATTTTTCCACGATATTGGCGAACATGTCCCACTGTCCTCCGTCGCAGAGAGGATCCGTCAAAAGGTGATGAACCAGTCTTCCGTCTAAAGGCTCATCTGCCGTCTCTATTATGCTTTCCAGGAAGTAGTTAGTCTTCTCCAGCTTATCCCAAAACAGGGAATAGTTCTGGCTGAGCTCACAGGTAGCCAGGTTAAGCTTCTTCATAACCTCCAGCCGCATAACGTTGAGAGCGGCGAACATCCAGCATCTTCCCGAGGATTTCTGGTTAGTGATTTCACCTGTCTCCACTGTGATGGAAAACTCATGTCTTGTGTCCCGCCTCGCCTGGAAATTATCGGCGCTGGCATTGATGCCGTTTTTCACCACCGCGTTCATAGCCACTTTGTTCACAGGCTCCTGATAAAACTTCTCTTCAAAGCTCCGGAGCATCTCTCTGGTGATCTCTGACTGCATTATTTCTCCTCCTTTATCCTATTAACATTCTATCATCAAGCCTCTTCGAAGCTTTCAATGCCGGAACTCAGGTGTATCTGTCCGTCGGAATCCACGAAGATAGCCTCTACTCCGTCCATGGTTTCTATAAGGCTCAAACCTTCTTCCACACCCAATATCAGGCATATGGTGGAAAGTCCGTCACAGTCCACCGATCTTCCTGCCTCAGCTATTATGCTTACGCTGTCTACGTCGGTCTCTACCGGGTAGCCTGTGTCCCTGTCCAGTATGTGGTGGTACTTTACGCCGTCTATCTCGTGAAATCGCTCATATATCCCGGAGGTCACTATGGTAGCGTCGTAAAGCTCTATGGAACCCACTATCTCTCCGTCTCCTCCGTAAGGCTTCCTTATTCCTATGTTAAAGGGCGTGCTGTTTTCCCCGTCCTTATAGCCTATGATCTCGATATTTCCCCCCAGGTTCACTATGGCGGACGTCACCCCTTCTTCCCGCAGGAATTCGCTGACCTTGTCAGCGATATATCCCTTGGCTATGCCGCCCAGATCGAGCCGGGCTTCGGGATTTAGCAATGTCACAGTATTTCCGTCTATGACTATCCCTGTGTAGTCCACAGTGGCGGCAGCTTCTGCCAGCTCCTCCTCGGAAGGCAGCGCCGGATCCACGGAGTCGAAATCCCACAAGTCGCTGAGGGCCCCCATAGTTATGTCGAACATGCCGTCGGACAGATCGCCGTATTCTATGCCCTTTTCGATCACCTCTATGGTTCTGTCGTCACACTCCACCGGCTCGCCGCCGGCATGATTTATCTCGTATACGTCGGAACCCGGTTTCGTCCTGCTCAGCAGATCCTCCAACTCGCCGCAGAGCCGGAAAGCCCTTTCTATGACCTCTGCCGCCCCCTCTTCGGTCATATGATCCATATCGTAAATATCTATCTGGCACACCGTATCGAAATAGTATTCCGTAGCCGATACTGGGGATGTGCTCTTTTCGGTGCAGGCCGTCTGTGATATAATAAGACCTGTCACCATTGCGGCGGCCAACCCTTTTGAAATCAATTTATTCATATATTACATACCTCTTTATCAGGAGTTCAAATGAAAAAAATATTTAAAAAGGCCGATTTCGTCCTTCTGGGAGCGCTCCTTTTCATAGGTATCCTCCTGTCCGCGGCCGGCGTCCTTTCCGCCTCATCGGGGACGCGAATCGTAATCACCGTGGACGGCGAAATTTACGGAACCTATCCCCTCGACGAGGATCGAGAGATAACCGTAGAGCAAGATGGCCACATCAATAAGATTACCATAAAAGACGGCGCTGCGCAAATGACTTATTCTACCTGCGCCAATCAGGTCTGCATTCATACGGGAGCAGTGTCGGAAACCAACCGAACTATCGTCTGCCTCCCCAATCGGGTCATGGTGGAGATAACCGGAGGGGAGGGAACCTACGATGCAGTGGCATAGCAGATCTCAACGCATAGCCACCTGCGCCGTGTTCGCGGCTTTGGCGCTGATATTCTCCTACATCGAAGCTCTCCTGCCTCTTTCCGCCGGAATCCCCGGTGTTAAGCTGGGTATAGCTAATCTGGCGATTATACTGGTCCTGTATAACATGAGCTTCCGGTACGCCATGGCTGTCAACGTCATAAGAATACTTACGGCGGGACTTCTGTTTAACGGACTTTTCGGCGCCCTTTACTCTCTCGCGGGAGGCGTCCTCAGTCTTGTAGTTATGGGACTTTTGAAGAAGACGGGACTTTTCTCCATGGCGGGAGTGTCCATGGCCGGAGGTGTGGCCCATAACATCGGCCAGCTTCTTATAGCCTCCGCCCTGATCTCCAACCTTAGGATGTTCATATATCTTCCGGTGCTGATGTTTTCCGGCATCGGGGCAGGAATCCTCACAGGGATCATCGCATCTCTCGTAAACAGACGAATTCCGCGGAGCCTGTTCAACAGCTGAGATACATATAAAACAGGAGGTTTCAACTATGCGACAGGAGCTGATTTCTCTGAGAAAATCCATGAAGGAAAGCGGCATAGACTGGTACATCATCCCCACCACCGACTTTCACGGCTCAGAATACGTTAACGATCACTTTAAATTCCGCCGGTACATCTCCGGTTTCACCGGTTCTGCCGGAACCCTTCTCGTCGCAGAGGGCGGAGCCTATCTGTGGACCGACGGCAGATATTTTATCCAGGCGGCAAGAGAGCTTGAAGGCTCCGGCGTGGAGCTTATGAAGACAGGCGAGCCGGAAGTTCCCTCCACTCAAGAATTTCTGTCGAAAAATCTGAAGGATGGCTCCACCTTAGGCTTTGACGGAAGAGTGGTAAGCAGCAGGCTGGGCAGGGAATATGAAAAGATAGTTTCCTCCAAAGGCGGAACATTGATTTGGGATAAGGATTTGGCCGAGGAGGTGTGGAAGGACAGACCTGTCCTTAAGGGCTCCTCCATATATGCCCTTCCTATCTCCGTCACAGGCAAGACCTTTGATGAAAAGCTGACCCGGGTCAGACAGGCCATGTCGGACAAAGGGGCCACCCACTATCTTATAACCAAGCTGGAAGAAACCGCATGGCTCTTTAACCTGAGAGGCAGCGATGTGGAGAACACTCCCGTGTTCTTCTCCTTTACCCTGATCACAACTGACAGGGTATACCTTTACATTTTCAGAGATGGAACTGATCCTTCCGTCATCCCTGCCGGTGTTGAAGTCAGGGACTATTTCCGCATATACGACGATGTAGGGGACATCCCCGAAGGGAGCGTTCTCCTGACCAACTGTCTGGACGCCTCTTATGCCCTCATAGACAGTCTGAATCCTGCCGTGAAGGTAATAGACGATCTCTCTCCTGCCGACGCCATGAAGGCGGTCAAGAATCCTGTCGAAATTGAAAGCACCCGTCACGCCCACCTGGAGGACGGCGCGGCTATGGTAAATTTCATGTACTGGCTGAAGACTGAAGCTCTCTCCCAAGGGCCACAGACAGAGATCACCGTCTCCGATTACCTTGAGAAGTGCCGAAGGGAGAGGCCGGGCTTTAAGGATTTGAGCTTTACCACCATATCCGCATACGGGCCTAACGGCGCCCTCTGCCACTATTCGGCAAAGAAGGGCAGCGAAGCGCAGATCCGACCTTACGGCTTACTGCTGGTGGACTCCGGCGGTCAATACGTCGACGGAACTACAGACGTTACCAGAACCTTTGTCATGGGTCCCATGACGGAGAAGATGAAAAAATATTTCACCCTGGTGTTAAAGGCTCACATACAGCTTTCCATGGCCAGATTTCCTGAGGGAACAGACGGAATCGCTTTAGACAAGGTCTGCCGCAAACCTCTCAGGGATAACGGCCTTGATTTTAACCACGGCACCGGCCACGGAGTAGGCCACCTTCTCAGCGTCCATGAAGGACCTAACAGCATAAGCTCCCGAGGCACTGCTTCCATAGAACCGGGCATGATCACCTCTGACGAGCCGGGGGTATATATAGAGGGTGAATTCGGCATACGCCACGAAAATGAGCTTCTCTGCGTTAAGGAGCCTGACGGCATGCTGGCTTTCAGGCCTATAACCTGCTGCCCCTTTGACAGAGACGGCATAGACAAATCTCTCCTGACAGACGAGGAGCTGCGCTGGCTTAACGCCTATCACGCCATGGTCTACGACAGGATAGGCCCTCTTATCGAGAAACCTGTACGCCGCTGGCTGAGGGAAGCTGCTTTGGAAATATAACAGAGATGGGAGATACAGACATGTTGGATTTAAAGACGGTAAAGATAGGGTTCATCGGCTACGGCAACATGGCCGGAGCCACAGGAAAGGGGCTGATGGCCTCAGGAGCTGTAAGACCCGAACAGATCTACGCTGCGGCAAAGAACTACGATAAGCTTAAGGCTAAGGCCGCCGCCCAGGGAATCCACCCTTGTGAGACAGCTGAAGAAGTGTGCCGAATCTGCGACGTAGTATTCATCGGCGTAAAGCCTCATATGATAAGGGAGGTCATGGCTCCGGTCAAGGATCTTTTAAAGGAAAAACCGGTAATTTCCTTAGCCGCCAACACCTACTGCCATGATCTGACGGAAATAATTCCGAAGGCCCACTGTGTGGCCACCGCTCCCAACACGCCGGTCTCCGTATGCGAAGGCATTTTCATCTGCGAGGAGGAAAATACGCTGACCGGCGAGGAAAAAATCTTCGTTCAGAACATGCTGGAGCGCTTAGGCACGTTCATGTGGCTGGATAAGGACCACATGGACATCGCCGGAGTCATAGCAGGCTGCGCCCCTGCTTTCGTATCAATGTTCATGGAGGCTCTGGGAGACGCCGGGTGCAAACACGGCCTGAACCGTTCGGCAGGGTATAAGCTTATAGCTCAGATGCTTGCGGGAACCGGAAAGATGGCTCTATCCTCCGGAGATCATCCCGGCCAGATGAAGGATGCAGTATGCTCCCCTTCCGGTACCACCATAGTCGGCGTTTCAGCCTTGGAAAAGAACGGCTTCAGATTCGCCGTCATCGATGCGGTGGATCAGATTGAGGATAAGGTGAGGGAAAGCCGAAGAGCCAAATAGGAAAGATGCTCCCCCGCACACCCTTGGCGGCGCCCATGAGGGCGTTTCTTCACATAACTCTGATCAAAATCATATATAGGATGGTTCCCGTCAGTATGGACAGGATCATATTGCGGCGCCATTTATGAACAACCGCCACGACGGCTACCGCTACGATCTCAGGAATTCCATGGGGAGCCTCTGTGAAATCGGTATTTCGCAGGCAGTACACTACCAGCATGGCTATTATGGCGCCGGGCAGCACATCGCCCAGGTACAGTATCACCTTCGGCGTTCCTTTTGAAAACATCACGAAGGGAAGGAACCTGAGGAAAGCCGTGCTCACTGCCATGGCTCCTATGAGGACAAGGGAATGGCCTGTATCTATCACTTTACCTTTCCTCCTTCCCTTTTCATGATAGCCGGCCTTGTCAGGAGCAGTCCGCCGGCGATAACCAGCATGGACGGAATGAGAAAATAATCTGTTCCGAAAATGATCAGGCAGATGACCGTTACCCCGAATCCTATCACTGCGGGAATGCGAGTGGTGCTCTTTTCCCACTGCTCCACCAGCATTACTACGAACAACGCCGTCATGGAGAAATCAACTCCCGCCGAATTGAACTCAAAGGTATTGCCTATAAACGCTCCGATGAAGCTTCCCATGACCCAATAGCTGTGGTTCATCATGGAGAGGAGAAAGAAATACCAGTCCTCCCTCACTCCCTCCGGCACGTCTCCTGTGCACACCAGAGAGTAGGTTTCATCGGTCAGGGCGAATATGGCGTAGAACCTTTTCCAGTCCATGGACCCGTACTTTTTCAGCATTGAGATTCCATAGAAGATGTGTCTGGCATTTATCATAAGGCTCATGAGGATGGTCGATATCAGTGATGCGCCTGTTGCCAGCAGTTCTACCCCCACGTACTGAAGGGTTCCGGCCAGAACCAACGTGCTCATGAGGATCGCCCAGCGGAAGGAGTATCCCTTATCCGCCAAAAGCACCCCGAAGCCTATACCCAGCACGACGTAGCCTGCCATTACCGGCAGAGATCGAGTGAAGGCATATTTTAACGTCTTTATGTTCATCTTTTCACTCGGTGGCAATATTGCGTCCCTTCCCTGCCGTCTCCTACAAAATCCCATAATATTCTTCCATGGTCAGTCCGCTTTCCTTAATCTTCGTGGCAGCCTCTACCCCTACATACCGATAGTGCCACGCTTCGAAGACGTAACCGGTAATATCCGTCTTTCCTTCCGGATATCTTAGTATCCATCCGTATTCGTGGGCATGAGCCGTCATCCACTTCCCCAGATCTGTCTCCAGAAGGTCGTAGTGGAGAGACCAGTCCGGACTTATATCTATGGTCAGACCCAGCTCGTGCTCGCTGGCCCGCGGGTAGGCGCTGAGATAGGGCGCACCTTCCGGATCCTGAGCCATATAGTTGTTATACAGGGTCTGCTGGGTTTCCTTCGTCCTGTACGAGCTGATCACGTTAAAGGTATATCCGGCCGCCTCAGCAGCGGCTTTCAGGTTATAATACGCAGACGCCGCTTCCTCTCTCAGGTACTGACCTCCTCCTATGGACACCAAGTCTGAAGGAGCCCAGTCATCAGGGAGGCGGTTTTTCTTGTTCACTATGACGGTAATGTCATTCGGATTGGAAACTATGACGTAATCTGCTCCCCCTGTTTCCTCAGCTTCCTCAGTTTCCTCAGGCTC
>CAYTYN010000022.1:12972-23006 GCA_964442135.1 uncultured Oscillospiraceae bacterium
CTATGACGTAATCTGCTCCCCCTGTTTCCTCAGCTTCCTCAGTTTCCTCAGGCTCCTCCTCTTCCTCCTCATCTATTATTTCTTCTTCGATTTGATCCTCCTCCCCTGCTTGGTTTTCACCGTTCTTTACATACCATAGGGCTGCCAGTGCTCCTACAGTGATGAGCGCGGTTGCCGCCAGTGTAATAACAATCTTTTTCTTAGTTTTCATACTTTCCCTCCGTCATATGCAGGGCCATATGTACGACATGATCAGGTTTTACTCTTCCAATGTTATCGCGCACTTCGCCAGCTCGTCAATAATCTTTATGTGCTGCGGACAGACATCTTCACACTGACCGCAGGTTATGCAGTCTCCGGCCTTTCCTCCGCCCTTGTTGGTGGCGAAGGAGTAACTGCTCTTAGCTCCCTGAAGGTGGTCAAACACCAGATACTTGTTCATGGCGTCGAAAATGTCGGGGATATTGATCTCCATAGGGCAGCCCTTCTTGCAGTATCCGCACTCGGTGCAAGGGATCTTAGGCATTGCGTTTATGGCTTCTACCACTCTGTCTATGACCTTCTTTTCCTCATCGGTAAGCCTGCCGGTGAACTTATCCATAGTGTCCAGATTTTCCCGCATCTGTTCAATATCGCTCATACCGGAAAGCACTGTAATCACTCCGTCCAGGGAGGCCGCGAATTTGATTCCCCATGATGCGGCGCTGCGCTCGGGATCGGCCTCTTTGAAGATTCCGGATACCTTCTCCGGCATGTTTGCCAGTGATCCCCCTTTGACCGGCTCCATGATCACTACCTTTTTGCCGTGACGGCGAGCCGTCTCATAACAGAGCCTCGACTGAACCGACGGATTCTCCCAGTCAGCGTAGTTTATCTGAAGCTGGACGAAATCAACATCCGGATGAGCCGTCAGTATCTTATCCAAGGTTTCAGCCGAATCATGCAGTGAAAATCCCAAGTTCTTTATGAGACCCTGTTTTTTCTTTTCTGCCAAATAATCCCATATCCCGTACCTTTCAAAGACTTCTATCCTCTTGTCTCCCAGGTTATGAAGCAGATAGTAGTCGAAATATCCGGCTCCGGTCTTCTCTAAGGATTCATCGAACATCCTCTTAGCCGCCTCTTCATCCTTTGCCATCCACGCCGGAAGCTTAGTGGCAAGCTTAAAGCTTTCCCTGGGATATCTCTCAACCACAGCCTTTTTTACCGCTATTTCAGATTTACCGTCGAGATAGCTGTAGGCCGTATCGAAATACGTATATCCACGGTCCATAAACAGATCGACCATTTCCTCGGTCTGCTCCATATCGATCTCTCCGTTCTTCATCGGCAGTCTCATCATACCGAAACCCAGCTTCTTGATTCCGCTAACCTCTTCGAACATAAACGCACCTCCATCCTCAAAATATATGATATAGCCTAAACCCGGCTCAGGTATCCATTGCCACATGTTATCCCTTGCATCGGGAAACAGCATCTCCATCACCGCAGAAATAACTCCGCCGTGGAGGATCGCCACCGTAATCACATCTTTCCCGTCATGCCTTACCGAAAGCTCCCGCAGCCTGTGGACAGCCGTAAGCTCTTTCAAGCCTTTCTCCACTCTGTTCATGAAACGGTTTCTGGACTCTCCGCCGGTTACGGCCATGTCTCCCGTCTCATCGGTGAACCATTGGTCAAAGAGCGGATCTCCCTTCAGCTCCCCGTAGCTCTTACACTCCCACCGGCCGAATTCCATTTCGCGCAAATCGTCTATGACCTGACGCTCCCGACTGCCGAAGAGCACCTCCATAGTCTCATCGGCGCGCCTAAGTCCCGACGTTACAAAGGCCGGCTGAACATCCTCCGGAATCGGATATATAGCCGCATCCCTCATTCCGGCCAGCTCCTGCCTTCCTTTCTCCGTCAGGGGAAGGTCTGTGGAGCCGTAAAACCACATCTTTTCATTTCCTTCCGTGATCCCGTGCCTTATGAGATATATCTTAGAAACCATTTACTTTATCCTGCTCCCTATTCCGCAAAAAACTCTTACCACCTGATCCGCTTCCGCCGCCAGTATGTTGAGACACCTGCCGTGCATCTCCCGCCACTCTCTGAGCAGAGGATCCATGGGAACTATGCCCGACGAGATGTCGTCTGAAATGATTATCTTATCCCTCAGGTATTGGAGATGTTCTCTGATGTAGCGATCAGCAGGCTCTCCTCTCTTGGCAAAGCCGTATGTGAACTCCTGAAGCTCCGCGTATACCGCCCCGTCCGGAAGCTCTCTGTCCTCCTCCGACAAAACCCGTATATCGTCTTCCTCTATGCCGCAATTTTTCAGAGCGTACTCCTTTTTCCCCTGATATGCTCCTCCAAAGATGAGAATCATGACCTCTCCTGATACTAAAACATGAAGTGATTAAACATGAGGAACACCCCTATTCCGGTGGCCTCGCCTGTGCAAATGCTGTAACCGGCTATATCTCCGCTCATGCCTCCCAGCTGCTTCCTTGCATATGCACAGCCTCCTAAGGAACCCACGCAGGTGCTCAAAGCGGAGCCTATAGCGATAACAGGTACTCCCCCGCAGGTGAAAAACCATATTATCGCAACTATGGCGGTATAAAGCGACAGCTGAACCCCTATGAGGCTTCGACTGCTTCCCCGATCATCCCGCTCAGCGTCCTCGACGTACTGGCTGTGTCCTATAGGCTCGTAGGTGAGCACGAAAAGGCCTCCCATACCTCGTGAAAAGGCCGGTATCAGTACCAGCGCCGCCACAGCCGAGGCGCCGCTGCTTACCCCGAACACCTTTGCTCCGGCGAAGAGCTCCTTAACCGCGTTTACTGCAATTATACCCTTAATATCCGCCACACACGCAAACCACAGCAGTATGAGGAATATTGCCGATATGACCGCGAAGGCTCCTGTGCGGGGATCCTTCATTATCCTCTGCCGTTCCTCCATAGGCCGTCTGGAAAGGATAGCGTCGCTGCAGTCCATGAACCCGTCCAGATGTATGAATCCGCACAGTCCGAAAACAGCCAGGGTGGTCAAGGCACCGGTTATATACGTCGGAAATCCCAGCGCCACCATGAGCCCGAACACCAGAGCCGTCATGGCTCCGTATATGATTCCCACCGACGGCAGCATGGCCAGCATCATGTTCTTACATTCCCCGTCCCAGACCTTTCTGGGACACGGTATGACCAGAAAATTTCCCCATGCCATAAAAAAAGCCGTTGCATACTTCATTCTATCTCTCCCTTGTGGAATATGACCGTCCGGCAGCTCACTTCCGCCACTATGTCGCACACCCGAGCCAGAGCTCTTCCGGCCTCGGCGAGAGCCTTCCTATAGCTCTCCGTCATCGCATCCGGCCTTACAGCGTCAGAGAAAATATAGTCCGATACGAACAGGGTGTTCCCGGTGCGACGGGCGAACTCCTCCAGCTCACCTGCCGTAATGTGGCCGGCCTCCGGTCTGAAGAAGCCATCCTCCGTAAACATTTCGTTGGCGAGAAGAGCCGTAACGCTGTCTAGAAGGAACACTCCCTCAGGATCAGCCCCATCGAGGACACTGCATATGTCCCTTCCGACTTCTACAGTCTTAAATCCCCAGCCTCTTCTCTCCTCTATATGCCGCCTTATCCTCTCCTCATCCTCTTCATCGTGGGGGATCATGGTGGCCACGTAATACAGCCCTGCCCCTGTATCCTCTGCCATGCTTTTAGCCAGGCGCTGAGCGTACATGGATTTTCCGTTTTTCGCGCCTCCGCTTATGAATATATTCATCAGAACAAGTTGTCCCTTCTGATTTCCTCCAGGTAATCAGCCTCTATGGAAGCTTCCTCCAGGGTCTTCATCAGATTCATGGAGGCGCAGGCGGCTTCTATGGTCTTGAACATGATTGGACAGCCGCTCCCCTCTCCCAGTCTCATTCCCAGGGAAAATACAGGGGTAAGTCCCAGTCTTTCTACTGCGGCAGTGTATCCCGGCTCATGGGATTTATGAGACGCGAACATGAAATCGGTAACATGGGGAGCAAACTCCTTTGCCATACATGCCGCCGCAGCTGAGATAAGGCCGTCTATAACCACGGGTATCCGATGGATACCCGCCCCTATGAAGGCTCCCGTCATGGCGCATATGTCGAATCCTCCTACGGAGGAAAGCATCTCCAAAGGGTCGCTCATACAACAGCCGTTTACCCCGTCCTCTATAACCTTTATCTTCTTCTTCAGGCCTTCATCGTTCAGCCCGCCGCCTCTGCCGGTCACATCTCTGGCTGATTTCCCGGTGAGGGCGCATATGAGGGCGGATGAAGTGGTAGTGTTTCCTATTCCCATCTCTCCTACGCCCATAAGCTGTATTCCGGCTTTTTTAAAGGCCTCCGCCGCCTCCAGTCCTACGTTCAACCCTTTCAGGGCCTGCTCTCTGCTCATGGCCGGGCCTTTCGCAAAATCAGCGGTGCCGTTGGCGATTCTTCTGTTAACTATGAGCCCGGTGATCCTGCCTTCCTCTGTCAGCATGGAATCCGTATATAATTCCTCCGGCACCTCCATGGCTATTCCCACGTCTGTAACCAGAAGATCTATGTTGAAATATTTCGCCATGGAGCCTACTCCGGTTATCCTCCTGGTGAAGTTTATAGTCTGCATGAGCGTGACGGAAATCGGCGCTGAAGCGACTCCCTCTTTCACAATCCCGTTATCCCCGCTCATTATGGCTATGGCCTGTTTCTTTACCTCATTTCCCCACGGTTTTCCCGTTATCCCCGCTATTTTTACGGATATATCCTCAAGGCCTCCCAGACTTCCCGGCGGCTTCGCCAGGTAGCTCTGCCTTTCCTTCGCAGCCTCCATGGCCTGTGTATCGGCTTTTCCCACCGAACCGACCGCGTCATAGAACTTCCTCTCCAGCTTCTTCTCTGTATTTTCCATATAGTCCTCCGGAACATACCCTTATTATATTATGTATACCCTTATATTATCGCATTTTTTTACGAAAAAATAAACCAAATATTTGCCTTTTCCACTTCGCCACATTATAATGTAGTGGTGACGGCAAATCGTCCACAATAATATATTTTTTAAAAACGGAGTTGTTATTATGAGTAAGAGAATGAGAAGCAATTTGCTGCTCCTTTTGACCGCCATAATATGGGGCTCAGCTTTTGTGGCACAGAAAGCCGGAGCCACTCTGGAGCCTTTCACCTACAACGGTATAAGGATTCTGACAGGAGCCGTCGCCCTGGTGCCTGTAATCCTGATCTTTTCCAGGGAAAAGGACAGCAACGATCCTGTCGCCTATACCCGAAAGAAGTCCGAAAGAACCACTCTCATAATAGGGGGTATAGCCTGTGGTCTCGTCCTGTGCGTGGCGTCGTCTCTACAGCAGTTCGGTCTTTACTTCGACGCGGACGCAGGAAGAGCCGGTTTCATTACGACTCTTTACATAGTAATCGTTCCGATCCTGGGCGTTTTCCTGGGAAAGAGAGTAAGACCCGTGATGTGGATCTGTGTTTTCATAGGTGCGGTAGGGTTTTATTTCCTCACCATGGCCGGCAAGAGCTCCGGATTCGCATTGGCTACGGGAGACTTGTTCGTTCTCCTGTGCGCCTTCGCTTTTTCCTGTCATATCCTGGTCATAGACCACTTTTCACCTAAGTGCGACGGCGTCAAGCTCTCATGCATCCAGTTCTTTACCGCGGGCATAGTCTGCTGCATACTCATGTTCATATTCGAAGAGCCCGACATCGCTGAGATTCTCGACTGCTGGGGACCTATCCTGTACGCCGGAGTCCTTTCCAGCGGAATGGGATATACGCTCCAGATAATTGGGCAAAAGCACGCAGATCCTACATCGGCGTCCCTTATTCTCAGCCTGGAATCGGTGTTTGCCCTGCTGACCGGTATAGTGGTCGCCGGAGAAAGTCTGACCGTCTATGAAGCCATAGGCTGCGTGATCATATTCATAGCTGTCATAGTCGCTCAGCTTCCGTCTGAATCCGACAGGCTGAAGGGGCGAGGGTAGAGCGGCGGGCGTCGTGAAAAGATATTCCGGACGAACCCTGTTTAATGAAAGTGCGTTTACTATAACACTCACCGGGAGGGAGATGAGGTAAAATCATGATGACGAGAGAGGAAGCCTTAGAGCTTCTGAAAAAGTACAACAAGGACGATTTCCATATCCAGCACGGGGAAACCGTAGGAAAGACCATGCGATACTTCGCCGAGAAACTGGGCTACGGAGAGGAGGCTGACTACTGGGAGGTAGTAGGCATCCTTCACGACATCGATTTCGAGATGTGGCCGGAGGAGCACTGTAAAAAGGCTCCTGAGCTTTTGAGAGAAGCCGGCGTGGAGGAGGATATCATTCATGCGGTATGCTCCCACGGCTACGGGCTTTGCTCCGACGTAGCGCCGGAGAGGGAGATGGAGAAGATACTCTTCGCCTGCGACGAGCTCACCGGTCTCATAGGCGCCGCGGCCTTAATGAGACCGTCGAAAAGCTGCGCGGACATGGAGCTTAAATCATTGAAAAAGAAATTCAAGGATAAGCGGTTCGCCGCAGGGTGCAGCAGAGAGGTGATACAGCAAGGGGCGGAGATGCTCCAATGGGATCTGGACAAGCTTTTAAGCGAAACCCTTGAAGCCATGAAGAGCTTCGCCTGATCTAAACTCTGCGGATACGCCGCCCAAGCTTTTTACCGCGCCTGAGCAGGCGTCCCAATTTGGAATACATGCCTCCCCGAATTTCCTGTTCGGTATTCTCCCAGGTCGCCTCAGCGACGACGGTTCCGATTTTCTGAGCAGGAATTCCGGGCAGACGTTCACCGGGCTGAAAGACGGCGGCCTGTCGAGAGGTTAAGTCTCGCCCTTCTTCGAACACCTGGGGAACAATGCCTCCGTATTTAAGACACCAACACCACTGATTCCCGATTCGAATGCGCACGCGCCAGCCGCGGAAACGCATTTTATCTGCTTCGAACATGCAGTCCGCGAGCTCGTGCTGACCGTTATTTACAAGGCCTGCAGGTATACGGTATTGGGTCTTTCCCGAAGGGAGCTCTTCGACTATTCCTGAACATTCATCTAAGAATGTCCGGCTGAGATAAGGCGCTTTAGCTCCGCTATGGTAGACTAAATCAACCGCACCCATTTGCTTTTTTTCCAGCTTTTCTAACTTAAGCTGCCCATTCGTATAGTTGCGATAACAGCGAGTGAATTTTAAGCTGATATATAAATTTCTATCCTCTGACGGAGTCCTGTCAAAAACGCCAAGCTCCCTTTCAAGTCTGGAATCAGTAAAATAGTCCTTCTCTTCTATCACGCGTCCCGTGCATTTAGCTATACCATCTACCATACCGGTATAGACAGAGCGTATATACTCGGGATCATGGGTTACTCCTTCTTTAATTGCCTTCTCAAGCGCTGTAACAATATTATCGGCGGAAACCCGTCCATCCTTCTTTTTTAGTAGCTCAGTCCCTACAGCCCGCTGTGGATAATTTATGTGACGGTAGAAATCAATAACCTTCGGATTCCATACTATACCAATTGACGGAACACCGCAGGAAAAAGAGATTATACCGGGATGGAGCCGGCAGCTTACTACCGCGGTGTACGATCTGATATGATCTACCAGCTGTTCAGCTGTATTGATATTGACGATACACTTATTGCGTCTCACGAATCCCTTGTCGATAAGACGTTGCAAAGCGGCCTCATCGGCAAAATGGCCGCTGGCCAATAATTCATAATCCCACCCAAGAGCCTCAAGCTGCTGACATAAGTCTCTCCAGAGCTGGCACTGCTCAGTCTGGCTGAAGGAGATGCCGTTGCTTTTAAATCCTCCGAATCTGAAAACGAATATTCCGATCCGTGGCACACCCTCCCTACCCTTAGCAGGGACGTCATCTAAGTGTCGTTTAAACACTTTATCCGCGTATACGGCGGGATCAGATACTAACCGAACCGGAAAAACAGGTTCAGCCGTCTCCTGTCCGCCGGCCTCATGGACAGATCTTCTGTCTGCAAATCTGGTCAAATTCTCGATTCCATCACGGGTCGTCGCATGCACCACACTTCCGTTATGGAGCGCTTCCTTTAGAAGCAGGCAGCGCTGATCCTCCTCATCATATCCGTCTACTCCCACGGCCGAAAACATGACCGGTTTTCCCATTTCTCGTGCAAGGGAAAGAATCGTGGCTGTTTTCTTATAGAAGATCCTGTTATTAAATGTAAAGACAGGGGCGCCGCCGAAGAGAATGAACGTACAATCCCGTATTTCACGAACAGCATTATCTAAAAGGGCAGGGTCCTCATGGTTGCAATATGCGGTAGGGATAAGAGCGAGAGGAAAACTGGCGACCATAAGCTCCCCATCTGTAATTCCGAGATTTCTCGCCGCAGCACGAAGAAGCGCCTGATCACAGATTTCAATTACGTGATCGCCTAAATTGTCCGAATCTATATTCGTTATGAGAAGCACTTTTATGGTCTCAGCAGAACAGTTTGCGTCCGGATATCTTCGCTGCCTATATACGTCAAGTATGTTTTCCCGTTTCATTGAATCCATTCTGTACCTTCTTCCTCACTGCAATGCACTTATGAGTTCCTGCTTATTCCATTCAGAAAGATTGTTTCTATACTAACCTTTCGTCCGTAACCGGCTCACTCTGCCGTAATTTATATTATATATTTTTTCAGAAATGAAGTAAACGTTTTTTCAGATTTTGCTCCACTCCTGCTCCACTGCTCCACTCCCATATTTGACGCAGAGCAAAATCATGACCACCGGCATTGCCGGTGGTTTATTGTTTCTCGCCCTTCGTGCTCGAAACCGCCCCTAAAGCCACAACAAGAAAAACCCCTGCGATTGCAAGGGTTTTGAAGGTCTTAAGTCTCGTCTGATTACCTCTTGGAGAACTGGGAAGCTCTTCTCGCTTTCTTGAGGCCGTACTTTTTCCTTTCCTTCATTCTCGGGTCTCTGGTAAGGAATCCGGCTGCCTTAAGAGGCGCCCTGTAGGCTTCTCTGTCCGCCTGGCAGAGGGCTCTGGAGATACCGTGTCTGAGGGCTCCGGCCTGTCCGGTGAATCCGCCGCCCTCTACGGTCGCCATCACATCGAACTTTCCTTCACACCCCGCTACAGTGAAAGGTCTTCTAACCTCCCGCTTAACGATCTCCATACCTGCTCCGAAATATTCGTCAAGATCTTTCTTATTTACAGTTATCTTTCCTGTTCCAGGGACGAGTCTAACTCTGGCTACGGAAGACTTTCTTCTTCCTGTTCCCTGATACTGCATCTTCGCCATTATCTACATCCTCCCTTCCCTAAAACTCCAAAGTCTCCGGCTTCTGAGCGGCATGAATGTGCTCAGGACCTGCGTAAACCTTTAACTTCTTAAACATCTGTCTTCCGAGTTTTCCGTTCGGGAGCATGCCCTTAACGGCATGTCTGATGATCTCTTCCGGCTTCTGCGCCTGCAGCTTGTCGAAGGTTATCTCCCTGAGTCCGCCGGGATATCCTGTGTGTCTCTTATATACCTTCGCTTTTCTTTTCTTACCGGTAACTTCTACCTTCTCAGCATTGATTACGATAACATAGTCGCCGCAGTCAACGTGTGGAGTGTAGATAGGCTTATTCTTGCCTCTGAGGACAGAGGCAACCTCAGACGCAAGTCTTCCGAGAGTTTTTCCCTCTGCATCTACCACATACCACTTGCGCTCAACTTCTGCCGGCTTAGCGATAAATGACTTCATCTTTCCTTTCTTTTCCTTTCTACCTACTGGGATCGGGTCATATCGATCTGTTTCGGTCCTGCCTACTGAAATCCCGCCCAAGGCTGTGACCGGATTTTTTTCGGCATAACTAAATCTGATATTCAGCTTGCAGGCGCCGGACGAACCTCCATCCTGCCTGCGTGCATCCCACTGCGCCGAAAGCGCAAATGCACGGATATTATATATGAATTTCACCGTTTGTGCAAGAAAAACTATGAAATTTCAACGCTTTTTTCGTCATTTTTTCACTCCTCCGCCTCCTCG
>CAYTYN010000023.1:0-11176 GCA_964442135.1 uncultured Oscillospiraceae bacterium
CGGTGGTTTATTGTTTCTCGCCCTTCGTGCTCGAAACCGCCGCTAAAGCCACAAACAGGAAAACCGCAGGCAGCCTGCGGTTTTCAAAACGTAATGGTGCGCCATGAGGGACTCGAACCCCCAACCTACTGATTCGTAGTCAGGCACTCTATCCAATTGAGCTAATGGCGCTTGCAATCGCTTTTCCTAAAAGCGCTTACTGTATAATTATAGCCGTGGTGCCTTGCTTTGTCAAAGCATTTTTATTGATACGCCGCGGAAGTGCCATGGAAAACAGACGCCGCTGATAGTCCGTGAAATCCCGCTGAGGCGATGCTTCAGCGGGATTTCTTTCAGTTATTGAATTATGCCGATTCAATTTATTCCATGGCGGCACATTCTCTCTCCCGCTGCTCCCACGGCTCGTACGGAGCGCGAAGCTCGGCTATGAGGTCGCCGTCCTGCTTCTTTATCCATACGACCCGTACCACAAAGTATATGGTGGAAATTACTACCGTCGCTATGACGATAACCCAGCTCAGAAGCTCCAGCTCGATAAACATGGTAATAGCCAGATATATGGACACGACGAGGGCGAATATGCTCAGCACATAGACGAGGGGTACATTCAGCTTGAGTCCCGAATGCTTGCAAGCGTTCGGATAGCGCTTGCGCAGATAGAACGGCACGAGGCAGGTTGGCACAGCGCAGGCGGTGTTCACGAAACTGAAGATTGTCATAAGCTCGCCGAAGCCGCTTCCGGTCGCAACGAGGAAAATCGAGAAGCCCATTACGAATATCAGAATTACCGTCGAAACTCCGTACTTGTTGCGCTTCTCCACAAACGCCGGAAAGACGTGGTTGTCAGCGGATACCTGTATGAGAGCGCAGGACAGCATTATAACGGGGACGATGCTGGTCATGATACCGCATATCGGGCCGCCTACGATGAATAAGGTCAGCAGACCGGAGCCGAGGAACTGCCCGCCCACGTCGGCGAGGTTCGCGATCTCAGCGCCCGGCATACAGCCAATTGTCACGACTGCCATGAGCATATAAATAATACAGACGATGGTCGGCGCCAGTATAAGCGTCAGCGGGATGTCCCGGCGCGGGTTCTTCGTGTCGTCGGCTATCTGGGACACAGATCCTGCACCGGAGAGTGTGGACGTGAACAGGCCGACAGTTGCTGAGAAGCTTGTGAGCGTCAGTCCGCTGCCGAGAGACTCCCGCAGGGACAGCCTGCTCATATCTATATTAGGTATACCTACGAACACATACACGGCGATGGCGCAGAGCATCACTATAACCATGATGTTATTGACAGACGCGAACGTGTGGTTGCCAAGCCACGCCAGTATGCCGAATATCACCAGCAATGCGATACCTATGGCAATCTCATGTCCGGCCAGTGATGGGAAGAGCACTACGAAGTACTCGGCGAACATAACCGCAAAAGTGCCTATGAGGGCAGGCTGCAATATGCCCTGAAGCGTCATCCACAGGCCGAAGAACGGGTGCATCAGCTTCGTGGAGTATAGGAAGAAGCTTCCCGAGGTCGGTATAATCGACGATGCGTACACGTTCGGAAACATGTTGGCCACGATGTATATTGCCGCAACTATAAATGCGGGCAGTACCATGGCTCCGATCGAGTTGATACCTGTGGGCAGGGCTCCGAATATGCCGGAGCCGATTATTGCGCCGATGCCGTTGGCTATACAGCCGAACAGACCGATTTTCCTTATGGTGTTTCCTCTATTGCTCATTTTTTCAGCCTCCTTGCTGCAATACCGCGCCCAGCTCAGGGAGCCGGCTTGATGGGTACGAATTTCGTTCTGTTCATCAGCGGATGCTCAAGGTGTATGGCGCCTGGTACGGGGCAGTCCATGACACAGCTTCCGCAGTAGATACATTCGCCGGGGTACATGACTATGGGATGAGCGCCCTTTTCCGTGCTGGGCACAAGGACGTCAGACTGGCAGGACACGGTGCATCTGTTGCAGCCCATGCACAGCTCTTCATTATATGTTATGGGATTCGCGCTGCACGGAATCTCCGATACAAAAATCTCTTTATTACTCATAATACCGCTTTGCCTCCCCGTTAATATAATCCTGATTGTACTTCTCGTACATCTCTTCCACGTCGCCGAAAAAGTCGTGAAGTACCTCACCGCGGACAGCCTTGCCGTCGACCCTGCGTATGGTTATAAACTTGCGGTCCTCTTCGGGATCCATCTCGGGATAATCGCGGCGCCGGAAGCAGAGAGGTGCGGAGCTGGAGCGCCGCATACGGCATGCCTCCAGTATCATCTTAGCGACCTCGAGTATGTCGAGTACCTCGTGAGTTCTCATCAGATCGTGGGGGTTCTCGCAGTGCAGCTTCGGAACGAAGTCACGGCTGAACGTCTCCAGCAGATCCAGCCCCTCCCTGAGCAACTCCTCGCACTTTATCTCGCCACAGTAGTTCTGCATACACTTGGAAATTGCGAAGTTAAGCTCTTTCCAGCCCATGCTGCCCTCGTTGGTCATCGGGGCGAGGAGACGCTTCTTTTCCTCCGCAGCCTGATCCTCCGGACATGGGTAAAGCCGGTGCTCTCCGGCATACTGCGCTGCCTTGCGCCCTGCGTAATACCCGGTTGCAGACGCGGCGCCGCCGCAGTCCATGGCGTACAGCTGGTCGCCTGCGGCGAAGATACCGTCTATATTGGTCATCAAATTCCAGTCGGTTATGATTCCTCCCGGCGCACCGAAAAGCTGACGCTCTTGTCCGAGGAAGTTCGCGGACTGCCAACCTGTACCGTAGCTCTGTAACATATGCTTCTCGGGGTCGAAGCCCTTCTCGGTGTAATACTGCAAAACGGGAACCTTTGTGCGGCCCTCGTTGCCCACCATCATGCCCCAGATAGCCTTACGCTCCATCTCCGGCATTCCGGAAAGATCCGCATAGAGGGGCAGCTTATAGCCGCGCTTTTCAAGCTCCTCCCATGACATGGTTTCAGGGCCGCGGTATTGGTACTTAGGCTCGTCGATGACGCCGCCTTTGAGGAAGAACTTCTGCCCCGGCGCAGGGTGGAAGCGCTCGCGGACGGTCTTAAGCTCGTTGCCATCCCGATCGAGATAGGGTACTTCGACCCCACGTGCGTCCACCATCGTCGCACCGTACCATGTATTGTGGTTATTGCCGGTGCTGTACGGCGGGTAGCTTCTGCCTGCGGCGGAGAACTCGCCGCGGACGGACTTTTCCATCATGGTGAATTCCATTCCCGCACGATAACCCATCGCATGGCCGCTGCCTATGCTGTTCAGCGGGCGAAACTCGCACAAACCCGGCAGATCCGGATTAAAGAGCCAGACCCGCGCCGGGCGCGACATGGCGAGCACGGTCGCCTTTGCGGAAATCTTGTAGAACTTACCGCTATGCACATCCATGCCGCAGGCACCGATGCCGATTATCTTATCACCCTCCTTTTCAGTCAAGAGGGACGTAGCCTCTGTCCTATCGAGGACGCGCACACCGAGGCGCAGACACTCCTCGTAAAGAGCCGGCTTGACGGTCGTGCCCCAGATACGCAGGGTGTAGCGGTTGGTGTAGTCATATGCATACATCAGCTTCGTCTCTTCGTCGCGGAAGTCCGCTCCCACGAACTCGTCGTCCGTGTCCCGTATCTTTCCGCCGAAGCTCTCCACATCCAGCATGCGGTCCCAACCCTCGCGGCACGCTATATAGTGCGCGATTCCGTTGCTGTAGTGATCCTGCTCATCTATGTAAGCCTCTGTCAGCTCCTTCGGCGTCAGCTTCGAACCCGGGTTCGTACATGCAGACTCCCAGTGGTCAAAGCCGCTACCGGCCGCGCCGGCCCTTACAGTCGTACCTTTTTCTACTAATATTACAGATTTTTCCCTGCGAGCCGCCCCAATTGCTGCGAACGCTCCGGCAAGACCCCCGCCGAGGACGAGCACATCACACTCCAGATGTTCTTCTTTTCCGATTTCGTTTTCATATGGCCACTTATACTGACTCATAGCCTCCCTCCTCCCGTCTAAGGTCTGTGGTCAAAATACCGATGCTCCATTATAACCCGACATCTTTCCGTGTGCAATATTCAGCAGCAAGCTTTCGGAATTTGCCTTCAAATTAAACACAACCCAAAAATGCAGCACGCGGAACCTGCGATTGAGATAGTGCAAGTCCCGCGTGTAGGAGGATCGTCAATATTCCATTGTATCCTTTAGTTCATGAGCCTGCTTCAGCCGTTACTTCACCTCTGATGAAAGAGGAATCATCGCCTTTACGGAAGCCGTATCGACGGTTATTCGGGTAACGGTGTCCGGGCGCTGAGTCTGCTGAGCGTCGATCCCGTACAGTATGAGAGCCAGCTTGTGTCCCTGCGCTAAAGTGTAGTCTGTTGGAACCATGTCGATCTCGTAGGTGTATGTTTCTCCGGGGCGGATTTCCTCCTTGCTCCAGAGACAGGTTCTGTTCTGTGCGTTGAGCCATCCCCGGCTTATGACCTTATATAAGGAGGGCTCTTCCTCCAAACCGAAGCGGAAGGCACCGTCGTCCCTGCCCTCTACGGCAACCTGCTCGGCGGTAATCCTCCGTTCCTCCCCGAGATCTACCAGCATGGCGCTGAGAATTGCTGTCCTTTTGTCTATGGCCGCGTCAAAGGCGACCTTCGCCGTTCCCGCCACTCTGACAGCTTCGCCGTGTCGGAGCCGGGATTCCGTCTCAAAAGGATTCCACGTCCACATGAGGCGTCCGTTGTGACCGCCGTCCTTGCCCAGCACCAGTTCGTCAAGCCATTCCTTCTGGTTATCCTTTTCCTTATCGTACACCGTCGCGGAAAGATCGTCTACAATGGTTTTCCTTCCTTCCGAGGCGACAGGGAATGTTACGTACCTCCAATCCGCGGGAGGCCACGTTTCAGAAGCCATCCACATGCTCTGATCTACGTTGCTCTCCACCAGAACCTTTGGCTCCTTATCTATTCCGTTGTCCTCCCCCTTAAGGTAGCGGTTCAGCCATCTTTCAACCATGGACAGGACTCCGGCTCCCTCCAGATCGTAGACGTAAACGTGCTCTCCCTGATGGAGGAGGATTTTCCTGTCTACTCCCCTCTCTTCCAAGGCTTTAAACAGGGGCAGGCACTGATTAGTCTTCACGTTCCAGTCGTTAAGACCGTGTATGATGAACACCGCCGCCTTTATATTGTCCGCCTGGTTGAGGTAATTTCTCTCGTCCCAGAATTTATTGTAGTTGGCGGAAGCTCTGTCCTCTCCCGCTTCCAGCGCCTCAAGGGCCTCGTCGTACCCGTCCTTTACCACGGCGTAATCCTCCGGATCCTTCGCCCGGCTGAAGCAGTACTTCGCCAAAATGTCCAGATCATCTCCCTGCCATTCCAGGGCAGGAACGTTGAGACCTCCGCCGCGGTAGTAATCGTACCAGTTGCATATGCCGGCTTCCGGTATTATGGCTTTAAGGCCTTCTACACCTGTAGCCGCCACTCCTATGCACATGGTTCCCAGGTAGGATTTCGCTGACATAGCCACGTTTCCCGTACACCATTTAGCCTTTATTTCCATGGTGCCCCTTTTGTCAGTGTACGCCCGGCACCTGCCGTTAAGCCAGTCTATGACCGACTTAAACGCAGCTATTTCCTCCCGGGAGCCTGAAAGAGTATATCCGTCTGAGCCTCTGGTGCCCAAGCCTCCGCAGAAGACAGAAGCATAACCCTTCTGATTAAGATATCCGTAAAGCTCTGATATGCACTCGAACTCCACGTCCTCAGAGATCAGGTTAGTCTCCGCTTCTCCCTCCGGCGTCCTGAATTTCTTCGCCCTGTTGCGAAGCGGAGCGGAAAAATCGAATCTGATGTCCTCTTCCTTTATGTTCTGTTCAGGATATACCTTCACCTCTCCGTTTACATCGTGAGGCACGTACCAGTCCTCGTTGCAGGTCATCAGATATGGGTTCGCCACCAGGACAGCAGGCACCCTGTCACCGCTCAGGGTAGATACGGGGCGCTTAATGTAAGCTGCCACCAGATCCGCCAACCCGTCTCCGTCCGTATCCACCGGAGTTTCGATATATACCTTTTCAAATATACATTCCGTCTTATTTTCAATTTTCATGATTATAAGATTCTTTCAATTTCTGTTTATTTCGCCGTCTGTCCGGCCTTCTTCTTCAGGTATGCCATCCATACGAGCACGAGAACCGCTCCGATGATAAGCATAGCCGTGAGGAATATGAAGATCATTCTGTATCCGGCTACTCCGGGATTGTTCTCCAGCCAGTTGCCGGCCAGGAGCGAGCAGAATATTTCCGGCAGATATCCGATGGTGGAAATGACTCCGGCCGCACTTCCCGACAGCCTTTCCGGGATAGCGCCTTCATCCATCATCGCCCAGGTCATAGCGTAGTTTACATTGTAGAAAATGTAGATTACCAGGTAGAGGATGACAAATACAGTAGTGCTGGATGCGCTGAGGGGAAGGAGCATAATGCCTATGAGTCCGGCTATCATAACCACGAAGGAGATGAAGAGCATCCTTCCGGTTCCCACCTTATCTGTTATGAATCCGCCGCCTATGTTGCCCAGAAGGGAGAACCATCTTCTTGAGGAAGCCAGGAACGCTCCGGCTATAACGGTAGCTCCGAGAAGCTCAGTCATGTATGGAGTCAGATAGTAGTACATCTGAGTGAATACGTAGTTGCAGAAGGTAACCATACCTATGATCCATACCGCAGGCATTTTGAGAAGCTCGCCGATGCCCTTGAATGTAACTCTGTCGCTCTTTTCCATTTTATCATCCTTTACGAAGATGAAGGCGAGAATTCCCATTAAGATGGTGAGTACAGAGTAGAATATGATGGCGGCCTTCATGCCGGCAACCTGGTCGTCAATAGCGCCTGCTCCGATTTTGAAAGCCAGCACAGCGCCTGAAGCCATGAGAGCAGCGCCTATTCCCCTGCCCCCTTCAAAGAATCCGAAGGCTTTTCCCTGACCGCCGTGGCCGGAAAGGATTCTCACAGCCTTAACGCAGCAGGGCCAGAACGCGAACAGAGAGCTTACGCCCCAAAACGCGTACAGGCAGATGAGCTGGGTGTAGGTGAGCGGAAGCAGGTGTACGAATCCGCCAAGGCCTGTCCCTATGAGGGATACGGTCAGTATGGTCCTGGTGGAAAATCTGTCGGCTACGATACCTCCTAAAAGGTATGAGATCATTCCGAATACGCCGAGGATGCTCCCGAATACGCCTACCTGAGAGTCTGTAAGATTGTAGACCTGAAGATAAGCGTCATAATAGTCATACCTGAAATAGGGCAGACCGTAGATAATCGCTCCGCCCAAGGCTACGACTATTATTGCGAAAAAGTTCTTGGATAATTGCTCGTTCATTCCGAGCCTTTGCGCAATCTTGTTCATTTTTTCCTCCTTATCTAAACAAATTGTCTCTATTTTTTATGTACTTCGGAAAGCTTTTTCCGCAAGTAGTCTGTGTAATACGACGCTTTCAGCGGCTCGCCTGTGGCTCTTTTAATAAGCTCACCGGTGGTGTAGGTGGCGCCCCATCTGAACACTTTGTCGGTAAGCCACTCTCTGATACGGTTCAGCCTGCCCGTCTCTATCACCATATCCAGATCCCCCAGATCCCGTTCCATAGCGGCCTTAAGCTGGGCAGACGCCAGATTTGCTATGATGTAGGAAGGAAAATACCCTACGTATCCTCCCGCCCAATGAATATCCTGCAGGACGCCTTCCCTGTCGTTTTTCGGTTCCACCCCCAGGTACTCACGGTACTTTTCCTTCCATACCTGAGGCAGATCCCTTACCTTAAGCCTTTCGTTTATTACGTCCCGCTCTATCTCATATCTGATTATTACGTGCAGAAGATAGGTAAACTCGTCGGCGTCCATCCGCATGGCCGATGGCCTTACAGAGTTCACCTCCGCGAACACCTGATCCACGGGCCGGACATCCTGAAGAACGCCGCCGTATACGTCCTCGCATATATATTCGATGAAGCCCCGGCTCCTGCCTACGATGTTCTCGTAAAACCTGCCTATGCTTTCCTCCATGGCAAAGGACGGAGGCTCCGCCAAAAAGCTGCCGAGAAGGTCTCTGTCTATGGACTGCTGATAGATGCCCTTTCCCCCTGAGTGAAGGATATTGGTAAGTCCGTAGCCTATGTCGTTCTCAAGAAATGAATTGACTATCCTCACGTCGTCCGGCGAATTAGCGAGTATGGTAGGGTGATCTCCCGTATCCACTCTTCCCGCTTGAAAATCGAATCCCAGCTTTTCCAAGACTCTCCGCCATTTCTCCTCCTGAACGGCTCCACATACCCGGCTGACCCTGATCTCTCCTTCAAGACCCTCCGGCCGCCGTCCTCTGCTCACCATCTCCGAGAGAAAGGGCTTTATCTCGGATACCATTTCGTCCAGACCCTCTGTGGTAAGTCCCTCTTCGTAGTACTCAAGGAGAGCATCGTATATGTCCCTGCCGCCTCCCCAGTAAGCAGCGAAGCTGCGGAAGGTCGCGAATATTTTCTCCAAAAAAGGCCGAAATGCTTGGAAGTTATCCTCTTCTCTGGCTTTCGCCCAAACGTGCTCCGCCACCGCTATCAGCTCTATATATTCCTTATATTCATCCTCAGGAACAGCCGACGAAAAACGGATGTTTCTCTTTATGCGCCTTATCATGGCGTCTACCCTCTCTCCGTTGGCTCTGTTTCCGTCAAAAAAGTCAACCAGCTCTCTGAATCTCTCTCCTGAAAGCATCTTATACTGCTCATCGGCGAGAAATGACATCACCTTAGTCCTGTAGTCGATGCCCTTAGGCGGCATATAGGTGATCTTATCCCAGTAGATCAGGGAACCTATGGTGTATTTTAAATATTCCGCCTCTCTGATTATGCCCTTAAGCTCTGAAAGATTGCTGTCGTAGAGATTCCTGTTTCCCATCTGATTCACCATCCTATTTCAAATAGAACTTGGTAAAGAACGGGTGCAGGTTGTTGACGGTAAATGATCTGCTTACAGTATGCTCCTCCTGACCGCCCTCCTGCTTTCTGTTCTCTTCTATCTGAAGAGACAGACATTCCCTCTCGGCTCTAATGCTGTCGTTCTCTATATTCTCCAGGATAGCGAGAAGTATTCTGGCCTCTCTCTTCATCTTCTGTATATTGAACCTGTGGGTTCTGACTGTAGCGCTGCTTATGCCCATGTCGGCGCCCAGGTCTTTATTGCTCATTCCCGTATACATACCCGTCAGCACCTTTTTCTGGACATCTGTCAGGCCGTTTATCTGTCTGTCCAGGCCGACAAGCCCGTTAAAGGCTCCATGGTGTGCCTCCAGCACGTGTTCCTTCACCGCCTGCTCGGCGGTAATCAGTCTGCTGCCCTTCTCATATATTCTCCCCTCGCTGAACACTTCGCTGCAAAATATGCACGAGTACTCTCTCTTATCCTTGGAGAATATGTAGCCTTTGGTCAAATCCTCTACGGTAAGCTCCTTAAATTCCACCGGCGTTCCTCCCTCCCGGGCGGCTGCTTCCCGTCCCTCGAAAAGCGGACACGTTTCTAAACGTTCTCAAATTTTGTTTATCAATATTTAAACAATACCATATTACATTTCTAAAATCAACACGTAATTATCACCGAATATACTCTTTTCTTATTGTGTCGGTCTGCAAATTGTGATAAGATTAACTAGTTAGAAATTATTTGACGGGAAATCATAATATTCAACAGCGTCATTCTTCAAGATATAAGGCAGGTTAAAGGACATGAACCCAACTTTAGAAAAAAGGTATCGCAGAAACCTTGTGCTGTTTATATTTAGCTATGTAATCAATAACCTGGTAAGCGGGATTCTGTACGATACATATGTCAACTATCTCCAAGAAGTGTCTGTTTCCATAGCCACTTCCTTCTGGGCCTTCTACGGCTACGCCACCTTCATCGCCGCCGCCATCCTTCTTCTGATTCCTAAGGTCGGATATAAGAAGCTGATAATATTCAGCGGCATAGTGACGTCCCTGGCCTTTTTCTGTATTTTGTGGTTTAGATACGACAGCATATTTTACGTTACCACCCTTTTGGCTTTGGTAGGAGTCCAGCTCCACTATATTATCCTGGCGCCCTTTGTCGCCGCATACGGCAGCAAGGCTGAAAACGAAGGGATAGGGTGGTACACTAAGACCTACTATTTCGGCTATATCGGATATTTCCTCACCACCTACCTGGGCGGGGTGTTCACCGTGAAGATGTTCGCCGTAAGGGCGGGAGAAACCTACAGCGCCGCCAAGGAGCTGAGCACACAGGTAGCCCAGCTTACCGGAGATCTGGAAGCCGCTTATATTCAAGGAAACGAGGACGTTCTGCTCATATCCGGTATCATCGGTCTTCTGGCTCTCATACCGGCTTTCATGATAAAAGAGGAAAAGTCGGATTACGGCGAAACCAAAAAGGAGCGCATATCCATTAAGAAAAGGGCATCGGAGATATGCTCCATACTCCTCAGTAAATCAGCGGTCGCATACCTGATCTACTGGTCCCTCATATCCTTCGCCATGGGACTGTTCACGTCCTATTACACGGTTTACCTGAACAGAAACCTCCACATCGACAGAGCGACATCGTCCCTTTTGGTGTCCATATCCTATATATCCATAGTGATATTTATGATACTGTCCCCTTATGTGGTAAAGCGTTTCGGGAAAGTGACGACCATCTTCCTCACCGTTCTCCTTTCGGTTCCGTTCATGCTTATAATCGCCCTGGGAGATCGCTTCGGAAGCCTTATGATTCCGGTAGTTGGTGTGGCTCTCTTCATGAGAGCAGGTCTTGCCAACCTTTGTACACCGGCCGAGAGCGCCTTGACCATGGCCATCGTTCCGAAGTCTCTGAGACCGGCATTTACGTCTCTCATAAACCTGCTTGCCGGCGTCATAAGCATTATAAGCGGAAACTTTACCGGACAGGTTCTCTTCACCACTCAGGAGGGTTACAGAACGGCTTACTTTATCGCCGCGGCTCTCTATACCGCAGCAGCGGTGATCATGCTCTTGGGACTGAAAAAATACAACAGAGTCGAGACGGAAAGTGAATAACATATATCCCGGCAGTACACGGCTCGGAGGATACTCTTCCGAGCCTCTCTCACATGGCGGGCTTCGGGATTTTT
>CAYTYN010000023.1:11276-22433 GCA_964442135.1 uncultured Oscillospiraceae bacterium
CCGATTTTTTAGGTTGACAAAGCCATCATATTCCCATATAATAACTCATGGCGCTGACGCAGCGCTACAGGTATTCCGAGATAGCTCAATGGTGGAGCAACCGGCTGTTAACCGGTAGGCTGTGGGTTCGAGCCCCACTCTCGGAGCCAATTTTTTATGCCGGAATGGCGGAATTGGCAGACGCACAGGACTTAAAATCCTGCGATCCTTATCGATCGTACCGGTTCGACCCCGGTTTCCGGCACCATGGTTCGTGCGCACGGAACTAATTTCATATTTAGGGGTTAACATTTAGGTTCGTGTGTGATATAATATATGGAGCAGTTAAGCTGCTTTCGACGGCGCGGGGTAGAGCAGTTGGTAGCTCGTCGGGCTCATAACCCGGAGGTCGGAGGTTCAAGTCCTCCCTCCGCAACCAGCACTTAAGCCTTGAAATCAATGGGTTTCAAGGCTTTTTTGCGTTAAGAAAACCCCGCTTCTTACGCGAGGTTTTTCATCCTTATGAATCGCTCTTATGAATCGCTTTTTTTCCCCAAGGAGCCTCATTTTCGGGATGGCAGAAACATGCCAGCTCGTGATCGTTCACCACGCCCACAGCCTGAAGAAAGGAATAGATAATCGTCGTGCCCACGAACTTCATACCCCGACCCTTTAGGTCCCCGGATATCCGGTCAGACAGCTCCGTGTGAGTTGGCAGAGAATCGTCAGTATTCAGGATAACCTCTCCTTCGGTGAATCCCCAAAGGTAGCGGTCAAAGGAGCCGAATTCCTCCTGTATTGCGAGGAAGACATTGGCGTTTTGAACAGCGGCCTGAATCTTGGCTCGGTTGCGGACAATTCCGGCATCTGCCATCAGTGACTCCACCTTTTCCGGCCCATATTGAGCCACCGCTCGAGGTTCGAATCCATCAAAGGCGGAGCGGAACCTTTCCCGTTTTTTCAAAATCGTCAGCCATGAGAGTCCCGCCTGAAATCCTTCCAGAATGAGCAACTCGAAAAGCTTCCTGTCATCATGCTCCGGCCTGCCCCACTCCTCGTCATGGTAGGCAATGTAGATCCGGGAGCGTGGATCTGCCCAGCGGCATCGTGTCATGTCAACAGCCCTCCTTTGTCATCATTTTGAACGTTCTTTTCATGCTTTTTCAGTCCTTCTTCTAATACATAAGCATAGGATTTTGTCCATATTATACAGTATGATATGATAAGTTTTCAACGGTTGACTTTCCCTCTTGCAATTAGAGCCGGCAGGAGTATAATGGTAATGAATTTAAAATTGGGGAGCCGGTGGTGCCCGGCTGAGAGTAAGCGCAGACGCTTTGACCCGCGACCTGATTTGGGTAATGCCAACGTAGGGAAATAGAAACAATGTTTTAATTGCGGACATACCTTAACTGGCATGGCCGCTTTGTCTTTAGGAGGTTAAATATGCTGGGAAAATGCCTGGAAAACGTGAGAGGCTCTGTGCCTCTGGTACACAACATCACTAATTACGTTACGGTTAACGATGTGGCCAACGCCATACTGGCCTGCGGCGGAAGCCCGATCATGTCCGACGAGCCGGAGGATGTGAAGGATATCACATCCATCTGCGGAGGACTGAACATCAACATCGGAACCCTGAACAAAAGGAGCATAGAAGCCATGTTCACAGCGGGAAAGATATCCGCCGATCTGGGTCATCCCGTTCTCTTGGATCCGGTAGGGGCGGGCGCCGGCGCCCTGCGAACTCAAACGGCGAGCCGCATAGTATGCGAGATAAAACCGGATGTGATCAGGGGAAATATATCCGAGATAAAGGCCATATCCGCCGGAACGGGAACCACCAAGGGAGTAGACGCCGATGAAGCCGACGCCGTGACGGAGGAAAATTTAGACAGGGTGATCGAATCGGTTAAAAGCTTTGCAAAGGAAAGGAACACTATTGCGGCAGTGACGGGAGCCATCGACCTGGTGACCGACGGAAACAGGTGCTTCGTGATCAGAAACGGCAGGCCTGAAATGGGAAAGATAACGGGCACAGGGTGTCAGCTTTCCGGAATCATGACCGCCTATATAGCGGCCAATCCTGACAACATGCTGGAGGCCGCGGCTGCGGCGGTATGCGTCATGGGTCTGGCCGGTGAAATAGGCTACAGCCGTTTAGCGGACGGCGAGGGGAATGCCTCCTACAGAAACAGGATTATCGACGCCATATATAACATGACGGCGTCCCAGCTGGAAGAAGGGGCTAAGTATGAGATTAGATAGAGAAAGCCTGCTTCTTTACGCTGTCACCGACAGGAGATGGCTAAAGCCGGGGGAGACTCTGACAGGTAAAACCGAGGAAGCCATCGACGGCGGAGCCACCTTCGTTCAGCTCAGGGAAAAGAATCTGGATGAGGAAAGCTTCCTGCGGGAAGGAATGATACTTAAGGAGCTTTGCAAAAGGAGAAATGTCCCCTTTGTCATAAACGACAACGTAGAGCTGGCGGTCAAAATCGACGCAGACGGCGTCCACGTAGGCCAGGAGGACATGGAGGCTTCGGAGGTTCGCAGGATAGTAGGTTGGGATAAAATCATAGGCGTTTCGGCACAGACCGTGGAGCAGGCTGTCATGGCCGAGAAGCACGGAGCCGACTACATTGGAGTGGGAGCCGTCTTTTCCACAGGATCAAAGGACGATGCGGCAGAGGTGACATTGGAAGCACTCAAGGCCATTTGCGCTGCGGTGAAGATACCTGTCATCGCCATAGGAGGCATAACGGAGGAAAACGTGAGGGAGCTTTCCGGCAGCGGAATCTGCGGGATAGCGGTCATAAGCGCCCTCTACGGGAAGGAGAACGTTAGGTCTGCGGCTGAAAGGCTTAAGATAAATACAATGGCGGCTGTAAAATAAGAGCCGCCGGCGACGAATCGGGGGCACCACTTTTCGCCGCCTGACAAAATTAGTGCAAATCTATTATATGTTTTTTGAAAGGGAATCCTCATGAAGAAAAGAATTGCATTAACAATCGCCGGAAGCGACTCCGGCGGAGGCGCCGGTATACAGGCAGATATAAAGACTATGACAGTAAACGGGGTCTTTGCCGCCAGTGCGGTAACGGCGCTCACTGCCCAGAACACTACCGGCGTAACGGACATACTGGAATCCACACCCAAATTCCTAGCGGAGCAGATAAACGCCGTGTTCGCCGATTTGAGGCCGGACGCCGTCAAGGTAGGCATGGTATCCTCCGCACCTCTCATTGAGACCATCGCCGAAAGGCTTACGGCCCATGAAGCCCGGCAGATAGTGGTAGATCCGGTAATGGTGGCTACCAGCGGAGCCAGGCTCATATCGGAGGATGCCGTGGAAACGCTGAAAAGCCGCCTCCTTCCCATCGCCGACGTAATAACCCCTAACATCCCCGAGGCGGAGGTTCTGTCCGATATTAAGATAGCAGACAGTCGGGATATGGAGAAGGCCGCCAAGGTCATAGGAGACCGATACGGATGCGCCGTTCTCTGTAAAGGGGGGCACGACCTTAACGATGCCGATGACCTGTTGTACCTTAAGGGAGATCTGATCTGGTTTTACGGGGACAGGATAGATAACCCGAACACCCACGGCACCGGATGCACCCTTTCCAGCGCCATAGCTTCTAACCTGGCAAAGGGATTCGACCTGAAAGAGTCGGTGAAGCGGGCTAAGGAATACATTTCCGGCGCCCTTTCCGCCATGCTGGATCTGGGCGCAGGAAAGGGACCTATGGATCACGCCTTTGACGTAAAGGGAAGGTTCATGGAAGGAGCGCAGGAATAACAGTCAGGTTAAATTAAAACCTCCACACTGCCGTTTTTCACTAGCCTAACCTTTCATAGAGCTCCCTTACGGTTTTCCCTAAGACAGGATGCACCTTTTCCGGCGCTATCTCAGCCAAAGGGCCTAGGACGAAATCCCTGTTTTCCATGTCAGGGTGGGGAATGATCAGATCCTCTTCCCTTATGACCTCGTCGTCGTAGAATATGATATCCACATCTAAAGTTCTGGGCCCCCACCGCCTGATTCTCACCCTGCCCGCCTCCTTTTCCGCCTCATGGGCAAGGCTCAGAAGCTCCTTTGGAGTGAGAAGAGTATACATGGAAAAGCACCCGTTCAAAAAACGGTTCTGATCCGTCACGCCGTACGGCTCTGTCTCCCAATAGGAGGAGCACCTTATGTCCCTGCAAAGCCTGTTCTCCCTGAATGTATCGACTGCCGTATCCAGAAACCTGTTCTTGTCCCCTACGTTGGAGCCTATAGCCATATACGCCTTATGCCACCACCTGGTAATCTCCACCGAAACCCATTCCACAGGAAGTCCGATAGGCGCCCAAGGCTTCTTTATCTCTACCGTAACCCCTGCAAGGCTTTCGTACCTCAGGAGAATTGACTCCGCCAGATTTTCCGCCGCGGCCTCTATCAGCTTATACGGTTTTTCCGTCATTGCTTCCGTAGCCAAGTGGCATACCTTGCCGTAATCCACGGAAGCTGAGAGATCATCAGTCCTTCCGGCCCTTCCGGTGTCCGTGTACAGCCGCAGGCTCACCGTGAATTTCTGACCCAATGCCGTTTCCTCCGGAAAAACGCCGTGGTTGGCGAACACCTCCAGATTTTCTATTTTTATAACGTCGAAGCCCTTCATGCTTTTCCCTCCTCTATGATAGCTCTCATCATCCTCACCACCGCCAGATTTTCCTTAACGTCATGAACTCTCAAAAAAGCCGCTCCTCCGGCCACGCCGGCCGCCGTTACGGCTAACGTTCCTTCCAGCCTTTTGTCTGCGGGAAGGTTCAGGGTATTTCCTATCACCGATTTTCGGGACGCCGCTAAAAGCACGGGAAATCCCATATCTCTAAGCTCTCCCAGCCTGTTTATGGCAGTAAGGTTCTGCTCGTAGGTCTTACCGAACCCTATGCCCGGATCCAGTATCATCTTGTCGTCCTTCACTCCCGCCTGTCTGCCCCTTCGGATGCTTTCTCCAAGGGTCTCCTTCATGGCCTTCATGATTTCCCCTTTCACAGGCTCCCTTCGGTTATCCATCAGGACGCAGGCTGCCTCTGACTCAGCCGCGAGGACAGCCATTTCTTCGTCGCCTCTAAAACCCCATATGTCGTTTATCATATCGGCGCCTGCCTTTATAGCTTCCCTTGCCACTGAGCTCTTATACGTGTCTATGGACACGGGCACGTCCAGCTCTCCCTTTATTCTCTCGATGACAGGGATGACCCTTTCCAGCTCCTCCTCGGGGGATACCTTTACGCAGCCCGGCCTGGTGGATTCTCCCCCTATGTCTATGATGTCTGCCCCTTCCCTTACCATCTCTTCGGCTCTTCTCAAAGCTCCGTCTAAGGTGTCATACCTTCCCCCGTCTGAAAAGGAATCAGGCGTAATGTTTAATATTCCCATTATATAGCAGCTTCCGTCCAGAATGAACTGCCTTCCCCCTATAATAACAGAATCCATATCGAGCCCTTTCTCCTATCCCGTTATCTCCATGTTTTTCCTCTCGTCGCTCCAATTACATTCTCCCTCTGCATGGCAAAGACAGCACATTCTGGATTTCTTATCCGCCCTGTAGATGAGCCCCCTGAGGCCTCTGTCTTCGGACGATTTCTCGTCCCTGTGTCCGGCCACCGCGTCCTTTATGGCCTCCGCTTCTTCACAGGTGAAGCCGGCTCTTTCCGCTATCTGTCCGGCCAAAGCCGTTCCACCTATGTGATGGGGAATTCCTGTTTCGTACTGGTCGCTTCTGCCTATGTCGTGAAGAAAGGCGGCTGCGTATATGAGCTCCTTATCCTCTTTCACGCCCCTTTCCAGAGCCTCTATGTAAGCCAGTCTTGCAACGTCCAAAAGGTGAGCCGCATCGTGTCCGCAGAAGGGTCTTCCATCCTCCAGTTTCCTTATGTGCTCCATCCTTTCCCGCCACATTTCGTCCTTCAATATCCTGTTCACCCTATCCATGGCGGTCTACCTTCCTAACATTCGGTAGAAGTCCGTCTTCAGTTCAGCATCCCCTGCGAAGACTCCCCTGCACGCCGCTGTCACCGTCTTAGATCCCGGCTTTTTTACCCCTCTCATGGTCATGCACATGTGCTCTGCCTCTATGAGAACCATTACACCCTTTGGCCTGAGCCCTTCCATGAAGGCGTCGGCGATCTGATCGGTGAGCCTTTCCTGGAGCTGGAGCCGCCTTGCGAACACCTCCACCGTGCGGGCGATCTTAGACAGACCTACCACTTCTCCGTCCGGCACGTACGCCACTGAGACAGTCCCGAAGAAGGGCAGTAGGTGATGCTCGCATACGGAATAGAACTGTATATCCTTTTCCACTACCATGTCGCTGCCTTTGACGTGAAAACCCTTGGAAAGGTGGACCTCAGCCTCTTCCTCGTATCCGGCGGCCAGCTCGCGCCACATTCTGGCTATCCTTTCAGGAGTTTGAACGAGACCTTCTCTTTCCATGTCTTCTCCAATGCCCTCCAGTATAAGGCGCACTCCTTCCATTATCTTTCTATCGTCCATACCTTTCCACCTCCTTTTCAGCCTCTCCCAGAAATGACAGGGATCCGAAGATCACCACGGCGTCTGTCTCACCTGACTCATCTAAAACGTATTTCACGGCCTGAGCCACATCCACCGCTGCCCTGACCTTCGGATTGACTCTCCTTACGGCCTCTGCCAGCTTTTCCGCCGGAAGGCCTCGAGGATTTCCCGCCGTCACCGTTACTATTTCATGGGCAAAGGGTGCGGTCATATCTATAATGGCCTCATAGTCCTTATCGGCAAAGACTCCGAACACATACCGTATCGTCCTTCCGTCAAGGTACTGTCCCACTGAGTCCATCAAAGCCTGAGCCCCTGCCGGGTTATGGGCGCCGTCCAATATGACCGGGGATTCCTTCCTGATAACCGTAAACCGCCCTTTCCATCGAGCCCTTGCGATTCCCCGCTTTATCTCGTCATCCCCTATGTGGTACCCCAGCGAGCGGAGAGCCTTCGCCCCCTCTATGGCAGTACAGGCGTTTTCCACCTGATAGGTGCCGATGAGGGACGTTTCGTATTCCTCTCCCCTGTATCTGAAGCTCTGCCTTTCGATGTCGCCGCCGATTCTTTCCATGTCGGCTTCATCCACCGCTCTCAAGGAGCAGCCTTTTTCCATACACCTGCTCCGGATTACCTCGAAGGCCTGAACCTTTTGAGGAGCGGTAACCACTGAGGAGCCTTCCTTAATTATGCCCGCCTTTTTGTCTGCGATCTCGCTCAGAGAATCTCCCAGCACTTCCCTGTGATCCATGCTTATGGAGGTTATTATGCAAAGGTCAGTATCTTCTATTATATTAGTAGCGTCATCTCTTCCGCCAAGACCGGTTTCCAGAACCACTACGTCGCAGTTTTTCTCCTTGAAATATAAAAAGGCGAGGGCAGTCTCCACCTCAAAGATAGTAGGCGTCCCCCCGTTATCTCTCCTCTGAGCGTCAGCCGCCCGGGCAATCCTGGTCACAAGGTTCGCTAGGTCAGCCTTATCTATGGGCTTTCCGTCCACCTGTATCCTCTCCTCGTAGGCGGAGACGACGGGAGATATGTATCTCCCCACTCTGTAACCTGATTCCGTAAGCACCGCGGAAACGTATGCCAGTACAGAACCCTTGCCGTTAGTGCCGGCAATGTGAACGAATCTCAGCTGATCCTGGGGATTATCCAATCTCTCGGCCAGCTCCCTCATATTACTGAGACCAAGTACACTTCCGTATCCGGCTATTTCATCCAGATATACTCTTGCTTCTTCGTAATTCATTTTGCTCCTGTATTCTATTTTAAATTCACGGGAAAGGGGATACGGCTTCCGTTCTCCCTATCCCCTACCAATCATGGAATGGAAATTAACCTCTCAGGAAGCCTTCTATGATTTTCTTCTCAGCCTCTTCCTCGGTAAGTCCCAGCGTTCTCAGCTTCATGATCTGCTCCCCCGCAACCTTTCCTATGGCTGCCTCGTGGATAAGAGAAGCGTCAAGGTGTCCGGCGTAAAGCTCCGGAGAAGCGTTAACTCTCCCCCGCCCTACCAAAATGGCATCACACTCGGAATGTCCGATGCACCTGTTATTTCCGGCAATGCGGGAGTGATAGGTCTGATAGGAATCGTCTCTGGCCACCGACCTGGATATCAGATCTACGGCGCTGTCCTCTCCGTTCATTTCCACATCGAAATCGGTTTCCGCATACTCCTCGCCGTCAGTCATGATGCTCTCGTGGATCACCAGTCTGGCTCGATCCGCCAGCTTTCCCCTGGTCTTTCTCACGCTGCTGTCCACGCCGCTTATCTGGACGGTGTTCATCTCCAGGCAGGCGTCCTCCGCCAACTCCACATGGGTCACCGGATCGATCCGCCTCTTGCCTCCGCCGTCTCCCGTTCCGATATGCTTTTCTTCGTATATTACATGGGCTCCCTTTTCCAGGAAGAATCTGTGTATTCCGTTATGAACGGCTTCCCCTTCTCCGTCGCTGTGGACGCCGCAGCCGGCTATTATCCTTACGTCAGCGTTTTCTCCCACGTGAAAGTCGTTATACACCACGTCCTTTACGTTGCTCCTGGTAACACAGGCCGGAATGTACACCTTTTCGCTTTCGGTTCCCGCCGCGATGTATATATCTATGCCGGAACCGTTTTCCTTCGGCTCTATTTTAATGTGCTCCGTGGACTGTCTGCCAGCGCAGCCGCCGTTCTCTCTTATATTATACGCTCCGTCGAACCTTCCCTCAGTCCAGTCGGTTACCGCTCTGAGAAGCTCTTCGGTCACTTTGTTCATCTCTGCCATCAACTTACCTCCTCATCCATTTTGCCTATAGGACATCCTCCGGATTTTTCGTCCTGCATAAGCTGAGGCAGGATTTCATCTCCGGGGCCTGATATCCTGACCCTTCCCCCGGCGATGACTATTATCTCATCGGCAATCTCTAATAGTCTCTCTTGGTGAGATATGACGAGAATGGCCTTATCCTTTTCTTTCTTAAGCTCTTCAAAGGCGTCGATCAGTCCGGAAAAGCTCCACAGATCGATGCCCGCCTCCGGCTCATCGAATATAATCACCTTGCTGTTCCTTCTGCACAGAACCATAGCGATCTCGATTCTCTTTATCTCCCCGCCGGACAGGCTGGCATTTACCTCCCTGTCTATATAGTCTCTGGTGCATAGTCCTACCTTGTTCATTACAGTGCAGACGTCCTCCTCTGAGAGGGTTTTTCCCGCAGCCAATTCCAGCAGATCCTTTACCGTAAGTCCCTTAAATCTTACAGGCTGCTGGAACGCGTAGCTTATCCCAATGTTGGCTCTCTCTGTAATGTCTTTATCCGTTATATCCTCATCTCCCAGCAGTATCCGTCCGCCGGTTATCTGTGCAACTCCCGAAATGATCTTGGCAAGAGATGTCTTTCCCCCTCCGTTAGGTCCGGTCACCACTGCCAGCTTTCCGGTCTCTACGGTTAGGCTTATACCCTTCAGTACCTCGTCTCCATCGTCGGGTTTCCACCTTACGTCCTTAAGTGTAAGCATTAACCTTCCTCCTCTATTTCTAAGACTCTCCGGTCTGTTCGCTCCGAGTATTTATTATACCACAAATAGTACATTCTAGAACATCTTTTCGCCGGCACAGAGAAGGAAAACCATTGACGCATAGTATCAAATATGATACCGTGTACACAGCAAAGGAGATAAACCAGTGAAAATTCGATTGAAAAACAGTCCCGCAAATACTTGGAAAGCGTAGACGAAAACACCCGGAAAAAGCTATATAAAGCCCTTGAAGGGTTATCCAGGCTAGAAGGTGATATGAGGCCTCTGAAAGGTATGCCGAACAGATACCGTTACAAGATAGCCCATTATCGGATTATATTTGAATGGATAAAGGGAGAAGTAATAATAACGATAATAGAAATTAACACACGAACTAATGTAAAATACTGAGAGGTGGATAGGATGAAACGCAAAGAACTAACCCCAAAAGAGATTGAAAAGCGGTTTACAGAAGTTAACGCAAGAGAATCGGACGAATTAACACCGGGAGAAGCAGCAAGCCTAGCGAAAGCCGAAGCGATGGACGACGGCACAACAATGGCGCTTGAAGATTTTCGCAAAAGTTTGGAAGAATACAGCGGGAAGTTAGTGCTAAGAATCCCGCGCAGCCTACACAAAGAACTGAAAGAAGCAGCGGAAATTGAAGGTGTAAGCCTAAATCAATATATGCTCTACAAGCTCGCAAAGTAAAATTACGTTTATTCTTGATTAAACTATTAGAATTTACGTTTATTCGATTCTGAGAGTAAACGTAAAAATTAAAAACATCAAAGACAGCCCCATTTGCTTATAGCTGGCGCGGCTGGTAATTCTATAACTTTTAAGCATTGACATTCTAATAACTTTTGTGTATAATACAGTGGAAAGGGGGGGAAGCTACTTGCACAAGATATACTTCTACAGGGCGAAAGATGGAAGTAGACCCGTAGCCGATTATATCATAGAACTAAAGGACAAAGCCGACAAGGACAGCCGCATAAAGCTAAACAAAATACAAGACTATATTAACGCTTTGAGCGAATACGGCTTGCAGCTTAGAGAGCCTTATATAAAGCATATAGACGGCGAAATCTGGGAGCTTAGACCCCTTAGAGACAGAATACTTTTTGTGGCGTGGCATGATGGGGGATTTGTATTACTTCATCCGTTTATGAAGAAATCGCAAAAGACACCCACAAGGGAGATAGAGAAAGCCAAGCGGGAGCTTGCGGACCTTATAGAAAGGGGAATCAATGATGAATAATAGCGCGATCGGCGGGACATGGGAAGAATTGCAAAAAGAGATTTTTACCCCGGAAGAAATTGCCGCCAGCAATTTAAGAGTTTCCCTTATGGGGGAGCTTATCAAAGTCAGACAGGAAAAGGGCATAACTCAAAAGAAGCTTGGAGAATTGAGCGGTGTAAAACAACCTGTAATTGCCCGGATGGAAAACGGCAGCACGACACCGAATTTAAATACAGTCTTGAAAGTCCTTGCTCCTCTTGGGAAAACGCTGTATATTGGAGATTTAGAACCAGAAAAAAAAGGGTAACAAGGCTATGTTTAAAAAGAAGACCTGGACAACACCCGCAGGGGAAGTCCCAACTC
>CAYTYN010000024.1:0-21780 GCA_964442135.1 uncultured Oscillospiraceae bacterium
ACGTAGTGATTTTGGATCCCATGTTCCCCCGACGGCAGAAATCAGGCCTTATAAAGAAAAAATTCCAGCTGCTTCAGCAGCTGGAACCTCCGGCAGACGATGAGGAGGAGCTTCTGGAAGCTGCTCTCTCATGCCGGCCGAGAAAAATCATTATCAAGCGTCCGTCTAAGGGTCCCTTCCTCGCAGGCCGCAAGCCGTCCTACTCTGTCAAATCCGGAAACATACGGTACGACTGCATCATCCTGCCAGCCTGTTCCACATCCTGACACCCGCCGTCCTGATCAGATAGATGAGCACTGCGGACAGCAGGGCGAAGAAGGCGAACACGGCTACGGTGTACCTATCCGCAGTGAGTCCTGTCTTTCTTATGACAAAGATATAGAGAGCCGTCGGCGCGGCCACGGCGATCATTCCCACCGTCATGGTGATAAACACAGACATACCCTGCTTCACAGCCGCAGTCTCGTTTGCCCAGTCCAGCTTTGGAAAGATCACGTTCATAATCACGCCCAGAAGGGCGAAGAACACTGTAAGAGCTAAAGGCACCGCCACGACCATGATTCTTCCGATAATGCTCATGCTAAAGGAAAGCTCCAACACAGCTGCTGAAATCAGGATGAACGGCAGGCTTATAACCACGTGAGTCCAAGCCTTTGTCATCAGTAGGTCACCCTCCTTTAGAGGCAGCGACTTTAAAATCCACAGGGTCTTCCCTTCCAAAGAGATGCCGGGAGCTGATATGGTCACCATGGAAGCTAAAAATCCCATAATGACGCACAACACGGCGCCGGTCATCGTCCCGCTTGGATCCAGAACGGCTGCGATCTGGGCGATATCCCCTTTCCCCGCCTGGTACCGGAGAATGACCGCTACTATCGGCATGAACACCAGACCTATCCCTGCGTTGAACATATATGTCGGGCTCCCCAGGAAGTACGCTATATCCTTTCTGATCAAAGCCTGCTTCGAGCCTCTGACCTTTAGGGCTTTAGCCTTGTACTTTATCTTCTTCCCTCCCCTGTTAGCAGTAGCTATCCTTATGAAGCATGAGGATATGACATAGTATACTGCGGCGAAGGGAATTATGGCGAACAGGGCGAATATCCCGAAAGCGGCAAAGCTTCCTTCGTATATTCCCGTTCCCAGGTAGTAAAACGGCATCAGAGTTTTCCTTATCACTTCTCCTATGACCTCGCCGTTTTCCACCAGCACACCCAGATACCTCTGCCACATGAAGCACATGTACAGGTAACCCATGAACAGGATCACACTAAGTGTGATTACGGCTAAATTCTTCCTCCTCATCCGCGAGCTTACCAATGCGATAAGCCATCCCGCCATAGCCGACACCGCCATTACCATGACGGGCAGCAGAAGAAGGCTTAAGATCATTATGATGAGGGACGCCGCGGAAAACCCCTGATTTATTATGTACACTACCGCGGCCGGAATGAACACCATGAGCTCCAGCGTCAGATTAAGCCCCATAAGTGACACCATCTTGGACAAGAGTATGCTGCTTGGCTTTATAGGCATGGCGAGAAGCAGCTCATTGTCCTTAGCTTCGAATATCTGGTTCTGAGTGGTGAACACGCTTCCTATGAAGCACAGGAGGAATATCATCAGACCCATTAAGGCGAAATACAGCCACCCCAGTCCCGTTTCCACGAACGCGCTGCAGATTTTGTTGAAGAACACAGCGAACACCCACATGAATATAGCCACCGTGTATGTGATGAGTATGGCGTACAGGATCACCTTACTCTTTTTCATGGATTTTTTCTCTGAACCGGTGAGAAATCCGGAAAAAAGGGCGCTTGTACTTATCTTTAACAGTTTAAAAAGCATAACCTCCTCCTATTCCGCCAGCTCCAGAAATACGTTTTCCAGGGAACCGTCTCCCTTTACCTCGTCCATGGTTCCCCACGTCACCAGCCGTCCCTGCTTTATTATGGCAACTTTGTCGCAAAGCTTTTCCGCCACCTCCAGGACATGGGTTGAGAAGAATATGGCGCCGCCTTCATCGCAGTGCTTTCTCATCATCTCTTTCAGTATATGGGACGCCTTAGGGTCCAGTCCGACAAAAGGCTCATCCATTATTATCAGCTCCGGCGAATGTATGAAAGCCGATATGATAGCCAGCTTCTGTTTCATCCCGTGGGAATAAGCCTTTACAGGCTGAGCCAGATCATCGGTCAGCCCCAGCTTATCGGCCAGCTCTTTAATCTTAGCCTCTCTGGTCGCCTTGTCCACCTGAAAGACGTCTGCGATGAAGTTCAGGTATTTTATTCCGGAAAGGAATTCATACATGTCAGGATTGTCGGGTATATATGCCAGCTTCTTCTTACAGGCCATGGGATCGGCCTTTATAGAGGTGCCGTCGATGAGGATCTCTCCCCGGTCGAAGGACAAAATCCCGCAGCAGGCTTTGATGGTAGTGGTCTTACCGGCTCCGTTATGGCCGATGAAACCGTATATTTCGCCCTTTTCAATGTGCAAAGTAAGATCATCCACCGCCTTCACCTCGCCGTAGATCTTCGTAAGATGGTCGATTTTCAGCATTACTTTTCTCCTTTTCGTTTTTTTACGCACTCACTCAGCAGAAACTCGATCTGTCCGTTGATAGACCTGAAATCGTCCTCCGCCCATTGGGCTATATCCTCCCACAGGGAGGGTGAAAGGCGGAGAATAATCTGTTTTCTCCCCTTTTCCTTCAGCTTCAGCGCCTTCTCCTTTTCCTTCAGCTCGGCTTCCATTTTTTCCAGCTGGGCCAGCTTCTTCAGCAGTTTTTCCTCTCTCTCTGAAACACCTTCCCAATCCGGATTTTTATTAGCATTCATCTTTACTCCTCATCAGTAGATGCTGCCGCTGTTAATCACTGGCTGTGTGTCCTTCTCCGAGCAGAGCACAACCATGAGATTGGATACCATGGCAGCCTTTCTCTCTTCGTCCAGGAATACCATTTCCTCTTCGCTTAACTTATCTATGGCCATCTTCACCATGCCCACGGCGCCCTCTACGATCTTAGCCCTGGCCGCTATTACGGCCGAAGCCTGCTGTCTCTTAAGCATTGCCGCCGCAATCTCTTCCGCGTATGCCAGATGGGTTATCCTAACCTCTACGATCTCAAGCCCCGCGAACTCTACCTTTTCAGCTAACGCTTTCCTCATAGTCTCGGCGATCTCCTGCGAGCTTCCCCTTAAGGTCTTCTCGTTGTTCTCATCGGATCTTATGTCTGATTCAGCAAAATCGTAAGGATAGAGCCTTGCTGTGTTCCTTATGGTGGAATCGGTCTGGATGGATAAAAACTCGCTGTAATCCTCTACATTGAACACGGCCTTTGTCGGATTCACAACTCTCCATATCACCACGGCGCCTATGACTATAGGATTTCCCATCACGTCATTTACCTTCTGGACACCGTTGTTTAAGGTGATATCCTTAAGGGATACTGTCTTTTTAGCGTTTATCTTAGGAGCTGCCGATGCAGCACCCTTTTTAAAATTTTCGGCTTTTTCCATCTCATTGACCTTATCGTTTAAGGCTTTAGTGTACGCCGGATTGTTAGAGCAGGTAAAAGGATTTACGAAGTAGAATCCGGACTCCATTATGGTTCCGTAGTATTTCCCGAACAGGGTCAGAACCAAAGCCTCATTGGGGCCGACTATTTTCAGTCCGAAGTACAGTACAGGCGTGGCTACGACCCCTGTAATGCATACGCCCAGCAAGATTCCTCCTACAAGGCTGTCTCCCCTATCCAGAAAAATAGCTCCGGCTATGATGCCTATGATGAATAGGATTAACAGCATCGTAGTTAGTATGAGGACGGCCATTCCGCCCCTCGGCTTTATGATCTTCTGTTCAACATCTCTGTTCATATCAACTATCCTCCTATGTGATCTGATATTATTTTGATATCATATTTATATCATTTTTTATGGCATGTGTCAAGACCCGACCTGTAAATAATATGTTAAATCTCAGTAAGGTCTTTCTTTTTTTTCCCGTCGGGTTATAATTTATGAGATAGGAGAATAGCTATGCAGAGTAAAAATATTTACCTTATAGGTTTCATGGGCGCCGGAAAATCCACTGTCGCCGCCTCTTTGGCGAGTCTGGGAGACGCCCTCGTAGTAGAAATGGATGAAGCGATCGCGGAGCGGGCAGCCATGTCCATCCCCGATATATTCAGGACAAAGGGTGAAGAGGCCTTCAGGGCCATGGAGACAGATCTTCTCAGAGAGCTTGCCCTTGAAGGAAAAAAAGGCGCCGTCGTATCCTGCGGCGGAGGTGCGGCTCTCAGGGAAGAGAACGTCACCCTCATGCGCCGGGGAGGGACGGTGGTACTCCTTTCCGTAAAGCCGGAAACCGTTCTCCGGCGTATTTCCGGAGACGCTAACCGTCCCATTCTGGCCGCCTGCAAAACCGCCGATGATGTTAAGGCTTTGATGGAGAAACGGCTTCCGTATTACGAAAAAGCCGCTGACCTCACCGTGCCCGCGGACAGCGGAACTCCTGATGAGATCGCGGCTCATATTCTCTCCCTGTTATTGGACAAAAGCAGCTGACAAAAACAGCTTAAAACAGCAGGTGCGCAACAAAGGCTCTACCTTCTCACGTTGAAAGCGCCGAATCCCGGATATACGGCTGCGGCGCCCAGCTCCTCCTCTATTCGCAGAAGCCTGTTGTATTTGGCAACTCTCTCGCTCCTGCTCGGCGCTCCCGTCTTAATCTGACAGGTGTTAAGAGCCACCGCCAGGTCGGCTATCGTCGTGTCTTCAGTTTCACCTGACCTGTGAGAGGTTACGGCAGTATAACCGGCCTTGTGAGCCATCTTTATAGCCTCAAGGGTCTCGGAAACGGTGCCTATCTGATTAAGCTTGATGAGAATTGAATTACCGCACCCAAGTGAAATGCCCTTTTCCAGTCTGGACGTGTTCGTCACGAAGAGATCGTCTCCAACCAGCTGAACCTTGTCGCCCAATTTTTCGGTAAGAAGCTTCCAGCCATCCCAATCCTCTTCGTCCAGGCCATCCTCCAGGGATATGATCGGATACTTCTCACAGAGATCCGCCCAGTGACCCGCCAATTCCTCCGAGGTATACTTCTTTCCGCATTTTGGAAGGATATATTCCCCCTTCTTCGCTCCCTTCCACTCGCTGGCCGCGGCGTCGAGAGCCAAGAGGAAATCCTTTCCCGGTTCGTATCCGGCCTCTTCTATAGCCTTCAAAATGTACCCTATAGCATCTTCATCGCTCTTCAGATCGGGAGCGAATCCCCCTTCATCTCCGACGGAAGTCGCAAGACCGTCTTTCTTCAGGAGGGCCTGCAGGCTGTGGAATACCTCAGCGCACTGACGGAGTGCCTCTCTGAAAGAAGCTGCTCCCGCAGGCATGATCATGAACTCCTGCACGTCCACCGTATTAGCGGCGTGTGCTCCTCCATTGAGTATATTCATCATCGGAACAGGCAGTCTGTTAGCCGATATGCCGCCTATGAATTTATACAGCGGTAGCTCCAGGGACGCAGAGGCGGCACGGGCGCAGGCGATGGAAACAGCCAGCATGGCGTTAGCTCCCAGCTTTGATTTATCCTGAGTACCATCAGCTTCTATCATAGCCTTGTCTATGGCGTAAATGTCCGATGCGTCCATATCCATAAGCAGTCTGTCTATAACGGTATTAACATTCTCTACCGCCTTCAGGACTCCCTTCCCTCCGAATCTGGCCTTATCTCCGTCGCGAAGCTCCAGAGCCTCGAATTCACCTGTGGAGGCTCCGCTTGGAGCGACCCCTGTCCCTACGGTGCCGTCTGAAAGAAGAACCTGAGCCTCTACAGTGGGATTCCCTCTGGAATCGAGGATTTCTCTTCCTATAACCTGCTCAATCATCAAATACTGTTTCATTGTTTCCTCCTTTTATCTGAATTTTTTCTTTTAACCTATGGTAATCTATTCCTCATCCGCCGGAGTGTCACGGAGTGTTATCCGTTCAGCGATTCTGCGGAAGTTTTCGCTTATATACGTTTCCTCCTTTAAGACGATGGGTACCCCTAAATTGGTAGATATCTGTATGTTGTTGTCCTGCGGTATTATCCCTGCTATCTCAGGCTTCAGAACCGAAGATATCTCAGAGAGCTTCGGTGCGTAGCCTGAAGTCATCAACTCCGCCATCGCTTTGTTCACCACCAGCCACTTTTTCTTTATGCCCAGCTCAGTAAGCTCTCTGTCCAGATTATCCGCGTCTCTGATTGCGGAATACTCGGGATTTATAACTATGATGGCCTCGTCCGCTCCGGCGGCCGCCAGAACCAGTCCGTCGTCAATGCCTGACGGCGAGTCTATTATCACGTAATCATAGGTGTTTTTCAGCTTTTCGCATAGTACCCTCATGTGAAGGGGCGTAAGGGTGCCGTCATCTCTCACAGGAGAGGCCGCCATCATATAGAGGCTTTCGAAACGTTTATCTCTTATGAGAGCCTGCTTTATCCTGCAAAATCCTGTAAGTACATCGTAAACATCGTATACCACGCTGTCCTCCAGGCCGAGATACAGATCCAGATTTCTCAGTCCCAGATCCATATCCATGACCACGACCCGATATCCCTTCATAGCGAGAATGGCACCGAAGTTCACGGCGAACATCGTCTTTCCCGTACCGCCTTTTCCGGATGTAACCAAGTACGTCTTTCCCATTATTTCCTCCAAACACCGCCCTTGCATCTCTCTTGGGCCGTCACGCCTGCTGCATTTTATTCCTTACTCAAAGGCCGAAGTAAGCGTCCAAAATGTCCTTAGTCACAGGCGCGGCCGTGGTGGACCATCCGCCTTCAACCAACATGACTACTACCGCAATCTCCGGATCCTCTGCGGGAGCCAAAACCACTGTCCACGAGAAATAGTCATACGTATCCTTTTCAGAGTTTATTATGCTCTGACTTATCTTATAATCGCTCACCTCGATGAGAGCCTGGTCTACAGCATCGTTTTCCGTAGGGTAGCTCTGCGGATCCTCCAGCATCAGCTCCGCCATCCGCTCTTCTACCTCACTCCACGTCACATCCGTTCCGGCAGTGGTGTTGAAGGAATCAAGGTGTTCCTTTACGTACTCGACTTCGTCTTCAGGCTGCTTTATACCTTGGTTTTCCGCAGTACCGGTCTTGCCCGCTACGGAGATCGGATAAGATGATCCGTAGAACTGAGCCAGAGTTCCGCTGGTAGTTACCCGCGTCATTCCTTTGATGATCTCTTCCCACTCGCTTTCCGTCATTCCGATGTCCACCGGCTCAGATTTTTCCTTCAATTCATCGCCTACGCTGTAAACCAGGCTAAGCTGGTTATTCAACCCCTTATTGCCCAGAGTAGCTATGTATCTCGCCATCTGTATGGGGGTATATGCGTTAAGCCCCTGGCCGATGGAAGTGTTGAACACGTCAGCTACAGTCCATTCAGCTTGATTGAAGTAGTCGAACTTCACCATCGAAGCCACGTTTTCCACCTGATCGTCTTTTACATCTGTGTTTTCCCTTATGAGCGCTATGAGATCCTGATATGATGGATTGTCGTATATGTAATTAGCGATAGTAGATATGTTTTCAGTCAGTCTTTCGTAATCGTCAATTACTTCCTCGGGGAAGTAAACGCTGGCGTTGTCATAGATAGCATTCCAGGCTCCGTACCTGTAGTTTTCCATCTTAGTCTCGGCAGTGGCTAAAGACCTGACTGTCTCGTATATCTCTATGCCGCTGGCCTCGCCCAGCCCGAACAGACTGGCCGTTTCCAGCATTTTATCCACATCTATGTCCTCTGTATATCCCAGAGAGCTTCCCGTTCCCCAGTTGGTATTGGTGGCGATGCAGTAGAAGTAATAGTTGCATGAATTTCCTATTCCCCATTCCAGATTTTCCGCTCCGTGGGTGCTGCCGTATTCGTTCCAAGCCGAACATCCGAAGGTAGTTCCGCCGTACTCTATCCTTCCCTGGTCTACAATATATTGATCCGGATCCAAACCGCACTTCAGCGCCGCAAGGGCTGTTATAGGCTTAAACGTGGATCCCGGCGCCACGCTGGTCATAGTAGCGTTGTTATACAGGGGCGCAGGTGAAAGGGAATCCCGCGGATTCTCCGCCTGCACCGACTCCCACTCAGAAGTGGATATGCCGTCGGCGAACATATTAAGGTCGAACCACGGATAGCTGACCATGGCGAGAACCTCTCCCGTCTTTACGTCCACTGCCACAGCGGCTCCGCTGCCGCTGTTCTCGGATCCCAAGATGGCCTCCTCCAGAGACTCCTCTGCCACCTTCTGCAGCTCCAGGTCTATGGTCAAATAAACGTCCTCACCCTTTTCCGCCTCAGTCTCGCTTAAAGTCTCTACGTACTCTCCGGAGCTGTTCACAAGTATAGTTTTTATACCCGGAATCCCGTGGAGTACCGATTCATAGGCCGCCTCTATACCGTCCTTTCCTATCAAATCGGTAGTCAGGTATCCGTCTTCTGAGGTATACACGGTAGCTTCGCTTTCCGACATGGCGCCCATGTATCCTATGACGTGGCATGCTGTGCTGTCTTCAGGATACACTCTCTCCGTTCCGGAGATTATCGACACGCCGGTGAGACCTGTCTCCTCGAAATATATCACGCTTTCATTGGATACATCCGTTGCGACGGTTATAGGCATATATCTGATGTATCCGTTGGATGCTATCTTGTCTCTTATGACGAATATCTTCCTCGCTTCTTCGTCAGACAGATCCTCATCTATACTGTACATCTCTCTCAAAAGAGCGAAGCACTCCTCAGCCGTCATCCCCTCATCTATCTGAGTCTGAGTGAATCCGAATTTAGACCAGAAGCTTTCCTTCTGGGTCTGATATGTGAACTCCATAGTCTTTACGGTGATAGGCAGGTCAACGCTGTACATTTCGCTCAGGGTTTCCATAGCCTCATATCTGTCGCTGTCATCTATGTTATACTCGGCGCAGACCATGGAGAAAACCTGCAAAGCCGTAGTATCGGATGAATATCCGTTCTCCTGAAGCCACTCCAGCTTATCGGTATCGTAAGTATACGAAAAGTTGCCGTCCTCATCTATTACTATGGCAAAATCGTCAACGTACTCATCGCCGTTTTCTATGAGCTTATTGATGGTAGTAAGCGCAGACTCGTTTATCTCCTTCGTAGACATGGAGCTTGGCGTAAAGGTCACGCTGAATATCTGCCTGTTTCCCGCCAGGAGATTCCCGTTTCTGTCATATATATTTCCCCTCGGCGCCGAGGTCATTATGATCTTCGTATTTTGACCCGATGCTGCCTCTGTCCATTCATCGTGCTGAATTACAGCCACCACGAAAAGCCTGACCGCAAGAATGACCATCAGCAGTACCACAAAACCGACGATAAGCCGGTATCTGTAGTCAAAAAATCTCATATCCTTTCTCATTTAAAATACCCGTCTTTCCCTCGTCTGCTCCTCCTTCTCTTCAGAATGAAGTAAAGTATCATTCCGAATATGAAATTTCCTGCCACCGCCGCCGGTATAGACGACATGGCGTAGATAAAGCTGTAAGGACTTCCCGCAATTCTGTAAAGTCCCCACATTATCGCATAATAAACCGGTATCATTACCAGATAAATGCCTGCAACGACTATGAAATTGTTCACATTGATGAACTGTCTCACAAAAATAGCCAAGGATAGGATTATAACAAAGCCTATCACCGAAAATCCCACGAACTGGGCGCTCGCCATATCTGAAAGAAGCTCCGCGACGCTTCCCGTGATCAAAAGCGGCAGCACCTCGGACGGTTCATAGACTAAACATGCAATGATTCCCGCCGACACGATCATCTTCGGAGCTAATTCCCACGGCAGAAGGCTGTCAAGAAAAGGCTGCAACACTAAGGCCACAGCAAGCAGCGGCACTACAACCCTGTACCTCATAATACCACCGATACCTTATCCAGAGACGCAAAACTCACCGAAGGCGTCACCGTAATTCGGGTCAGCTGAGAGCCCGAATCGTACCATACCTCTGAGACTTCACCTATCACGATGCCGTCAGGATACATCCCGATGCCGGATGTCAGCAAACGGTCTCCTACCTCGATGGATGATTCCTCCTCCAGCATGTACCCCGTCAGCTCGCCGTCCGAAGACCCTTCCACGATTCCGAGCATATCCGTATTATCCTCTGATTTAAAGCTTATTTTTACAGACTCGTCGGTCAGAGACAAAACCTTGGCCCAGTCGCTTCCCGTCTCGGAAACCCTTCCGACCAACCCGTCTCCGCATATTACCACGTCGCCTACTTCTATCCCGCTGTCACTTCCCCTGTCTATGGTGAATATATTGGTCCAGCTCAGGCCGTCGAATGAGATGATGGTAGCCGTCACTATGTCGTCTTCCCCTTCTATGAAGTCATAGTTCAGGGCGGCCGCAAGCTCTCGGAGATCCTCCAGCTCCTCCTCGCTGAGAGCCATCATGCTCATTTCCTCCTTTAAGGCGTCGATTTCCTCCTTCAGTTTTTCATTTTCCTCCATCAACTCCTGATAGGAAAAGAGCCCTGAAATGTTTTTCGATATGGTTCTCCCTGCTTCCGTCATCTCCTTCTCAACGTAGGAATACAGGCTTCCGAACATGCCGGTCACTCCTCCGAAGCCTCCGCTAAGATTTGAGACGGAAAAGCTAACGACAGCCGCCAGCAAAATTCCCACAACAGCGGCTAGAATTTTGTGCTCTCTGATCCACCTCATCGATTGCTTTCCTTTCTCTATCTTCTCTTAACGCTGGAAGCGTATAAACTCAGCTTCGCGACGTCGTTGAGACTCATCCCTGTACCCATGGCTACCGCCTCGAAAGCGTTTTCCGCTATGGTCGCCTTCATGCCGGTGCGCCTTTCGATCAGCTTATCCAGGTTGTATACAAGTCCGCCTCCCCCTGACAGGACGATACCGCTCTCCGCTATGTCTGCCGTAATTTCAGGAGGCGCCTTCTCTATGGTAGCTTTTATTCCGTCTATAACTATGTCTATGGATTCCTTAAGGGCCATCATCATGTCTCTGTTGGTAATGTCGATGATCTTAGGAAGTCCCGATATTATGTCCCTTCCGCTGGCCTTTACAGTCTTTATAACCTCATCTCCGTTTTCGTCCGTATCGAGGCAGGCGGCTCCTGCCTGGATCTTCAGCTTTTCAGCGGTCTTCTCTCCTATGAGCAGAGAATGTCTTTTCCTCATGTACTGTATTATGGCGTCGTTAAACTTATCCCCTGCATGTCTGATAGATGTGCTGGCCACAATGCCTCCTAAAGCTATGATGGCTATGTCCGTGGTGCCGCCTCCGATATCGGCTATCATGCAGGCGGTGGAGCTGTCTACATCAAGACCTGCGCCTATAGCCGCAGCCATAGGCTCATCCAGTATGTAAACCTCCGAGGCTCCCATCTGCCTGACTATTTCCTCTACAGCTTTCTTTTCTACCTCGGTTACTCCGCTGGGTACCCCTACGACTACCCGGAAATTTTTTATCCTGCCGGCAGATACGGCCATCCTGATGAATTCGCTGAGCATGTCTGCCGTCTTGTCAAAGTCGGAAACTACGCCGTCCTGGAGAGGTCTGATCACGGAAATATTGGACGGAGCCTTTCCGATCATATCCTTGGCCTCTTTTCCCACTGCCAGAGTGACCTCTCTGCGGTTATCCACAGCGATAACGGAAGGTTCATTGAGAACTATTCCGCTGTTTTTTATATAAATAAGGGTGTTGGCAGTCCCCAAGTCAATGCCCATGTCTTTAGCAGATAAAAAATTGATCATCCTTAATTACCTCCGAATAGTTGTAAAATACAGCCTGAGCCTTCAATCCATCAGTCCGGCTCCCCGCATGCTTAAATAGCGTCCGTCTCCGATTATTATATGGTCAAGGACCTTGATCCCCAGTATCTTCCCCGACTCGACCAGCCTCTCGGTGGTAAGTATATCATCTCCGCTGGGACTGGGATCACCGCTGGGGTGATTATGTACCAGTATCACCGCAGACGCTGATCTTTTCACAGCCTGGGCGAAAACCTCCCGGGGATGAACCACTGTCGATGACAGCTCTCCCACAGAAACATCGTCACAGTACAGTAGCTTTCCCTTGGCGTTAACGAGAACGCATTTAAAATGCTCTTTTTTCTTATACCTGAGCTCCTCCATGAACAGATCAGCTACACTGTCCGCCGAGCTGACGGTGCATCCGTGCCTCGCCTCAGCGGAGGATATCCGCCTTCCCAGCTCCACGGCTCCCGCAATAGCGCAGGCTTTAGCCTTCCCGATGCCCTTAAGGGCCATCAGCTCATCCGGAGACAGATTGGCAAGGCCTCTGATCCCGCCGTCCACATACGACAGCACCTCCTCTGCCAGGTGGATTGCCGACCCCTGAACCGTGCCCGTTCTTATTATAAGAGCTATCAGTTCCGAATTAGACAAGCTTTCCGTTCCGTACAAAACCGCCTTTTCTACAGGCCGTTCGTCCTCAGGCATATACTTTATCCGCATAAGTCCCTCCGTTTTCGGGACGTTTCAGCGGCAAAACCAATGTGCGAAATATCACTCCTGATTATATCATTTTACATGCGTCTGTGCAAATTCTGTTTATAACTTCCTCAGCCGTCATGTGTGTGGTATCCAGTAAAACGGCGTCCTCAGCCTGTCTCAAGGGAGTGATTTCTCTGGTGGAGTCGTTATTGTCTCTTTCTACGATCTCAGAAAGTATCCGGTCGTAGCTTACCTCCTGACCCCTTTCCTTAAGCTCCCTGTACCTTCTCATGGCTCTTTCGTCCGGCGAAGCGGTTATGAAATACTTAAGCTCTGCGTCGGGAAGGACTACGGTACCTATATCTCTGCCATCCATTATGACGCTTTTCCTGCCCGCCATCTGCTGCTGGAGCTGAACCAGCTTCCTCCTCACAGAAGGGAGGGCCGAACATACAGATGCAGCCATGGAAATTTCCGGCGTACGTATCTTATCGTTTACGATGTTACCGTCGAGGACGATGTTTCCCGACTCAAAATCGATCCGAGTATCTCTCAGAAGCTCCTCCAGAGCCTCGTCCTCCACCGGCTTTACACCCTTTTCCTTCATCTTGAATCCCAGAGCTCTGTACATGGCTCCCGTATCTATATAATCGATCCCCAGTCTCGCGGCCGCCGCTTTCGCTACAGTGCTCTTCCCCGCTCCGCTGGGTCCATCGATGGCTATCCTTATCATAGATTTCTCCCTCAGATCTTATCCTCCGGATATTAGAGTTAATTTTTACCAATAAGCTTTTCTATCTCGCTTATAAAGGTGTTCACGTCTGTAAACTGCCTGTAAACAGAAGCAAACCTGACGTAGGCGACCTGATCCACTTCCTTCAGCTTTTCCATGATCAGCTCGCCGATGAAGGAGCTCTGTACCTCTTTTTCCATAAGGTTATTAAGGCCTCTTTCTATTTCTCCTGTCATCTTCTCGATATCGTCCATGGGTACGGGTCGTTTCTCACAGGCTTTTATTATTCCGTTCATCATCTTATGTCTGTCGTAGGCCTCTCTTCTCCCGTCCTTCTTAACGATCATTATCATGGACTCCTCCACCTTTTCATAGGTCGTAAAGCGCCTGCCGCACCGCTCGCATTCTCTTCTTCTCCTGATGGCTCGTCCGTCTTCCGTAGGCCGTGAATCAATAACTTTAGTATCTGTGTCTTCGCAGTAAGGACATCTCATCTCGTACTCTCCTCCATAAAGCATCCCCCTCCGGATAGGGGGCTCCATCTCCAGTCGATTATACTATATCTCAAGAACTTTTTCCATATGCAAAAGGACGGACCAACCGCACTAACCCGCAGCCGTCCGCCCATGGTTTCATAAGTTTTTGATTTTATCGGGTTTTGTCCTACTCCTCAGTGCTGTCAACCTGCACTCCATACTCTATAACCTTATCCAGCACCTTATCGAGAAGAAGTCCTATTCTCCACTGGCTGGCATCTGCGTACTCCTTGATGGTCATCCCGAAAAGCTGCTCGAAGGTATCCTCCGTGTATCCGCTGTATTCCAGAACCTCTGCGAGATACTCATCATATTCCTCATCGGTTATCTCCAGGTTTTCCTCTCTGGCGATATAGTACATCACCATCTCCTGAAGAACGGTATCCTCAGCGTACTCCACCTTGCTTTCTTCGAATTCCTCCTCGGTCAACCCCAGAATCTGGTTAAGAAAATCCACCCATTCCATGCCGTAGGATTCCGCCTGAGCCATATACTCAGCTTCTATCTCCTCAGCAGCGGCCATTGCTATATTGTATTCCTTCTCAGGATAGGATATGACCTCAGCGTTGCTTATTAACTGATCCCAGATAGCCTCCTTTAGATCCAGGTCCGCCTCATTCTGCTTCTCTACGAGAAGCTCTTCCTTCACAGCCTCCCAATACTCTTCCACAGTATCCACATCTGAATTTTCCTGCACGAAATCCTCATCAAGCTCCGGTACCACCTCTACGCTCTTGGAATTTATAGTCACGGTGAATATCACGTCTTCACCGGCAAGCTCTTCACTATCATAGTCGTCAGGGAACGTAAGATCCAAGGTGACCGTCTCCCCTACCTCATGGCCTATAAGTCCGTCGGTGAACCCGTCGATCATCGATGTAGTCCCTATGGTTATATCAAAGGAATCTGAGGATCCTCCGTCAAAGGTTTCACCGTCAATAGTTCCCTCGTAAGACACATTGATAGTGTCCCCGTCCTCCACGGTGCCCTCAGTCACAGTTTCCGTAGTGGCCGCGGCCTGGAGCCTGGACTCTATCTCCTCATCCACCTCATCGTCTGTTACGCTCACTTCTTCCACCGTATATTCCAGCCCCTTATAGTCGCCGACTATCACATACTCGGACAAGTCGTAATCGTATGGCTCTTCCTCCGGCCATAAAACAGCCACAGCGATTATCACCGCCAAAACAGCTACGGCTGCAATACTGGTAATAAGAATTTTCTTGTTCATGACTACCTTCCTGTATAATACTTTTATCGAGACACGGCGGAAAGCCGTCTCCCGCCTGATACACCCTAGCTATTCTACCACGACGTCAGGTATTTTACAAACCTCTTCTATTTATTTTCACATAATCCACACCAAATAATCAACTATGAAATCGGGCAAGCTTCACACCCCGCTCCTATGGCGTAAACGGACTTTTTATCCGTTCCCCGATCCCATTTAGAATCCTGTCCGCAATCTCATGGGCCACATCGTCCTTTGTCATGAGGCCGAGCGCTTCCTTTTTATCTTTGGTTATTATCACTACTGCATTAGTGTCGGTGCCAAAACCGGATCCCTCATCCTTCAGATTATTGGCGACTATCATATCGACCTTTTTACTTTCCAGTTTTTTTGCTGAATTCTCTACCACGTTTTCCGTCTCCATGGAGAATCCGCAGAGGAACTGGTTTTTCCTGTGTTCGCCCAGATACTTGAGTATATCCTGAGTTCTCTTAAGGCTGATGGACAGGTCTCCGTCCTTTTTCTTTACCTTCTGGTCGGAGAACGTGTCAGGGGTATAGTCTGCTACGGCCGCCGCCATTACCACTATATCCGCCTCCTCAAAGCGCTCCTTCACGGCTGAAAACATGTCCCCGGCGCTCTCCGCATCTACCGTTTCCACAAAATCCGGAAGCTTCGCCGTGGTAAAGGCTTTTATAAGGGTCACCTCTGCGCCCCTCAGCATGAACTCCTTTGCCAGCGCGGCGCCCATCTTCCCGCTGGAATGGTTGGAGATGAACCTTACCGGATCCATGGATTCTCTGGTTGCGCCTGCGGTCACCAGCACCTTTACGCCTAACATGTCCTTTTCTGCGTAGAGGGCCCGTTCCACACAGGCAAACAACCGCTCAGGTTCAGGCATCTTTCCCTTTCCCGTATCCCCGCAGGCCAGATATCCGTCGGCAGGCTCCACCACTTCTATGCCGTAGCCTTTCAGCTTTCTCAGATTGTCCTGAGTGACTGGGTTTTCGTACATCGCCGTATTCATGGCCGGAACCACTATCTTTTCACATTTTGCCGCGAGGAATGTGGTGGTCAGCATATCGTCAGCTATACCGCAGGCCGCCTTCCCTATAACGTCAGCCGTAGCGGGAGCTATGATGAATACGTCCGCTCTCTTCGCGAGAGCCACGTGCTCCACGTTAAACTGAAAATTCCTGTCGAAGGTGTCTACCAGACATCTATTTCCTGTCAATGTCTCGAAGGTTATAGGGTTTATGAAGCTACAGGCGTTTTTCGTCATTATCACGTGTACGTCAGCCGCAGTCTTTGCCAGACTGCTGGCCAAATAAGCTGTCTTATACGCGGCGATACCGCCGCTCACCCCTATAACAACCGTCTTATTTTCAAACATTCCTTTCCTCCGATTCCCTCCGCCACGGCGGAGGCTCCTTCCCCTTCACATCATTTCTTCTCATCCCCGAGGCTGTGGATGATCTCTCTTCTCGCTTCCTCCAAGGGTATGCCCTTCTTTAGAGAAAGCTCTCTGGCGCCGTCGAACCCGGCTTTTACTCTTTCCACTCCGTATCCCGAAGAGAGCTTCGTCTCAACCTTGACTCCTTCGATCTCACCGGTTCTGAGTTCTCTCTTCAGTGCATATCTTCCCATCTTCTGTTCTCTGATACCTATGGAGGACGTGTTTTTGAAGAAGATTTTCACAAGCCCTTCCCTGTCCTCTTTCCGGCATAAGCAGCAAAGCTTTACGGCAGGGCGTGATTTCTTCATGGTTATGTGCTCCGCATAGACGTCCAGAGCCTTCCCTTTCATGAGAGCCTCCATGGCAAATCCCAGATCCTCTCCGCTCATGTCGTCGATGTTGGCCGAAAGCTCGTATATCTCTTCATCCCATCCGTTCCCTCTTTCACAGCCGCCAGTCTCCTCTCCGAGGAACACTCTTATACAGTTGGCGTGATCGGGGAATTTCCTCGTCCCTATGCCGTAGCCGGTCCTTTCAACCTTCATTACCGGCATAGGTCCAAAGTCGTCGGCGAAGTACTTAAGCAGAGCTGCCCCTGTGGGTGTGCATAGCTCCGATTCTACATTCCCCGAATAGCAGGGTATGCCTCTCAGGATAAGCTCTGTGGCCGGCGCGGGCACCGGCAGCACGCCGTGGGCGCACCTTACCGTACCGGATCCCGTGTTCACCGGAGATACCACTACTCTGTCGGCTCCGATAACATCCATGAGCATGCAGCATCCTGCCACGTCGGCTACCGCGTCAAGGCTTCCTACCTCGTGGAAATGGACGTACTGCATTTCGGTGCCGTGAACCCTGCTCTCTGCGTCAGCTATGATGGCGTATATCTCCTTCGCGTCTTTCTTGACCTTTTCCCCAAGCTCCAGGCCCTCTATGATCTCCTCTATATCTCTCACACCGTAATGGTGGTGTTCTTCATGGTCTTCATGGTGATGATGATGGTGGTGATGATGGTGGTGTTGATGGTGTTCCTCGTGTTCCGTCTCCTCAGCGCCCTCTATAGTCACACGCATATGAGTGCCGTGAATCCCGCAGGTCTCCCCTTCCTCAGTAACGATGGCCAGCCCCGGTACAGCCATGGCATTCAGCCTTCTCGTGATCTCGGGATCCTTCCCTGCCACTTCCCAAAGAGCGCCCATGAGCATGTCCCCGGCCGCTCCCATTTCACACTGTATATAAAGAGTTTTCATCTGCTGTCTCCCATTTTGTTGATCATGCTGGCCAGATATCCGGCTCCGAATCCATTATCGATATTCACCACGCTGACTCCGCTGGCGCAGGAATTCAGCATGGAAAGAAGGGCAGTAACTCCGCCCAGAGCCGTTCCATATCCCACGCTGGTCGGCACCGCGATAACGGGACAGTCGGCAAGCCCTCCTATTACGCTGGCCAAAGCTCCTTCCATACCGGCGATGGCCACTATCACCCTGGCTCTCATTATATCCTCCCTGTGAGCCAAAAGCCTGTGTATCCCCGCCACTCCCACATCGTACAGTCTCTTTACATCGTTTCCGAAGACCTCCGCCGTAATGGCGGCCTCCTCGGCGACCGGAATATCACTGGTGCCGCCGGTAGCAATGAGAATAGTCCCCTTCGCCGTTACCGGCTGTTTCTCTCCCACCAGTCCTATCCTCGCCTCGTGGTAGTAGGTAAAGGGTATATCCTTGGAAAAGGCCGCGGCCGCCTCTTCGCTCATCCTGGTTATGAGGACGGTCTTCTGGCCTCCCTCATAAAGAGTGTGAGCTATGGTATCTATCTGTCTATGGGTTTTTCCCCCTCCGTATATGACCTCCGACGTGCCCTGGCGTATCCCTCGGTGGCTGTCCAGCACGGCCATCCCCTCTATTTCCTCAAAGGGCTTCACCTTCATCTCCATGAGGGCTTCTTCTACGGAAGTCTCACCCTTTGCGACACTCTCCAGCAGGCTTTTAATTTCAATCTGATCCATTTCTCTCCTCCAGATCAACGACAATCCCGTCATACAGACCCTCAAGGGCGTCCTTAATCTCATTCCGCATTCGGAAAGCTCTCTCCATGTCCGCCTTAGTAAGCTGAAGCCGTCCGACTCCTGAAAGATATCGTATCCTGAAATCTTTAAATCCCATTCCTCTCAAGGCGTCTTCTCCCCGCTCAGTCCTTTCCAGCTTCTCCGCCGTAATCCTCCGGCCTGTAGGAATCCTTGTAGCCAAACAGGCGTAGGATGGTTTATCCCAGGTGAAAAGTCCTGCCTCCCTGGATCGCTTTCGTATCTCATCCTTGGTGAGACCGGCTTCTCTGAGAGGGGACAAAACCTTAAGCTCCCCTATGGCCTTCATGCCCGGCCTGTCGTCTGTATCATCGCTGGCATTGGTTCCGTCCAGCACCACCCGGTATCCGTCGTCTGAGGCGGCCTTCATAATAGCCGAGAAGATCCTCTTCTTGCAGAAATAGCACCTGTTCTCCGGATTAGCCGTGACAGCGTCGTCCTCCAGTATATCAAGCTCTATTACCTTCAAATCCGCTCCCAGCTCCTTCGCCGCCCTCACGGCGTCCTCTGCCTCGAAGGCTGGCTGGAAGGCTGTCTTGACGTAATATGCCCTGACGTCCGCTCCCTCTTTAACGGCTTCGTGGAGGAGATATACTGAATCCACCCCTCCTGAAAGGCCTAAGGCGACCTTTGGATATTTTCTAAAAAAATCTCTCAGCTCCATATTTCATCTTTCTCATGGTCAAACCCCATGCTCCGGCATGGGTATATAATATCGCACAACCTGTTGATTTACAAGAGCCTATACAAAAGGACGCTCCGGCGTCATCCGGAACGTCCAATCACCGTCCTGTTATTTATCGCTTATTTCCCGCAGCTGGCTTTGGCGGTTTCGCAGAGCTGAGCGAAGCCTGCCGCGTCGTGGATAGCCATCTCAGACAGCATCTTTCTGTTGATCTCGATGCCGCTCTTCTTAAGACCGTCCATCAGTCTGCTGTATGAAAGGCCGTTCATCCTGGCAGCAGCATTTATCCTGGCAATCCACATCTGTCTATACTGTCTCTTCTTCAGCTTTCTTCCTACGTAAGCAGAGCGGAGAGCTCTCATAACAGCAGGATTAGCCGCTCTGAACACCTTGCTTCTCGCTCCGTAATATCCCTTCGCCTGCTTCAGGATCTTCTTATGTCTCTTATGTGCGTTGACACCTTTTTTTACTCTTGCCATTTATGTTTACCTCCTTACCTTCAACTATTTCGCCATGGATCTCAACATTCTCTTCTCATCAGCGCTGGAAAGAACAGTAGCCTTTCTGAGACCTCTTTTTCTCTTCGCTGTCTTCTTGGTAAGGATGTGGCTCTTATATGCCTTATTTCTCTTTACCCTACCGCTTCCGGTAAGCTTCATTCTCTTGCACGCGCCCCTGTGGGACTTCATCTTATTCTTTGCCATATGATTGTCCTCCTATGATAATGATTTTCCTACTTTTCCGGCTTAGGTGCCAAGAACATGGTAAGGCTTCTTCCTTCGAAGGTGGGTTTCTTATCGATAACCCCTGCGTCTGCGCACATCTCCGCGAACCTGTGCATAACTTCCAGTCCTCTGGACGTATGATCCCTCTCTCTCCCGCGGAAGCGCAGGGATACCTTAACCTTATCCCCTTCCCTGAGGAACTTTGACGCGGTATTAGCCTTAACCCGAATATCGTGTTCCTCTATGAAAGTACTGAGTCTGATTTCCTTAACCTGGATGATTCTCTGCTTCTTCTTAGCTTCCTTCTCCCGTTTCTGAAGATCATATCTGTACTTTCCGTAATCGAGAAGCTTACAAACCGGCGGCTTAGCGTTAGGTGAAATATTCACCAGATCGAGTTTCCTCTCCTCGGCCAGAGCCAGAGCTTCTTCTCTGCTGATGATACCGATCATTTCACCGTTTTCATCGATGACGCGCAGCTCCTTATCACGAATTTCTTCGTTGATCTTGTTCTCCTTGCTAATGACGAGCACCTCCTGTGTATAATAAAAGCGGATACACGAAGTATCCGCTTACACGCACGCAAAGAGCGCGCCATTTCCAAAGCATTAACCCTGTCAAAGCAATGAGTCCGCAGGGTGAGAAGCGGATAACTTCTTCTTCATACTGGATAATTCTATCACCGACAACGTCCATCTGTCAAGCAAAATCAAAGACCCCGTAACGAATTTCGCTTCAGGGTCTATATTGTGGTGCGTCATACAGGACTCGAACCTGCGACCTACTGATTCGGAATCAGGCACTCTATCCGACTGAGCTAATGACGCGTGACACAGCTAGTATATCCGTGCGACCGGATTTTGTCAAGAAAATCCGCATATACGAGCTCCTTCTTAAAGGCTGTCGCTTCTACCGCACTGCAACAGACGCCGAAAGACCTTAATACTGCATATGAGAGCTTCTTCGAGAAGCGTGGGAATCATCCGAAATGCAAGAGTATGCACGACAACCATCAATATTATAGAACTGTTAGCCAAGACGGCAATATTCGTATTGAAGGCAAGTATATCAAACCACCAAAGCTGGGATATCTAAGAATAAAACAATCGAGAGCTGTGGATAGACACATCTACAACGTCACTGTAAAACTGCGTAGACATCAAAGACTTACACTGCTAAAAGCTGCCGGAATACAAAGCACCGTGGTACGGAAACGACGCCGTCAGAGTACCGACCTTCTACCCGAGCTGTCAGACGTGTACAGAGTACGAACACAAAAACCTGTCAGCAAAGGATCCTAAGGTTCTGATATGGGAGTGGGCACACGAGAATTGACGCTTGCGGAAATCATGTAAAGCTAAAGCTCTTGCAGCGGCTTAAGACGCGTCGAAAGTTCCTCCAACCGCATCCGAACCTAAAGATTCTGCCCTTTCCCACGCTTACTTATTTACTTTCTCTCCTGTGAATGGGTCTATGTATTCCTTCAGGCTTATCCGGTCGTTTGCAATATCTTCTTGCAGCTGATTTCATACATATTCCGCTGTCTTTTTCTCGTTTTTCCCTACTGTATCAACATGGTAACCCGAACACCGGAAGTTACGATTTCCATTTGGAGGTATTTTTCTTAGTTTTAGTTTCAGGAGTTTGGCTTTTTCTGTGAAAGCCAACAGGGTATTGCCATAATATGGTAATACAGGCTATTTTTATCAGATTTTGGCTGTTTTTCAGTCATTTTCAGCTGTTAGTTTGCAATTTTGTTTGGCTTTAGACCTTAAAACGCCTATTTAAGCCAAACTTTTTTGGCTTTTTTCGA
>CAYTYN010000025.1:0-20990 GCA_964442135.1 uncultured Oscillospiraceae bacterium
GAAATCCTTGACACTGTCCTTCTTAAGTGATATCATGAATTCGCAAGACAATTGAATGTATGACGGTCGCAGTATTATGCGTTAATAGAGAAGCAGGTGAGAATCCTGCGCGGTCGCGCCGCTGTGAGGAATAGTTCCATCGTATTTATGTCACTGGAGATGTCTGGGAAGGCACGATGGGACGCACGATTTCCGAGCCAGAAGAACTGCCGTGATACAGCCAATTTACACAGGTTACGAACGATGGCCGGTGTAAACACGCTCTTCTATTTACGTGAGAATGTGATGCACCTGCTGTTTCAGGCAGGTTTTTTTATTTCGTCTGTGAGATGAGTCTCTTAAGGCGAAGGAGCGTGTGTTTTGTTATTTACTATTTCACTTTTTAGAAAAGGAGAAGAAAATGACAAAGAGGCAAAGACGAATTATTATCGGACTGTCAGCCTTTGCGGCGATCTTTGCGATTGCCCCTGCGGCTGGCGCAATGCACATCATGGAAGGATATCTGACGCCTTCCCACTGTGTGGTTTGGGGGATAATATGCATCCCGTTCCTTGTGGCCGGAATCACGTCCCTGAGGAAGACCGTTGACAACAACAGAAAAAATATGACCCTCATAGCTATGGCAGGGGCGTTCATATTCGTAATATCATCGCTGAAGATTCCTTCGGTTACAGGAAGCTGTTCCCACATGACGGGTACGGGTCTGGGCGCTGTTCTCTTCGGGCCTGCGGCTGTAAGCGTATTGGGAATCATAGTCCTGATCTTCCAGGCCGTGCTTTTGGCTCACGGAGGTCTCACCACATTGGGAGCCAATACATTTTCAATGGCAATCGCAGGGCCTTTCGTTTCCTTCGGCATATACAAGCTATGCTCGGCTCTGAAGGTCAATAAAAAGATTTCCGTTTTCCTAGCAGCCGCTCTGGGAGATCTGTTCACATATTGCGTGACCGCCTTCCAGCTGGCCGTAGCCTATCCTTCGGAAGCCGGAGGCGTGGCGGCGTCTATGATAAAATTCCTGGGAGTATTCGCTCCTACCCAGCTTCCTCTCGCCGTAATAGAGGGAATTCTCACGGTGGTTATCGTAATAGGCCTGGAATCCTTCGCCAAACCGGAGCTGAGAGCCATAGGCTTTGTAAAGGAGGGGAAGTAAAATGACGAAAGAGAAATCCAATAAAGCCCTGGTGGCTGTTTTGATTATAGCTGTAGTGCTCATAGCCGCGATTCCGTTTTTGGCTCTGAAGGGAGCAGACTTCGGCGGTTCTGATGACGCCGGCAGCGAAATGGTGGCAGAGATACAGGGCGGAGATTATGAAGCCTGGTTCGAGCCTGTTTTGGAGCAGTACCTGGGCGGCGAAATACCGGGAGAGATAGAGAGTCTTCTGTTCTGTGTCCAGACGGGCATAGGGGTAGGAATACTGGCCTTCTTCATGGGCAGGTTCTACGAGAGGAAGAAGCTGACGGACAAGCAGGAAGATGGATCCATTGATTTAGAAAGGGAAGGGAATGATAGTAGATAAGCTCTGCTATACATCTAAACTGAGGTATGTGAACCCATATGAGAAATTCTTCTTCGCGATGCTGACTCTGATATTCGTCATTGTCAGTCGTTCCATTGCGATGGGAATAGTGGTTTTGATCCTCAACTGCTTTATGACGGTGAAAAAAGGAGGCATAAAGGCGGCTGAATACGGTCGCCTTATGCTCGTTCCCGCGGGATTCATAATCCTCAGTACCATAGCAATAGTAATTAACTTTTCATCGGAGCCTATGGACGCCTTCGCTTTCAGGATAGGGGAAATCTATCTGACCGGAAGCTTTGCCGGTATGGAAAGAGCCTTAAGGCTGATCATAACCGCCATGGCGGCGGTGTCAAGCCTGTATTTCCTGTCCCTGAATACGACTATGACTGATATACTGACAGTGCTGAACGGGTTTAAGTGTCCGGCCTTGCTGTCGGAGCTTATGCTTCTCATATACAGATATATCTTCATTCTCCTGGATACCGCTCATAACATTTCGGTGGCTCAGAACGCCAGATTGGGCAATGTAAACATGAGGGCGCAGGTCAAGTCCTTCACATCCCTGGTGCAGATTCTGTTCGTTCGATCGATTAAGAGGTCAGAGGCTCTGTACGACGCCATGGAGGCGCGGTGTTACGATGGCAGGATTAGAGTTCTTACTGAGAATAGACCTATCAGGCCTGCAAACCTGTTGATTATAGGGGCCTTCGAAGGCGTCCTGCTCACGTGGACAGCGCTCCTTAAATTGAAAGGAATGTAGAAATCAAAGATGAAAGATCTGATAATAAAGGCGGAGAACCTGGAGTTTACCTATGCAGGAGCGGACAGCCGCGCTCTCAGGGGATTCGATATAGAGATTGAAAGGGGCAGTAAGGTAGCCTTTCTCGGCGCCAACGGCGCAGGTAAATCCACGTTTTTCCTGTGCCTAAACGGGATTAACGTTCCTGACCGGGGAGCACTCTACATAGACGGGAAAAAAGCGTCCTACGACAAGGAGGGACTTAAGGAGCTTCGCAGGAAGGTGGGAATCGTCTTTCAGGATCCGGACAATCAGCTGTTTTCTGCCAGCGTATTTCAGGAAATCTCATTCGGGCCGCTGAATCTGGGAATGGACGAAGAAGAAGCAGAGAAAGCCGTGAGAGAAGTGATGAATCGGCTCAGCATTGACGGATTTTCCGACAGGCCGGTACATTCCCTTTCAGGGGGCCAAAAGAAACAGGTGGCCATAGCCGATATAGTGGTTATGAATCCGGAGATCATAGTTTTAGATGAACCGGCTTCCTCCTTAGACCCAAAACATGCGGAAATAGTGGAGGGCATAGTGGAAGAGCTGACCGAAGACGGCATTACAGTTCTCATATCAACCCATGACGTGGATTTTGCGCTGAGATGGGCCGATGAGATAGCCGTAGTGGACGAGGGAAGAGTCTTAAGCTGCGGACGGCCGGAAGACATTTTTAAAGACCTGGATATCCTGAAAAAGGCCAATTTGAAAAAACCGGCCGTTCTGGATATATTCGATGAAATGAAGGATAAGGGGCTCGTACCCGGCGGTCAGCCCGTCCCCAGGGACGCTGAGGGTCTTAAAGAGCTTATACGGATAAATGATATAGCAAAGCCGGCAGAGAAGAAAGACTATGTGGTCAAAATGGCCAGACGGCTCAAAACGGGATACACCACAGGCGCCTGCGCCGCTGCGGCCGCCGCGGCCGCAACGGAAATGGCGTTGACCGGACAGAGTGTGGCAGGAGCGTATGTGGAGCTTCCGAAGGGAGAGACGGCGGTTTTCTCCATCAACAACCAGGAGTTCAATAAAGGCTTTGGCCGCTGCTCAGTCACCAAGGACGGAGGAGACGACCCGGACGTAACTCACGGACTGGAGATATTCGCCGACGTCAGGCTCCATCAGGGAGAAGCTGAGAACCTCCCGTCTCCTGTCTCCGTAGACGGCGGGGAAGGCGTAGGCAGAGTGACTAGAGCCGGATTGAGAAGAGACGTGGGGAATGCCGCCATCAATCCGACGCCCCTTAAGATGATAGAAGAAAGCGTGGGAAAGGTTCTTAAAAGTCACGGGTCAGAAGCGGCGGCGGAAGTGATCATATCGGTTCCCGGGGGAGCCGAAACAGCTGAGAAGACCTTCAATCCCCGGCTGGGCATAGTGGACGGCATTTCCATATTGGGAACTACAGGCATAGTAGAGCCTATGAGCGAAAGGGCGCTGGTGGACACTGTAAAGGCAGAGGTAGACGTGTACAGAGCCGTCGACGGGGAAAAGATCATAATAACTCCGGGTAACTTCGGAAGGGATTTCATAGAGGAATACCTGGGAATAGATATTGATAAGGCTGTGCAGTGCTCCAATTTCATAGGAGAGAGTCTGGATTACATAAAATATTCCGGCTTCAGAAGGATCATGCTGGTGGGACACACGGGAAAGCTTATAAAGCTGGCTTCCGGCATTATGAACACCCACTCCTCATACGCGGACGGGAGGATGGAGATCATCGCCTCTCACGCAGCGGCCAATGGAGCGGGAGCGGAGACGGTGAAGAGTATAATGAACTGCGTGACTACGGATCAGGCGCTGGACACCATAATAGGTGAACCGTATTATGAGGCGGTAAAGGAATCCATAACGGAAAAGGTTATGGAGCACCTGAGATTTCGTCTTAAGAACCAATGCGAGATACAGGTGGTCATGTTCACCTCGGACAGAAATCACATAATGAAAAGCTCGGGAGCCGAGAAGCTTATAGAAGAGTTCAGGTAAGATCAGTTAGGACGGAGAATATAATTTGGAAAGAGGAAAATTTTTCGCAGTAGGTGTAGGCCCAGGAGACCCGGAGCTGATGACCGTAAAGGCTATAAAGACTATAGAAGGCTGTCCGGTGGTCGCGGCGGCGGACAGCGGAGGGCCTAGTAACATCGCCCTTAAAATAGCCGAAGGACATACCCAAGGAAAAGAGATAGTCATCTGCGAGATGCCTATGATCAGAAATAAGGAGAAGCTGAATCCTTTTCACGACAGCTCGGCAGAGAGGATTTCAGGAATTCTGGACGAGGGAAAGGATGTGGCGTTCATAACTCTCGGGGATCCTGCCGTATACAGCAGCGTAATGTACGTATTGGAAAGGTTAAAGAAAAAGGGCTATGAGACGGAGATCGTACCGGGAATCACGTCGTTTTCGGCTGCCGCGGCGGCGCTGAAAATGCCCCTTTGCGAAAGAGACGAACCTCTTCATATAATACCTGCCTCCTATGAGAACACCGACCTTGACGATCTCTACGGCACCAAGGTATATATGAAATCGGGTAAAGGGCTTCCTGAGCTGAGGGAAAGGCTCAGAGGCAGGAACGCCATGATGGTGGAAAACGCCACCATGGAGGATGAAAGGATATATGGACGGTTAGACGATACCGAAGGTATGGCAGGATATTTTTCCCTGGTCATAGTGCCTGTGGAAAAGGGAGGCAAGTAGAATATGGTATATTTCATAGGAGCGGGTCCGGGAGCCGCCGACCTGATAACCGTAAGGGGCGCCGGAATTCTTGAAAAAGCGGACGTAATAATATACGCCGGGTCCTTAGTCAATCCGGAGCTTTTAGACTACGCCGGAGAGGGATGTAAAATATACAACAGCGCTTCAATGACACTGGAAGAAGTGATTGAGGTCATGAAGGAAAACCGAGAGAAAAGGGTGGTCAGGCTCCATACGGGGGATCCGTGTATATACGGAGCCATAAGGGAACAGATGGATTTTCTGGATGAGCTGGAGATAGAGTACGAGTATGTGCCGGGAGTAAGCTCCTTCATAGGAGCTGCGGCCGCTCTAAACGCCGAATACACCCTGCCTGACGTAAGCCAGACCGTAATTCTGACCAGGATGGCGGGAAGAACTCCCGTTCCTGAAAAGGAAGAGATATCAAAGCTGGCGGAGCACGGCGCTACCATGATAATATTCCTAACATCTACCATGCTGTATGAACTGTCACGGCGGCTTATGGAAGGGGGTTACGCTCCCGATTCTCCCGCCGCCATCGTATACAAGGCCACGTGGCCGGATGAGAAGGTCGTAAGGACCACTGTAGAAAATATAGGAAGGGCGGCGGAGGAAAACGGCATCGATAAAATGGCGTTGATCTTGGTGGGAGGCTTCCTAGGTGACAGATACCACAGATCTAAGCTGTACGACCCGGCATTTGCCCATCTGTTCAGAGAGGCGGCAAAATGAAGGGTCGGGAAAGGATAACCATAGCCGCGTTTACGGACCCGGCTCTTGAGGTGGCTGAAACCGTAGGCGAAATTCTGGGACATGAAGGCTATGAAGGGGTGGTCACAGACGGCAGAAAGCTCCGGCTCAGGGACCGGATGGAGGAAATCTTTAAAAGCTCCTCCTTCATAGTCTTCGTTTCGGCATGTGGTATCGCTGTAAGGATGACGGCTCCGCACATAAGGTCAAAGGATACTGACCCGGGAATTATTGTCATAGACGAGAAGAAGCAGTTCGTCATATCCCTCCTTTCAGGCCATCTCGGAGGAGCCAATGAGCTTGCGGAAAGGCTTGCGCAAGGGCTGGGGGCAGTTCCGGTGATAACTACAGCCACCGACCTGAGCGGCAGGTTCGCCGTGGATTTGTGGACAAAGAGAGCAGGATGCGCCATAGAGGATATATCGAAGATAAAGCACATATCGTCAGCTGTGCTCAAGGGAGAGAAAGTAGGACTGTATTCCGATTTTGACATCGAGGGAGCTCTGCCTGAGGAGCTTTACATGGGGGATTCCGGCGCCTTTGGCATAGCGGTCAGCCTCTCAGGTACGTGCTCCCCCTTTGACGAAACGTTAAACGCCGTGCCCGGGATCGTTTCCATGGGAGCGGGATGCAGGAGAGACACCGACCCTGACAGGTTCAAAGAGTTCGCTTTAGAGACCCTCGCCGAGAGGGACATATCCCTGAAATCCATAGAGTCTGTTTCCTCCATAGACCTTAAAGCTGATGAGCTATGCCTTAAGAGCTTTTCCGAGGAGCTTGGCATACCTTTTTTGACATATTCCGCCTCTCAGCTAAACGAGGCCGGAGATGAGGATTCTGTGGGCAGACCCTTCGGAGGCTCAGACTTCGTGAGAAGAACTACAGGCACAGACAACGTGTGTGAGAGAAGCGCTTTTCTCTCCTCAGGAAAGGGTAAGATTATTTTAGAGAAGACGGGCAGGGATGGGATGACGCTGGCTCTGGCTGAAAGAGATTGGAAGTGTAAATTTTGAACGTAGTAATGTCTTACATAGATTATAGCATGGCGGATTTAACGGATAGAGAGGTGTTTTCCTTCACAAAATCCGAAGAGAGGGAAATATACGATTTTCTATGTAAGGATCCGGACATAATGGGCGCTGTGATAATCGCCACCTGTAACAGGACGGAGCTTTACCTGTCCCTCAGAGACGGAGCTGAAAGGGAGCCTTTCCGCGAGCTGTGCCGTGCCATGGGAGTAAGCTATGAAGCCTATGACCACATTCACAAGACCTTGAGACAGACAGAGGCCATAAGGCACCTGTGCAAGGTGGCCAGCGGGGCGGAATCTCAGATATGGGGAGAGGATCAGATAATCTCTCAGGTCAGGGACGCCATAAAAACTGCCGGAGAGCTTAAGTCCTCGGACAGTATTCTCAACGTGGTATTCAGAACCGGAGTAAGCGCGGGGAAAAAGGTTAAGACTCTGGTGGATTTTAAGACGGACGACGATTCAACAGCGTCAAGAGCCGTTTCAGTCCTGAAGGATTTCGGCAATGTAAGAGATGTGCTGGTTATAGGAAACGGAGTAATAGGAAGATTGGTGGCGGAGCTTCTCGTAAAGGCGGGATTTAACCCGACAATGACCTTGAGACAGTATAAGCACAGTGAAAATATAATTCCCAAGGGCTGCGGGAAGGTAAACTACAGCGACAGATACGGGCAGATGGAAAAGTGCCAAGCCGTCGTCAGCGCAACGTCAAGTCCTCACTTCACCGTGACCATGGACAAGCTGAGGGAGCTGGGCGAGATCCCTCGGGTTTTCATCGATCTGGCCGTTCCGAGGGACATAGATCCGCAGATAAGCCGCTGTGAAGGGGTTTCCTGCTTCAACGTAGACGATATAAGCAGGGAGATAAGAAACGCCCATAGAAAAGAGCAGATGGAGAGGATAGACGGGATAATCGGCAAGTACATAGACGATTTCTATAAATGGCTGAATTACAGGGATAATTTAGAGAAGGAGAATACCCGTTAGATGAAGATATACGTAGTGGGAATAGGGCCGGGAGACCGGAACGCCATGACTCCGGCGGCGAGAGCCGCCATAGAGAAAAGCCATGTTATTGCCGGATACACTCTTTACGTGGATCTCATAAAGGATTTGGCTGAGGGAAAGGAGATAAGAAGCACCTCCATGAGGAAGGAGGTGGAAAGGTGCAAAATGGCTCTGGAAGCATGTCTCGAGGGTAAGACGGTAGCCTTCGTGTGCAGCGGCGACGCGGGAGTTTACGGGATGGCAGGAATAATGTGCGAGGTGGCAAAGGATCATCCTGAAATTGATATAGAGGTGGTGCCGGGAATCACGGCCGCCTGCAGCGGCGCTTCGGTTCTGGGCGCTCCTCTCACCCACGATTTCGCCGTAATCTCCTTAAGCGACCTTCTGACGCCGTGGGAAAGGATAGAAAAGAGGCTCAGGCTGGCCGCGGAAGGGGATTTTGTGCTATGCCTCTACAATCCCAAGAGCAAAAAAAGAGTAACTCATCTGGACAGAGCCGTGGAGCTTACAGAGCTTTACCGGGACGGAGGCACTCCGTCCGGGTATGTGAAGAACATAGGGCGTGAGGGAGAACGGGGAGTTATATGCACCTTAGATGGTCTTAAGTATAACGACGACATCGACATGTTCACTACAGTATTCATCGGAAATTCCCGAACTAAGGTAATCAACGGAAGGCTGGTAACGCCGAGGGGATATAAGGATGTGTAAAGCAGGCGAAAAAAAGGGCCGTACAGCCGTATTCGCGGGAACCGCAGAAGGCAGACGCATAGCCGGATTCGTACTTGAAAGGGGATATTCGGACACGGTAGACTTTCTCGTAGCCACAGAATACGGACAGGAATTGCTGGAGGAAGAAGGCTCCCTCAACGTATTTGCCGGAAGGCTCGATATGAAGGAAATGGAAGATTTCTTCGCAAGGAGAAACATCCGTCTCGTCATAGACGCTACCCATCCGTATGCCTGTCAGGTCTCCGGAAACATACGGGGAGCGTGCGGAGAAGAGCGGGAATACGTCAGGGTGGAGAGAAGCAGTGATTTGACGGAAGCCATGAAGAGGAATATTATAGAGGTATCCTGTATGGCTGAGGCGGCAAAAACGGTAGAGGAGCTGGGTGAGAGGGCGCTGATTACCACAGGGGCCAAAGAGATAGGCGCCTTCAGCTCCATGAAGGATACAGAGTCTATGATCGTCGCGAGAGTTCTTCCCAGTCCGGAGTCCATCAAGGCGTGCCTGGACGCGGAGGTATCCCCTTCGAATATAATCGGAATGCAGGGGCCCTTCACCTTAGAGATGAATCTGGCGACCCTGAACCAGTTCGGGTGTAAGGTTCTGGTGACTAAGGATACCGGCAAGCCGGGAGGCTTCATGGAAAAGGCAAGGTGCGCCGATTACGGCTACAAGGTTATCGTCGTAGCCAGGCAGGAGCAGGATGAGGGGATAACCGTTGAGGAGGCTGAAGAGAGGATAGCTGAGGAAAATGGATAGATACTTTCCACTGTACGTAAAGAGCTCAGGGGTCACCTTCTTCGTGGCGGGAGGAGGCCGTGTAGCCGCGCGGAGAGTCAAAACTCTCCTGGCCTTTCAGTTTAAAATAAGGATAGTGTCAAGGGAGCTGTGTCCTGAGCTAAAGAAACTGATTTCAAAGGACAGGATTCAGTACATAGAGGACGTCTACAGGAGAGAATATCTTGACGGCTGCCAGATAGCCACCGCCTGTACCGATGACAGAAATACCAACAGAGAAATAGGTCGGGACTGCAGAACCATGGGAATACCCGTAAGCGTCTGCGACAGGAAAGAGGAATGTACATTTTATTTTCCGGCGGTCGCCGTAAACGAAGAACTAGTCTGCGGCATATGCGGCGGTGAAAATCACAGAGAGACGAGCCGGGTTGCGTCGGAGATAAGAAGAATATTGTCAGAGGAATAGTATGAAGGTTACAATAGGCAGCCGGGACAGCCGGCTGGCCGTTATACAGTCAGAGATCGTCATAGAGGCTATAGAAGCTTTCAATAAAAAGAGAGGTCTTAAGGGAGAGGGGGCTGTAAATCCACAGCTGATCACCATGAAGACCACAGGGGATAAGATACTGGACAGAACCTTAGATAAAATAGGAGGAAAAGGACTTTTCGTCAAAGAGCTGGACAAGGCGCTGAGAGACGGGAGAGCGGACCTTACGGTACACAGTCTTAAGGACGTACCCATGGAGGTTCCCAAGGATATACCCCTTCTGGCCTTTTCAAAGAGAGAAGACCCGAGGGACGTTCTCATACTGCCGGAGGGAAGAGATAATATAGATCTCAGTATTCCCATAGGATGCTCCAGCCAGAGGAGAAGTATTCAGATAAAAAAAATATTCCCTGAGGCTCAGGTTAAGCCTATAAGGGGAAATCTCCAGACCAGACTGAGGAAGCTGGAGACAGGGGAATACGGAGCCATTATGCTGGCCTACGCCGGAATAAAGAGGCTGGGCCTTACGGAAAGAGTATGGAGGATATTTGAAACCGATGAGATAATACCCGCAGCCGGTCAGGGAATCTTGGCCGTACAGGGAAGAAGAGGCTTTGACCCGTATTTCCTCGCAGACTTTGACGACAAGGACGGAAGAGACGCTGCCATGGCAGAGAGAAGCTTCGTAAGAGCCTTAGACGGAGGGTGCAGCTCCCCTATAGGGGCGTACGCCGTGCCAAAGGGGGATATTATCACCATTACGGGATTTTACGCGGATGGTGAGGGAAATTCCTTCGTAAAAAAGGTGACCGGAGAAAGAGAGGACGGGAATAAGCTGGCTGCATGGCTTGCTGAGGAGATGAAAGGTGAAGGAAATGGCAGGTAAGGTATATCTGGTCGGAGCGGGACCGGGAGACAGAGAGCTCCTGACTCTTAAGGCAAAACGGCTTATAGGGGAAGCGGATGTAATAGTCTGCGACAGGCTGGTTTCACAGGATATTACGGATATGATACCTTCCGGAACAGAGATAATAGATGTGGGGAAAAATGCGGGAAATCACCCGGTACCTCAGAGCCGGATAAACCGGATACTGGTTCGGGAGGCTGAGAAGGGAAAAACCGTGGTCAGGCTTAAAGGGGGAGATCCTTTCGTATTCGGAAGAGGGGGTGAGGAGCTGGAGCTCCTCAAGGAAAGGTCCATCCCCTTTCAGGTGGTTCCGGCAGTGACGGCGGGGATCGCCGCCCCGGCTTACGCCGGAATTCCGGTGACCTGTCGGGACTTCTGCTCCTCCCTTCACTTCATTACGGGACACGCAAAAGAGGGAAGTGAACTGAACCTAGATTTCCATTCGCTGGTAAGGCTTAACGGAACCATAGTATTCTACATGGGAGTAGGAGCGGCGGAAAAGCTGTCCGACGGTCTTTTGAAGGCGGGAATGGAACCCGATACCCCTGCCGCCGTAATAGAAAACGGCACGCGGCCGGAGCAGAGAAAGGTGATAACCACCGTTGAGAAGCTGGGAGAAGCCGTAAAGGAAGAAGGCATAAAATCTCCCGCCATAATAGTGGTAGGAAGAGTGTGCAGTCTGTCGGAGGAGTTCGATTGGTTCAGCAGTCTCCCTCTGAAGGGGATGCGGATAGTGGTGACTACTCCTGAGAAGAAGGCTTCCGTTCTGGGAGACAAGCTGAGAGCTCAGGGAGCTCAGGTTATCGTGTATCCGTGCATAAGGACAGAGCCTATAAGGCCTATTTCCCCTGAGTTCAGCGCCTATGACGTATTAGTCTTCACCAGCGCCGAGGGAGTCAGGTCATTCTTTCAGTGGCTCAGGGAAACGGGAAGGGACAGCCGTGCCGTATCAGGCCTTAAGGTGGCATGTATCGGAGAGGCGACGGCGAGAGCGGCGGAGAAATTCGGCATAAGAGCCGATTTCGTTCCCGGCTATTACGACGGCGCCCATCTGGCTGAGGAGATGATAGAATCCGGCTTCATCGGAGAAAGGGACAGACTCCTTCTGCTGAGGGCGGAGAAGGCATCGTCGGAGATAACAGACATTCTGGAGAAAAGAGGCGTAGATTACACCGACTATCCCGTATACAGAACCAGCCTTGAGGAGCACGGGGAGCTTGGAAGAGAGGACTTCGATCTGGTAACGTTTACATCGAAGAGCTGCGTTGAAGGCTTTGTCAGAAACAGGAAGGCCTCGGATTTAAAGGGTGTGAATGCCCTTTGCATAGGATATAAGACGGCGGAGGAAGCCGAAAGGTACGGCTTTAACGTAGAGATTGCTGATAAACCGACCATAGACAGTATGGTAGAAAAGCTGACAGGTTCATTGAAGGAAAGAGGGAATTAAAGATGATCACCAGACCGAGAAGACTTAGGGCGGGAAAAATCGTCAGAGGCATGGTCAGAGAGACCAGAGCGTCCAGGGAAAGCCTGATCTATCCTATATTTTTCCAGGAGGGAAAGGATATAAAGTCGCCTATAGACGCCATGGAGGGTCAGTTCAGGTACAGTCCGGACAGGTGCAGGGAGATAATCGACAAGTGTCTGGAGCATGGGGTCGATAAGGTACTCATCTTCGGTATACCTGAGGAAAAGGACGAGATGGGAAGTCAGGCCTATGCGGAAAACGGCATAGTTCAGCAGGCAGTCCGAGCCATTAAAGAGGAATACGGAGATGAGGTTTACGTCATTACAGACGTGTGCATGTGCGAATACACCTCTCACGGCCACTGCGGTATCCTCTGCGGTCACGACGTGGATAACGACGAAACCCTGAAATATCTTACCGAGACGGCTCTTTCCCATGCCAAGGCAGGAGCCGACATGGTAGCCCCCTCCGACATGATGGACGGCAGGGTGGCGGCATTGAGATCGGGACTTGATGAAAACGGCTTTAAGAACGTACCTATAATGTCCTACGCAGTGAAATACGCGTCCAAGTTCTACGGCCCGTTTAGAGAAGCGGCAGGCTCCGCCCCTTCCTTCGGAGACAGGAAGACGTATCAGATGGACCCTCACAACGTGAGGGAGGCCATGAGAGAAGCATGCTATGATGAGGAAGAGGGGGCGGATATACTCATGGTAAAACCGGCTCTTTCCTATCTGGACGTAATAAAGGAGCTGTCATATAATACTCATCTTCCCATAGCCACTTACAGCGTCAGCGGGGAGTACGCCATGATAAAGAACGCAGGAAGGGCGGGACTTATCGACGAGTACGGCATTATGTGCGAGACTACCACGTCTATGATGAGAGCAGGAGCCGACATTATAATCACCTATTTCGCTATGGAGGCCGCAGACGCCATAGAAAGAGGAGATATAGGTTAATCGGGGAGGAACGGAAATGAATAACTCAGAGATTCTATTCGAGAGAGCGAAGAAAGTAATGCCCGGTGGAGTGAACAGTCCTGTCAGAGCCTTCCGCTCCGTGGGAATGACCCCAAGGTTCATAGACAGGGCCAAGGGCAACAGGATATACGACGCAGAGGGAAAGGAATACCTAGATTACGTCAGCTCATGGGGGCCTATGATATTAGGTCACGGAGATGAAGATACTGTGAAGGCGGTAAAGGAAGCCGCTGAAAAGGGGCTCAGCTTCGGGGCCTGCACTCAGGCAGAGGTGGAAGCCGCAGAGCTGATAACCTCCGGCCTGCCTCACGTGGAAATGCTTAGAATGGTAAACAGCGGCACAGAAGCCGTTATGAGCGCTATCCGCGTTGCCAGAGGGTTTACGGGGAGAGATAAGGTTATAAAATTCGAGGGCTGCTACCACGGTCACAGCGACAGCATGCTGGTAAAGGCAGGGTCGGGAGCCATGACCTTCGGTTCCCCCGACAGCGCCGGAGTGACAAAGGGAGCCGCAAAGGACACTCTTCCGGCCGTATACAACGATTTGGAGTCGGTGGAGAGGATATTCGATGAAAACAGAGGAGGGATAGCCTGCGTCATCGTGGAGCCGGTGGCCGCCAACATGGGGGTAGTGCCTCCTAAGGAAGGCTTTTTAGAGGGACTGAGAAGGCTTTGCGATGAAAACGGGGCGCTCCTGATATTCGATGAGGTGATAACAGGCTTCAGGCTCTCCTTCGGAGGAGCGGCTGAGTATTACGGCGTCACACCGGATCTTGCCACGTACGGAAAGATCATAGGAGGCGGGCTGCCCGTAGGCGCTTACGGGGGAAGAAAAGAGATCATGGAAAGGGTATCTCCGAGTGGAAACGTATATCAGGCCGGCACATTGTCCGGAAATCCTGTGGCAATGGCTGCGGGCCTCGCTACCCTCAGAAAGCTAAAGGAAAATCCCGAGATATACGGGAGGATAAACCAAATGGGAGAATATCTGGCAGGAGAGCTGAGACGGATCAGCGGTCTTACCGTGAACAGCGCAGGCTCCTTAGTCTGCCTTTACTACACCGACAGACCTGTAAACAACTACGGCGACGCGGTAAAGGCTAACACGGACGTCTTCTCCGGTTCCTTCAAAAAGCTTATGGAGAAGGGCATATACGTAGCGCCGTCCCAGTTCGAAGCCATGTTTTTAAATATATGCTTCACCAAGGAGGATTTAGATTATACGGTAAAGGCTTACGAGGAAATTTTCAAGGAGGAGAGACAGAGGATATGAACGGCGTAATGATCCTGGCTCACGGAAGCAGGGTTCAATCCACAAAGGACACCATGAACGCTGTAGCGGATATGACGAGGAAAAAGATAGGGGACATGCCTTTAGAGATCGCATACATGGAGTTTTGCGAGGAGGATATAGAGCACGGAATAAAGGCTCTCGTGGAAAAGGGTGTAAACCATATAAAGGTGGTGCCGTATTTTCTCTTCGAGGGCATACACATAAGACATGACATACCGGAGGAGATAGAGAAAATACTGAAAGACTATCCCCATGTGACTGTTCAGATGGGAAAAACCTTTGGAACAGATGAAAGGCTGGCCGACATACTGGCGGACAGGATACTGGACTGATGAAGATAACAGTGGCGGGAATGGGCTGCGGAGGAGCGGGCCTGTTTACCGAAGACTTTAAGGAAGCGGTTAAGAGGGCGGATCTGGCGGTTACCTCTGTGAAGGATATGAGGCTGATATCAGATCTGAATCCCAAAGCTGAATACATGTCCGTAACGGACATAACAGAGTATATGAGAGAGCACGGGGAAGAGGACGTTAACCTGTGCGTGTGCGCGTCAGGAGATACAGGATTTTACAGCATCGGAAGAACTCTGATAAATAACCGGCCCTCCGGCGTTGAAATCCGGCTTCTTCCCGGAATAAGCAGTCTGTCATACTTCTGCGCCGGAATCGGAAGAAGCTATGAGAGGATGAAACAGGTAAGCTTCCACGGACGGGAAAGATCCATAGTCCCTTACGTATGCTATAACGAGGAGGTGTTCGCCCTGACGGGCGGAAAGCTTAAGGCGCAGGATCTGGCAAGACAGCTGGCGGAAGCCGGATTCGGGAGCGATATCACCATGTACGTCGGCGAAAACCTGAGCATGGAGGGTGAAAGAATCGTAAGAGGTGATCCCCGAAAGTTAGCATCCGTGGAATTTTCTGACATGGCTGTAGTCGTAATACATAATCCCAACTACATAAACAGGCATAGAACTCTGAGGGATGGAGACTTCGTAAGGGATAAGGCGCCTATGACCAAGGAGACCATAAGAGCTCTGGCCGTATCGGAGCTGGAGGTCGAGCCTGAGGACACGGTTTGGGACGTAGGAGCCGGAACGGGTTCTGTTTCCTGCGCTTTGGCTTTTAAGGCCTGCGAGAGCACAGTGTATGCTGTGGAGAGGAAGGAAAGGGCGGCGGAGCTGATAAAGGAGAATTCTGTGAAAACGGGAGCCAGAAACGTCTCCGTCATTTCAGGTCGGGCTCCCGAGATTTTGGTACAGCTTCCGGCTCCCGACAAGGTCTTCGTAGGAGGATCCGGCGGAAGCTTTTCAGACATACTTAAAATCGCTTTGGAGAAAAACCCTGAGGCGGTCATATGCGCTACGGCAGTTACCATAGAAAGCCTAGGCGCTATCACAGAGGCCTTTAAGGATATGGCCATGGATTTTACCGCAAAGTGCGTAAACGCCAGCGTCAGCGAAAGGCTGGGCTCATATAATCTGATGAGATCGGAGAACCCGGTCTACATATTGAAAGGAAAGATACCGAGTAATGAGTGATATTTCCCGCGCCGTACCCAGAATACTTATAACCGGAACGGGAAGCGGCTGCGGAAAGACTACCATAGTCTGCGCCATACTTCGGGCTTTGAAGGACAGAGGCAAAAGACTATGCGCTTTTAAATGCGGGCCGGATTACATAGACCCTATGTTTCACAGCAGGGTAACGGGAATTCGATCAAGAAATCTGGATCTGTTCATGTGCGGAGAGGAGGGAGTGAAGACCCTCTTCCTTCGAAATACCGCGGAATGTGACATAGCCGTCATTGAGGGGGCTATGGGAATGTACGACGGCATAGGCTTTTCCCATGATAGATTCTCAGCCAATGACACATCCCTTGTATTAGGCTCCCCAACCATACTGGCGGTAAACACGAGGGGAAAGGGAACCTCGGTGCTGGCCGAGATAGAAGGGTATCTCAGGTTCAGAAGAAACAATGTTAAGGGGGTTATCCTAAATAACTGCTCTAAGGCAATGTATCAGGCATATAAAAAGGCCATAGAAGAGGGACTGTCAGTTAAGGTCTTCGGCTTTATGCCCTCCATGGCCGAAGCGGAACTGGAGAGCAGACATCTGGGACTTATTACAGCAGATGAGGTCAAGGGTCTGGAGGATAAGCTGAAGGCTTTGGGAAGGCAGGCTGAAGAAAGCATTGACCTGGAAGGAATTATAGAAACGGGGGAAATGGCTCAGCCCATATGGGGGAGCCTTCCTCATATGGAGCCTGTCATGGAAAGAGGCTTTAAGCTCGCTGTGGCATGGGACAAAGGGTTTTGCTTCTATTATGAGGATAATCTGGACCTTTTGAGAGAGCTTGGAGGGAAAATTCTGTTCTTCTCTCCTCTAAATGACGAGGATGTGCCGGAGGATGCCGATGGGCTCATATTAGGCGGAGGATATCCGGAGGAGCACCTTGATATTCTGTCAGAGGCGAAAAATACGGCCGCAGGGGTGAGAAGAGCCGCAGAGAGGCAGACGCCCATATGGGCGGAGTGCGGAGGCTTTATGTATCTGGGAAAATCCATCGAAAAGGATGGCAGAGAATATGAGATGGCAGGAGTTCTCCCGGGCAGAGCTTACATGACGGATAAGCCGGTAAGGTTCGGATATAAGACTTTGACGGCGAGAAGGGATACCCTTATGTGCAGGTCGGGCCAGTCTATCAGGTGCCACGAGTTTCACTACAGCGACTGCACTGAGAACGGAGACGCTTTTCAGGGAGTGAAGAACAGCGGTCAGAGATCCCTCTGCGTCATAAGCGACGGTAATATCTTTGCCGGATATCCCCATATCCATCTCTGGTCCAATGTGGAATTCGCCGTAAGCTTCGCAAAGGCATGCGCATCCTATGGAGGTAGAAAGTGGAAATAACAGCGGCAGTCCTTACAGGCTTTTTGGCGGACTGTATATTCGGAGATCCCCGAGGCATGCCCCATCCTGTGGTTCTGATAGGAAATTACATAAGTCTTCTGGAAAGGCTGCTCAGGAGAATTTTTCCCGAGACGGAGAAGGGTGAAACGGCGGCGGGGTGGCTTCTCGCCTTGATCGTTCCTGCAACAGCCTTTGCTTTATCGTGGGCAATACTTAAGGCCGCCGCGCATATAAACCCTTGGCTTGGGGTCGGGGTGAACTGCTTTTTCTGCTATCAGATATTTGCCGCCAGATCCCTGAGAGACGAGAGCATGAGGGTGTATCGCTTCGTCGAAAAAGGAGACCTGGAAAATTCCAGAAAGTATCTATCCCGAATAGTGGGAAGGGATACGGCAGACCTGGATTACCGGGGGATAGATAAGGCGGTGGTGGAGACTGTCGCTGAAAATACCTCTGACGGGGTAATCGCGCCCATGTTTTATATGGCCATAGGGGGAGCGCCGTTGGCCTTCCTCTACAAAGGGGTAAACACCCTAGATTCTATGGTAGGATATAAAAATGAGAGATACCTGTTCTTCGGCCGCCCATCTGCCAGAATAGACGATGTGTTAAACTATATACCGGCCAGAATAACCGGTCTTGCCATCTGCGCCGCAGGATTTATTGCAGGCTTTGACGGGAAGGAAGCCTTTCGCATATTCAGAAGAGACAGAAGAAATCACTCAAGTCCTAACAGCGCTCATCCCGAGTCAGCCTGTGCAGGTGCTCTCAATATACAGCTGGGCGGAGACGCGTATTACTTCGGTAAGCTCTACAGAAAAAAAACTATAGGAGATCCTGTTCGTACTGTAGAAAACGAAGATATCAGACGCGCCGTAAAGCTCATGTATACGGCTTCTGTTTTGTGCCTGGCAGTAATCATCGCTGTCAAGTGCTTATGGCTGTGGGCCATGGGACGGTCAGGTTCGGGTCTGTTATAGAGGGAAAGACACATGAAGGAAGTACACGGCGGCAATGTATATAAATATGACAGGAGGATGTACGATTTTTCCGCCAATCTCAATCCTCTGGGCATGCCGCCTGAGGTAAGGTCGGCTATAATAGATAATCCGGACAGCTACCAGGCCTATCCGGATATTGAAAACCGTGAGCTGACGGGAAAGGTGGCGAAATATCTGGGCGTACCTGAGAATTTTCTCGTCTTCGGAAACGGAGCGTCGGACATTATATTCCGGCTGGCTCTGTATCTGAGGCCGAGAAAGACCTTGATCGTTTCTCCCGCCTTCGCGGAGTATGAAAGGGCCGCAAAAACCGCAGGATCAGCTGTGAACCATTTCTTCCTGAGAGAGGAAAACGGCTTTGCATATGACGAGAGGGCAGTCTGCTTAATCGACGACGATACGGATCTGGTATTTATATGTAACCCCGGCAATCCTACAGGAGTGGCTGTGGAAAAAGAAAAGGTTCTGGAGCTGGCTGACAGGTGCGGCGAAAGGGGAGCTATTTTGATGGTAGACGAATGCTTCTCAGAGTTTCTCCATGAGGAGGAGAGGTATTCCATACTTCCCTACATAGAAGAACATCCTAACGCAGTGGTTCTCAAGGCTTTCACTAAGATCTACGCCATGGCCGGTCTCAGGCTGGGATATGCCGTTTCATCTCATAGAGAGCTTGTGGAGCGACTAAGGGAAACCCTCCAGCCATGGCCTGTGAGCACTCCGGCTTCAAAGGCCGGCGGAGCGGCTGTAGAAATTAAAGGATTCATCGAAGAGACGAAAGACTATGTGAGAAGAGAGAGGGAATACCTTATGAGAGAGCTGAAGGCTCTGGGATTTCATACCTACGATTCTACAGCCAATTTCGTCTTCATAAGGAGTTCAATGGATTTGAGCAAGGCTCTGCTGCCCTACGACATAATGGTCAGGAGCTGCGGAAATTATCCGGGTCTGGACGAATCCTATTTCAGAATCGCGGTCAGGACGGAGGCGGAAAACAGGTATCTCATTAAATGCCTGAGGGATTGGAGAAGAAAGGACGCAAAATGACGAAAAAGATCATGATACAGGGGACCTGCTCTAATGCGGGGAAAAGTCTTATAGCTGCGGGACTGTGCAGGATATTCAGGCAAGACGGATATAAGACGGCGCCGTTTAAGGCGCAGAACATGGCCCTCAATTCGTATATTACGCCGGACGGTTTGGAGATGGGCAGGGCTCAGGTGATGCAGGCTGAGGCCGCCAAGGTTATTCCGGATGTGAGGATGAACCCGGTGCTCCTCAAGCCTACCAGCGACGAAGGGTCTCAGGTCATCGTAAACGGCGAGGTGGTGGGAAATTACACCGCCAGAGAATTCTACGAGGAAAAGCACCGGTTTCGGGCGGATATCCGGAAGGCTTTTCAGAGCCTGGAATCGGAATACGATGTAATCGTCATAGAAGGAGCGGGAAGTCCGGCGGAGATCAACCTTAAGAAGGACGATTTGGTAAACATGGGAATGGCCGAAATGGCCGACGCTCCCGTGCTGCTCACCGGAGACATAGACAGAGGCGGAGTGTTCGCATCCTTAGCCGGCACCATGCTCCTCTTCGATGAGAAGGAAAAAGCGCGGGTAAAAGGGGTAATCATAAACAAATTCAGAGGAGATACGGATATATTGAAGCCGGGTCTGGATATGCTGGAGGATTTGATTCACGTTCCCGTGGTCGGAGTAGTGCCATACATGGAGGTAGATGTGGACGATGAGGACAGCCTTACAGAGCGTTTTGTCGGAAAAGGCTCTACAGGAGCGATAGATATAGCTGTAATACGAGCGCCTAAGATATCAAATTTCACCGACTTCAACGCCCTAGAGTACATAGACGGGGTTACGGTGAGATACATAACGCATCCGAGACAGCTGGGCGATCCGGATATGATAATTCTGCCGGGCACGAAATCCACTATGGCCGATCTGAAATGGCTCAGGGAATCCGGCTTTGAGGCGGCCATATTGAAGTTCGCTTCCTCCGGAAAGCCTGTTTTCGGCATATGCGGAGGCTATCAGATGCTGGGCCAGCAGCTTTCGGACCCTGAAGGAGTGGAAGGAGGCGGAGAGATGAAGGGCATGGGCCTTTTACCTCACAGCACCGTCTTTAGGGGAGAAAAGACCAGAATTGCGGGAGAGGGGGTTCTTTCCCCTGTTACAGGAATGTTCGAAGGTCTCTCCGGAGCCCCTTACAAGGGGTATGAGATACACATGGGGTGTTCTCAGGCGTCAGGGAACATTATAAACTCCGGAAATGTGTACGGAACCTATATACACGGGATTTTTGACAGCGAGGCGGTGGCGGAGGTTTGCGTAAAGGCGCTGTATGAGGCTAAAGGCCTTGATTCTTCTCAGGTTCGGGCTTTCGACATGGACGAATATAAGGAGAGCCAATATGACATTTTAGCTTCGAAATTGAGAAAATCCCTTGACATGGAGCTGATTTATAGGATAATGGAGGGAAGCGGACATGAAAATTGAAAACATCAGATCGGCAGACATAGAGGAGAGGAGCTTTGATATCATAGCTGAAAAGCTGGAGGAAGCCGGTACAGATGTAGACCCCCGCTACGCACACATAATAAAAAGATGTATACACGCTTCGGCTGACTTCGACTATGCCCATACCCTGTATTTTACGG
>CAYTYN010000026.1:0-19392 GCA_964442135.1 uncultured Oscillospiraceae bacterium
GTTTTTCCAACCTGTCTGGGGCCAGTTACCAGCAGCACCGGAAACATTTTGGACATCCGTGCAATCGTATCTTCCACAGCTCGTTCGATATATGCCATGACAATATCTCCCTTCGGTTATAGTATAGTCAATTTTATTCAGAGTATTCGTCCAAACCAAATTGCGATTTTATTATAGCCGAATTTTTTATAAATTGTCAATGACATTTCCGGCTAAACTAAATTGATATTTTGGTTTAGCCGGAGCATTCGCCACGATTCAAGTGGCTATTCTAACCAATCCAACCATCATTGTTAACAGGTGGTTAGATTGATGGTAAAAAAAAAGCCACTTCTGCAAAGAGCCTTTCTTTTTAGTCTTGCTTTACATTTTCTTTCGTTTCCTTTATAATGAAGAAAATCGGCAGGCGCCACAGGGACGTTGCCGGAATATTTGCGGATGATGAATGCGGGAGAGACCGCCGCGCGGATTGGGCGGACAGGCGGCGCCGAAGGGGCATAGGCACGAAACTCTCAGGCAAAAGGACCGTATTTTGACGAAACTCTGGAAAGTCGCGGAAGCGACACCGAAGAAGCAACTTTGGCTCCGATATATAGGAGGAGCCGAAAGAATCTTTCAGGTCAAACTATACAGAGGTGTGATGGATATCGCCATTGCACCTCTTTTCTTATGTGGGAAACAGAGGCTGTAAGGTAATCGTTTTCCATGCGGCGGCATGGAAACGGAAATGAAAAAAGGGAGGTCGATGAAAAATGGAATTGAAAACACCGCTATATGACTGTCATGTGGCAGCCGGCGGGAAAATTGTGCCATTTGCGGGATACCTGCTTCCGGTTCAATACGGAACCGGCGTTATCAAGGAGCATATGGCTGTAAGAACTCAGGCTGGACTGTTTGACGTATCCCACATGGGGGAGGTGATCCTGAAGGGTAAAGAAGCCCTTGCCAATTTGAATTACATGCTCACCAACGATTTTACCGGTCTGCAAGTAGGAAAAGTCCGTTACAGTCCGATGTGCAATCCGGACGGCGGCGTTGTCGACGATTTGCTGGTGTACCGCCTCGGAGGGGAGGAATACCTGATCGTGGTGAATGCGGCTAACCGCCGTAAGGATGTGAAGTTTATGGAAGAGAATCTGTCGGGAAGTGTGGAACTGTCCGATATTTCCGATTCCGTGGCTCAGATCGCCCTGCAGGGACCGGAAAGCCGGAACATTCTCAGTAAGCTGATGAAAGAGGAGGAAATACCGGATAAGTATTACACGTTTCGGAATAATGTCGATGTAAGGGGTATAAGCTGTCTGATTTCACAGACCGGATATACGGGAGAGCTTGGTTTCGAACTGTATACTGCATCTGAGGATGGGCCGAAGCTGTGGAGTCTGCTGTTAGAGGCGGGAAAGGAATTCGGACTTATTCCCTGCGGTCTGGGAGCCAGAGATACTCTGCGTCTCGAGGCGGCAATGCCTTTATACGGGCACGAGATGAATGATCAGATCACCCCGCTGGAAGCGGAACTGGGTTTCGCGGTGAAGATGCAGAAGGACGACTTTATCGGAAAGGCCGGAATAGAGTCAAGACTGCCACTGACCAGAAAGAGAATCGGCCTTAAGGTGACAGGAAGAGGCATTGTTCGGGAAGAGCAGGACGTATACGCAGGAGATCGGAAGGTGGGAGTTACCACATCGGGAACCCATTGCCCTTATCTGGGATGCGCCATCGCTATGGCTATATTGGACATTGATTTTACAGAACCGGGTACGGAAGTGGAAGTGGACGTAAGGGGAAGAAGAGTTCCTTGCCGGGTGGAGGAGCTGCCCTTTTATAAAAGAGAGAAATAGAAGAAAGTGAGGATGAAAGTGATGAATACGCCGAAAGAATTGTTGTATACTAAATCTCATGAATGGATTCGCATGGAAGGCGACTCTGCTTACGTCGGACTGACCGATTTCGCCCAGAATGCGCTGGGAGATTTGGTCTTTGTCAATCTTCCGGAGGAAGGGGATGAAATGGAAGCCGGTGCTGTTTTTGCGGATGTTGAGTCGGTAAAGGCGGTTTCTGACGTATATAGTCCCGTCACCGGGGTGGTAGAGGCTGTCAACGAGGAATTGTTGGACTCACCGGAAAAGATCAATGAGGATCCTTACGGAGCCTGGTTCGTAAAGGTGGGAAATATTACGGAAAAGGAAGAATTACTTTCTGCGGAAGCATATGAAAAGCTATGCGAGGAAAGCGCTGAGGAGGCATAGATATGGGAAGTTTCGTTCCGTCAACTGCCGGTGAAAGAGAAGAGATGCTCAAGGCCATAGGCCTTTCCTCCACGGAGGAGCTATATGCAGATGTACCGGCGCAGGTCCGATTGGAGGGACTGCCTTTGGCCGAAGGAAAGACGGAGATGACCGTGGCTTCTGAAATGGAAGGACTGGCCGAGAAAAATAAGGTGTTTAAGTCCATATTTAGAGGCGCCGGCGCCTATGACCATTACATTCCGGCAATCGTGAAGTCGGTGACATCGAAAGAGGAATTCGTTACGGCTTATACTCCTTATCAGGCTGAGGTGAGTCAGGGAATCCTGCAGTCTATTTTCGAATATCAGACGATGATATGTCGGCTGACCGGCATGGACGTATCCAACGCATCTGTCTACGACGGTGCGTCGGCAGCGGCCGAGGCGGCAGCCATGTGCAAGGACAGAAAGCGCTCCAAGGTCCTGATTTCCCAATGCGCTCATCCTCATGTCATAGAGACGATAAAGACTTATTGCACGGGATCCGGGGCGGAATGGGAGATCGTTCCCGACGCAGAGGGAAGGACAGATGCCGCGGCTCTGAAAAGACTTCTGGAGGATGAAACGGTGTCCTGCGTGTATATTCAACAGCCTAATTTCTACGGTCAGCTGGAAGATTGCGCCGGACTGGGAGAAATAATCCATGCCGGCGGCGGTAAATTCATTATGGGATGTAACCCTATCGCCCTGGGAATGCTTCGGACGCCGGGCGAATGCGGTGCTGATATTGCTGTCGGTGAAGGTCAGCCTTTAGGAATGCCATTATCCTTCGGGGGACCTTATCTGGGATTTATGGCGTCTACAAAGGCGATGATGAGAAAGCTGCCGGGACGTATCGTCGGCCAGACCGTAGATGTCCGCGGCCGGCGGGCATTCGTGCTGACCCTGCAGGCAAGAGAGCAGCATATCCGGCGTGAAAAAGCGTCAAGCAATATATGCTCCAACCAGGCGCTCTGCGCCCTGACGGCCAGCGTATATTTGACAGCGATGGGAAAGGACGGCCTTCGCCGTGGGGCGGAACAGTGTCTGTCCAAGGCTCATTACCTGGCGGAAAGGTTAGGAGAGATAGCAGGCTTCCGTCCGGTCTATCCGGGGGAATTTTTCCATGAATTCGTCATGACTTGTCCTGTGTCTCCTGAGATCCTGCTAAAAGAGCTTGAAAAGGAAGGAATTCTGGGAGGTTATCCCGTAGAGAAGGGAATTTTGTGGTGCGCCACGGAGAAGAATACGAAAGAGGAAATCGATCGTCTGGTGGAAATCGTCAGGAGGGCTGTGGCATGAAGCTGATTTTTGAAAGGAGCAGAGAAGGTACGGGCTGCACTATTCTCCCCGATTGTGATGTGCCGGTTTATACGTTAAAGGAAGAGGTGCAGCGCCGGGATTCATGGAGTCTGCCCCAGATTGCGGAGGTTGACATCAGCCGTCACTATAAGCAGCTGGCAAAGCGGGTTCATGGGGTCAATGACGGCTTTTATCCGTTAGGGTCCTGCACGATGAAATACAATCCGCAGATGAACGAGCAGGTGGCAAAATTGCCGGGCTTCAGCGGAATTCATCCGCTCCAGCCGGAAGACACGGTTCAGGGATGTCTCCGGGTGATAAAGGAGCTTGAAGAAAGCCTGTGCGCCATTACCGGCATGGACGGAGTGACCATGCAGCCGGCGGCCGGAGCTCACGGTGAATTGACCGGACTGCTTCTGATAAAGGCGTATCTCCGTGAAAAAGGAGAAACGGGGAGAAACAAAATCATCGTACCGGATTCCGCCCATGGCACCAATCCTGCCACTGCTTCCATGGCCGGCTTTGAAACGGTCAACATTCCGTCGGGACCGGATGGATGCGTGGATCTGGAGGCGTTACGGGCCGCGGTGGGAGAGGACACAGCCGGTTTAATGCTGACAAATCCCAATACCATAGGCATTTTTGACAAGAACATTCTGGAAATCACGTCTATAATCCATCATGCCGGAGGACTTTGCTATTACGACGGCGCCAATCTTAACGCCATCATGGGCATTGTAAGACCGGGGGACATGGGATTTGACGTGGTACACGTGAATCTTCATAAAACCTTTTCCACCCCTCACGGCGGCGGCGGCCCGGGTTCCGGAGCCGTGGGCTGCAAGGAATTCTTAAAGCCTTTCCTGCCGGAGGATTATGTGACAGAAGATGAAAAGGGTCTCACCATGGTAAAACCGGAGCATACAATAGGCCGTATCAAAGCGTTCTACGGCAATTTCCTGGTGGTGGTCAAGGCTCTCGCCTATATTAAGCTGCTGGGACGGGAAGGTATTCCGGAAGCAGCTGTCAACGCGGTGTTGAATGCCAACTATATGAAAGCCCGCCTCAGGGACACATATGATATGGCTTACGACGGACTTTGCATGCATGAGTTCGTCATGACCCTGGAGAAGCTCCGTAATGAGAAGGGTGTTTCTGCGCTGGATGTGGCGAAAATGCTGCTGGATAACGGGATTCATCCTCCGACCATGTACTTTCCTCTGATTGTTCACGAGGCGCTGATGGTGGAGCCTACGGAAACAGAGAGCAAGGAAACGCTGGATCAGGCGGTGGAAGTGTTCCTGGAGATCTATGAAAAAGCCATGGAGGATCCGGAATATCTCCACCGATGCCCGATGACGACGCCGATAGGAAGGCCGGATGAGGTTCTGGCCGCAAGAAAGCCGGTGCTGAAATACGAGGAACCCTCCGATGACGGCAGGTAATTCTTTGACTTCGTCGGTGCGCCGGATTTCCTATATAGTAGGGGCAGGCACGAATCCTTATCGGAACATCGCCATAGAAGAATATCTGTTACGTCACGTGAAGCCGAAGGCATGTATCCTCTATCTATGGCAAAACGAGAATACCGTTGTAATCGGAAGAAATCAAAATTGCTGGAAGGAATGCCGTGTAACCCGCCTTGAAAAAGACGGCGGTCATCTGGCCCGCCGTCTGTCCGGCGGCGGCGCGGTATTTCACGATATGGGCAATCTGAATTTCACCTTTCTCGCGCCTAAAGATGTGTATAACGTGGAGCGACAGCTGTCGGTCATCGTGGAAGCCTGCCGAAGGTTGGGAATTGGCGCGGAGAAGACTGGGCGAAACGATATCGCCGTGGAAGGCAAAAAGTTCTCCGGAAACGCCTTTTATCAGGCCGGAGAAAACTGCTGCCATCATGGAACCCTGCTGTTACAGGCGGATACGGAAAAGATGAGCCATTATCTCAGCGTGGGGAAGGATAAACTGGAGGCAAAGGGAGTAGCATCCGTTCAGAGCAGGGTAACGAATCTGAGCGAATATTGTCCCGGCTTGACGGCGGAGATGATGAAGGCGGAATTGATCGGAGCCTTTATTACGGTTTACGGTATGGAGGGGAATCGCATCGAAGAAGAGAAGCTGCCGGAAGAGCCCTTAAAGGAAAGGGAGGACTTTTTCAGCTCGCCTTCGTGGAAGTACGGACGACATCTTCCGTTCTCGACGGCCTTTTCCGGGCGGTTTGCCTGGGGGGACGCAGATTTGAGACTGGTTGTGGAGAAGGGGATCATTCGGGACAGCTGTATTTACTCTGACGGCTTAGACGAAACATTTCTGCTGAAAGCGGCAAAGGCTTTAAGGGGCGTTCCCTTTGATACAGAGGTGATTTTCGGCTGTCTTGACGGCTTGCTCCGTGAGGAAGAGTGGAATCCCCTTCGGCGGCAGATGACGGAAGACTTGAAAGAATTGATAAAGAGTAAGGAAATATGAGGGACAAGATGAAATGGGAGGAGGCATCCCGATGACACAGACCAGAGACCATTATGATCTGATTGTAATCGGCGCAGGTCCCGGCGGTTATGAGGCGGCCATTCGGGCTGCTCAGCTGGGAAAGAAAACCGGACTGATCGAGGGGCGTCAGGTGGGCGGCACCTGCTTGAACCGTGGATGTATTCCCACTAAGGCTCTTATGCATACTGTCCATCTCTTTCAGGAAATGTGCACCTGCGAAGAGCTGGGAATTCACGGAGAGAATGTGGCCGTCGATTTCGGCGGACTCCATCGAAGAAAGAATCAGGTGGTGAATCGGCTGCGGGACGGTATTCTTCAACTGCTGAAGGCCAATAAGATTACCTTGCTGCAGGGCTGCGGCCGGTTAGAGGGAAGGGGAGCTGTAAGAGTTGTCAAAGAGGATGGAGAAATATGCTCCGTTACGGCGGATAAAATCCTGATCGCAACCGGGTCGGTTCCGTCGTTGCCGCCCATTCCCGGTCTGGAGCTGGAGGGCGTTGTCACCAGCGATGCGGTTTTAGAAGGGGAAGGATTGGACAGTGAGAAGCTGATCATCATAGGGGGCGGCGTGATCGGTATTGAACTGGCATCCGTATACGCCGGACTTGGGAGAAAGGTAACCGTCATCGAAGCCGCGGAGCAGATCTTACCCAATCTGGAGAAGGAGCTTTCCCGCAGCATGGCGATGATCCTAAAGAAGAAGGGCGTAAAAATCCACACGGCGGCTTCCGTGAAGAAGGTGGAAAAAGCTGAATCGGGAAGGGAACTGGCTGTCGTCTTTGAGGAAAAGGGAAAAGAAGGACGGGAGGTCGGCGATTCCGTACTGGTTTCCACCGGAAGGAAGGCCAACATAGAGGGTCTTTTCAAGGGAAAACCGCCATTGGAGACGGAGAGGGGAGCCATCGTTGTAGACGAGAGCTTTGAAACCACCATGGAAGGCGTTTATGCAATAGGGGATGTGGTTTTCGGAAATATTCAGCTGGCCCATGCAGCGTCGGCACAGGGAATCCACGCAGTGTGCCGCATGTTCGGCGAGCATAGCGATACCAACCTTTCTCTGATTCCATCCTGCATATATACCAGCCCGGAGGTCGCTACGGTAGGCATGAATCTAGAGCAAGCCAAAAAAGCGGGAATCGAAGCCAAGGAATGTAAGTTTCTGATGACCGCCAACGGAAAATCCCTGATTTCCCGTGAAGAACGGAGCTTTATCAAGGTGACCTACAGTCAGGAGACGAAGAAGATTCTCGGAGCGGCTATGATGTGTGCCAGAGCGACAGATATGATCAGCGAGTTTTCTATTGCCATTGCAAAGGGTTTAACCTTAGAGGACATGGCTTCAATCGTGAGGCCTCATCCCACCTACGCGGAAGGGATTACAGAAGCTGTGGAAGCAGGGTTGGGCGGCGGGATTCACAGCGCGCCGCCTCTGCGAAAATAGAGGACAGACGTAAAAAGAAGTCTCTTCGGTCTCGATGACTGAAGGGACTTCTTCGGTTTTAACGGGTTCGCAGGTTCCATATCCCGGTCTAAATTCCCACCGCCGCAAGCTGTATGAACTGCTTGGCTGTTCTCGGGCTGCGCCCCTGACTTCTTATGGCGAAGGCTTCGGCCCTGGTGCACAGCTCCGTATCAGCCATTTTCACGCCGTATTCCTCGGCCAGCTTTCTGACGATATCCAGATAAGCGTCCTTCTCAGGCTTCGAGAAGGTTACCGTAAGGCCGAAACGGGCTGAAAGGCTCATGGTTTCCTGCAGGGTGTCGTTGAGATGTATGTCGCTTCCGATCCTGGATTCCACGGTCTCCTGGATCAGATGACGTCGGTTGCTGGTAGCATAGATTACAGCGTTTTCCCGCTTTGTGGCGGCGCTTCCCTCCAGTATGCCTTTCAGCTCGCAGAAGCTGTCGTCTCCGGCGGAAAAGCTGAGGTCATCTATGTAGAATATGAACTTGAGAGGAAGGGTGGAAAGGCTCTCGATGACATCGGGCATGTTCCAAAGCTCCCTTTTGTCAAATTCTACCAGACGAACTCCCATGCTGTGACAGGCGTACGCGCAGGCTTTAATGGTGGATGATTTCCCCGTGCCTGCATCGCCGTAAAGGAGCACGTTAGCCGCCGGAAGTCCCTTGGCGAATCCCTCCGTATTGGAGAGAATCATTCCCCTTTCTCTCTCGTAGCCGTAAAGGGTGTTGAGAGACTGGCTGTCAGGATGCTTTATAGGTAATATTTCGCCGTCCTTGACCTTGAAGGCGTGATATTTTCTGTAGACGCCGAATCCGAGAGTAGAAATGGCGGAAAGCATCTCCCCATACTCTTTTTCAAGGTCGATACAGGTGTTCTCCCATCCGGGCAGACCCTTTTCCCTGAAATCGGGCGCAAGGGATTCAGGGGTTATCTTGCAGACGGAGGAGAGAAGGTTCAGTTCAGATGACAGACATTCCTCCATGGAAGGGGTTATAGGTCCTCCCGACAGCTTCCTGTCTATATAGGCGTTTTTGCTGTCAAGAACCGATTCCTTAAGGAAAAGCCCCAGATCGCCTCCCTCACCGTAGAGGGAGGAAGCGAAACTACCCCAAAGACGGTAAACGTCCTTGGGGTTTTCATTTTCAATGGTTCCTATGAGCTTTCTCAGACCGCTGATGACATCAGTATCCAGAAGATGTCTGAACAGGGACATGCTGTCCAGTCTGTCACAAAGTGATGTAAGTGAATAATCCATTGCTGTCTCCGCTCCGATCTACTCTACAGGTACAGTCCATCCCATGAAATCTTCCATCTTTCCGGTCTGGATTCCGTAGATGGTATCGTACATCTCCTGAGCCACAGGTCCGATCTCATTGTTATTGATTATCATGTGTTCGCCCTTGTACAGAAGCTCACCTACAGGGGATATGATGGCAGCCGTTCCCGAAGCGAACATTTCCTTAAGCTGTCCGTTTCTGTAAGCATCCTCCAGCTCGTCGATGGATAGCTTCCTCTCAGAGATCTTATATCCCTTTTTCTTGCACAGAGCTATGATGGAATCTCTTGTAATGCCCGGAAGGATGGAACCGTTCAGCTCGCTGGTGACTATTTCGTCGCCGATTACGAAGAAGGCGTTAGCGGAACCGATCTCCTCGATGTATTTCTTTTCGTAAGCGTCCAGCCAGAGGATCTGTTCATATCCCTTCTCATGGGCTATCTCCTGAGCCTTCAGACTTCCGCCGTAGTTCCCTCCGCATTTGGCTTCACCGGTGCCGCCCTTAACGGCTCTTACGTATACGTCCTCTACGTACATCTTCGTAGGTGCGAGTCCGGCTTCAAAGTACGGACCTACAGGACTTAAGATTATCATGAATTTATATGTTCCGGAGCGTCTCACACCCAAAAAAGGCTCATCGCCGAAGATGAAGGGCCTTATGTAAAGGGCAGTGCCCTCTCCTTCAGGTATCCAGTCCTTATCGACAGAAACGAGAGCCTTAATGGCGTCTACGAAAAGGTCCTCGTCGATCTCAGGTATGCATAGCCTGTCGTTGGTGTTATTAGCTCTCTTAGCGTTCATGTAAGGGCGGAAAAGCTGAACGACGCCTTTTTCGGTCTCATATGCCTTAAGTCCTTCGAACATCTCCTGACCGTAGTGGAGCACCATAGAAGCCGGATCCAGCTCGATAGGGCCGTAAGGTATGATTCTTCCGTCATGCCAGCCCTTCTCATCGTCGTAGTCCATTATGAACATGTGATCCGTGAATTCGGTACCGAATCGCAGTCCCTGAGCAGCAGGCTTCTTCTTGGGAGTTTTAGTCAATGTAACTGGAAATTGGTGTTTCATCGGTCTTTACCTCGTTTCGCAAAAGTTTATTTAGATATATCTATGGTCTTTGTCAAATACAGTATTATATTAACGCTGATATTGTAGTCTGTCAACAAGAATTGAATCGAAATATTGGTTATGAAAACAAAACGCTGAAAATCCCTCCGAGGAAGAGGGACTGATGCACACTGATGCGCCGGGGTGAAATTTGCTCTTGAAACAGACATGATTCATTGGTAAAATATATGGGTAGCCGCAGGCTGAGGATTTTGCGGCAGTCCTTTAGCACATAAAATCAATATTGAAACGGTGAGGAAAGAGGAGTAGGCTGATAACCCTTTACAGAGAATAGAGTCCGCAGGCTGAGAGACTTTAGAGAACGTGTCAGTGCGAAGGTTGCTTTCTTAGTTTCATTCTAATCGAGAGCTTCGGCCTTTGCCGGGGAAAAAAGGTGGTACCGCGGAAATTTTCGTCCTTTGATATATGTCGAAGGACTTTTTTTATACAGGAAGAAAGGAAAGTATTCACATGAAAAGGGATATGGCAAAAACCTACGATCCTAAGGATTTTGAAGAACGGATTTACGAGATGTGGGAAAAGGGAGGAGCCTTTAAAGCGGAGATTGATCCGGACAAAAAGCCCTTCACCATAGTGATGCCGCCTCCTAACATAACGGGACAGCTTCACATGGGTCACGCTCTTGACCACACTCTCCAGGACGTGCTGATCAGGTGGAAGCGGATGGAAGGGTACTGCGCTCTGTGGCTTCCCGGATCCGACCACGCCAGCATAGCCACTGAGGTGAAGGTGACAGACAGCATCAGGGAGAAGGAAGGAAAGACCAAGGAAGAGTTGGGCCGAGAGGAGTTCCTGAAGCGAGCCTGGGCATGGAAGGAAGAATACGGCGGATTGATAACCCGTCAGTGCAGGAAGCTGGGCGATTCCTGCGACTGGAGCAGGGAAAGGTTCACCATGGACGAGGGGTGCAATAAGGCAGTAAAGCATTTCTTCGTAAGGCTCTACGAAAAAGGGCTCATCTACAGGGGAAACAGGCTGATAAACTGGTGTCCTCAGTGCGGTACTTCCCTTTCCGACGCGGAAGTGGAGCACGAGGATAAGAACGGAATGTACTGGTACTTCAGATATCCTTCTGCCGAAGAGGGGGGAGAGGATATGGTAGTTGCCACATCCCGACCGGAGACCATGTTCGGAGACGTAGCCATAGCGGTTCATCCTGATGACGACAGATACAGAAGTATGGTGGGAAGGAAGGTTATCCTGCCTCTCGTGGGAAGGGAAATACCTGTGATCGCAGACCCTTATCCTGATCCTGAAAAGGGAACGGGAGCCGTAAAGATCACCCCTGCTCACGACCCTAATGATTTCGAGGTGGGACAGAGAGCCGGCCTGGAGAACCTGTGCTGCATAAACGAGGACGCGACGATGAACGACCTGGCAGGAAAGTATGCAGGGATGGATCGGTACCGGTGCAGAAGGGCATGGGTGAAGGATCTGGAGGAAGCCGGATATCTGGTAAAGACAGAAGAGAAGGTCATCCCTGTAGGGGAATGCTACCGCTGTCACACGGTTATCGAGCCTATGATTTCTGATCAGTGGTTCGTCGCCATGGAGGACTTGGCGAAGCCTGCCATAGAAGCCGCGAAGGCGGGAAAGCTTAAGCACGTTCCTGAAAGATTCGAAAAGACGTATCTTCGCTGGCTGGAGGGTATAAGAGATTGGTGCATCTCGAGACAGCTCTGGTGGGGACACAGGATACCGGCCTATTACTGCCGGGACTGCGGAGAATTGATCGTATCGGAGGAGACACCATGCTCCTGTCCTAAATGCGGAAGCGCAGATTTAAGGCAGGATGAGGACGTCCTGGATACATGGTTCTCGTCGGCTCTCTGGCCGTTTTCCACTCTGGGCTGGCCTGAAAAGACGCAGGATCTGGGGTACTTTTACCCTACAGACGTTCTCGTAACCGGATACGATATAATCTTCTTCTGGGTAGTGAGAATGGTGTTCTCCGCCTGCGAAGCCATGGGAGAGCCACCCTTCGAGTACGTATACGTTCACGGCCTGGTTCGGGACGCGGAAGGCCGCAAGATGAGCAAATCCCTCGGAAACGGCATAGATCCGCTGGAAATGATTGACAGATATGGAGCCGACGCCTTAAGGTTCATGCTCACTACGGGAATAACCCCCGGAAATGACATGAGATTTAAGAATGATAAGCTGGAGTCGGCGAGAAACTTTGCCAACAAGCTTTGGAATGCGTCCAGGTTCGTGGTTATGAACATAAAAGATGATGAGGGCAATTTTCTCCCTATGGCAGAGTGCTGCGAAACCTGCTGCGGCACGGCCTGCGCCGACGTGGACGACTACGGCGGGATAGCTTTAAAGCCGGAGGACGGCTGGATTCTGCACCGGATCAACGAGGCTGTGGACTATACTACCAAGGCCTTGGAGCGCTTCGATCTGGCTTTGGCAGGACAGAGGGTCTACGAGCTGATCTGGAACGAATACTGCGACTGGTATATCGAGCTTGTTAAGAAGAGACTGTGGGGCGACGACGAAGAGGACAAGAGGGTAGTCAGATTCGTAATGGTAACGGCTCTTAAGAACATGCTGGAGCTTCTTCACCCGTTCATGCCCTTTATAACGGAGGAGATATGGAGCTATATGCCTCATTCCTCCGATGAGACGGGAGAGGACGGAAACAGCTGGCTGATAAGGGCAAAATGGCCTGAATACGCCGATGGAAGGAATTTCCCGGAAGACGCCAAGACTGTGGAAACAGCCATGGAGGCGATCAGAGCGATAAGAAACATCAGAGCCGAGGCGGAGGCTGCCCCTTCGAGAAAGCTGACTGCCGTTATACTGGTTCAGGAAGACATGCTGGCGGAGATAGAAAAAGGGGAGAGGTACATTAAGGAGCTTGCCAATATAGCCGACATCAAATTCACCGATACCAGATCCGACGTTCCCGAAGAGGTAATGTCGGCGGTTATTGAAGGAATGGAGATATTCATTCCTCTGGACGAGCTGGTAGATTTCGAAGCCGAGTACGACAGGCTTATGAAGGAAAGGACAAGGCTGGAAGGAGAGGTTAAGAGGGTAAAGGGAAAGCTTTCCAATGAAGGCTTCGTTTCAAAGGCGCCGGAGAAGGTAGTAAACGAGGAAAGAGAGAAGCAGGCCAAGTACGAGGATATGCTCGATAAGGTCAACGCAAGACTTGAGACTGTAGCTACTAAGATTAAAAAATAGAGACGAGATCGGGGATCCGCTTTTTAAGGCGGGTCCCCTTTCGAGACAGAGGAAAATGGGAAATTTAAAGGCAATGAGCAATATACGTTCCATGGACAGGTTCAGAGATCCTGAAAACCTGACGCGTATGAGAATGCTCATGAAAAAACTCGGCGATCCTCAGAAGGATCTTCGGTTCATCCATGTAGGAGGAACTAACGGAAAAGGCTCTGTGTCCCGATATATCTATGAAGCCTTGGAAGCGGCGGGATACAGAGCCGGCATATTCACATCCCCCTTCATCGAAAGGTTTAACGAACGAATAGAGGCGAACCATGAAATGATATCGGACAGCGATCTGGACAGGATAACGGACAGAGTTATGAAGACTGTATCCGACCTGAGAAGAGAGCTGGAGGATGAAGGCGTTTTAGGAGAAGGGGAAAGTCCCGTAACCGAATTCGATGTGATAACGGCCGTCGCTTTCATATACTTTAAGGAGACAGAAGCCGACCCTGTGGTGCTGGAGGTCGGCCTTGGAGGCAGAGGAGACTCGACCAATGTAATAGAGGCTCCACTGGCCTGCGTTATAACATCTATAGGTCTGGATCATACGGACAGACTGGGAAACAGTATTGAAGAGATAGCCATGGAAAAAGCCGGCATTATAAAGCCGGGCAGACCTGTTATTTCCTCCGCTCTTCAGGAAGAAGCCAGAGCTGTAATAAGAGAGAAGGCCGGGGAGAAGGGAGCCGAATTTCTTGACGTATCCGGTCATGACCCTATGGTGCTCAGCCAGTCTGCGGAGGGTACGGAATTTATATTGGGAGACGGAAAGAGGTACGGCATATCTATGGCCGGACCCCACCAGGTCAGAAACGCTGTGACCGCCATTTCTGCAATAAACAGGCTCAACGAATCAGGAGATATAAAGATACCTGAGGAGGCGCTGAAAAAAGGTCTTTTAGGGGCCAGACAGCCGGGGAGAATGGAGATCGTCAAAACCGACGGGCCGATAATCGTTCTCGACGGCGCCCATAATCCCCAGGGCGGACAGGCCTTGAAGGACGCCTGCGGCGTGCTCTTTGGAGGAAAGAGGATCCTCCTGGTCACGGCGATGATGAGGGACAAGGATATACACGGCCTTTTAAGGCAGTTTTCATCCTTTGCCGACGAATTCATTTTTACGGCGACAAAAGGCTCAAGGTCTGCAAATCCTGAGGATCTGTTGAAAGCGGGAAATTATTTAGGTATCCCCTCTTATACGGCTGCCTGCCCGGAGAGCAGCGTAAATAAAGCGTTGGAGAGGAATGATTTTGATGTTATAATATTTGCGGGGTCTCTTTACCTCATAGGCGAGGTGAGGACTTTGCTCAAGGAAAAGGGATTTTTAGAGGAAGAACGATGAAAAAAGTCATACTATTCTATAACCCCGGCTCAGGAAGCGGCATGTTCAAGTCTAACCTGGATACCATAATAGAGAGATACCAGGAGGCCGGATATGTGGTAGTCACCATAAGAGCCGGTCATGGCGCCGTGATAAGCGAATACCTGGCAGAGCTGGATAAGAACACATACAGAAAAGAGTACAGACAGATACTTGCCGCAGGGGGAGACGGAACCATAAACGTATGTGTCAACGCCATGATAAAGAACAATATTGACCTTCCTCTCGCTATATTGCCTGCGGGGACAGCCAATGATTTCGCCTATTATTTCGGTATACCGGAGGATATCAACAAGATGATAGACGTGGCGATGGGAGAGAATATCATGTACGCCGACGTAGGCAGGGTCAATAACCGGCACTTCATAAATGTGGCGGCCATGGGGCAGGTGGTCGGCGTAAGTCAGAAGACGGATCCCGCCCTGAAGAACTCCATAGGGGTGATGGCGTACTATCTGAAGGGAATGTCGGAAATACCCAATCTTAAGCCGGTGAAGGTGATTCTCACCACTCCCGAAGAGGTATACAGGGAGAAGATGTACTTTATGGTGGTTATGAACGGTAAATCCGCCGGCGGTTTTAAGAAGATATCCCCCGACTCTGAGATAAACGACGGGATGCTGGATGTAATTCTCTTTCGGAGCATGTCCGCTCTGGAGATACCGAAGGTGTTCTTAAAGCTGTTAAACGGAAAACACGGTTTAAGCAATAAGGTTCTCCACTTCAGGACGAGCAGGCTGAGAGTGGAAACCTCCGATCGCCGGCTTCCTACGGACATAGACGGTGAACACGGTGAGAAATTCCCCCTTTACTTCTCAGTCCTCCACAACCGTCTCAGAGTGTATGTTCCGGGTGATGAAACGGAGAAATGATATGAGTATATCGGACGTTAAAATAAGAGATCTGAGAGAGGAATTTACCCTCTATTATACTGACGAGTACGACAGACTGGTGGACTTCTTCGTAAAGAATCAGCTTGAATTCGACGGTGATGAGGAGGTCGATACTGATATCATCAAGTGCTACAAGGTGACGGATAGAGATGACCGCCTCATAGGCGCTGCCGTGCTGGCTTTCAGGGAAGAAAAATACATCATAGACGGCATAGCCGTGGAGCTTGAATACCGAAAGGAAAAGATAGGAGAGGAGATGCTGAAACAGGTGCTGGAAGAGGTTAAGGGTCTGGGAGGGGACAGCCTCTACCTGGTGGCCAGGGCTCCCGGTTTTTTCCGCAAAAACGGATTTTCCGCCATAGATCCTGACGATGCGCCTAATTTTTTCGAGTGCAAGTACTGCCCTCAGTACATGGTAAGCTGCAACCCTGAGGTGATGAAACGTGACATTTGAGGCGGTTTTAATATGAACTACGAGAAGATTCTTCAGAGCATACTGGACGTCGGAGAAGAGATGATCGTCAGCGGAGCGGAGGTGAGCAGAGTAGAGGACGCCATAAATCGGATGTGCCGCGCTTACGGGGCTAACGATGACAGGATAAATGTCTTCATCATAACCTCTAACATTCAGGTAACCATAGAAGCGCCTGACGGTCATATCATAACTCAGATAAGACAGATAATAAGGTTCGATGTAAACTTTGACAGACTGGATTATCTCAACGCCCTGTCGAGATACGTCTGCGAGCACACACCTGATCATGTGAGGATTCAGGAGATGTTTAAAGAGGTCATGGAACGTCCTGCCCCGAGAAAGGCCGCTAAGCTTTTCGGCTCCGTATTGGTAGCGGCTTCCTTTGCCGTATTCTTCGGCGGTTCCGTCCGTGACGGCATTTCAGCGGGATTGATGGGCGCCGTCATCGTCGTAATGGAAGACGTTATGCTAAAGCGGGAGTCCAATCAGATAGTGTATAATTTCATCGTATCCGCCGTAGCAGGCGCAGCCGCCATATTGACTGTGACCTTAGGCCTGGGTGAAAATGAAAACCTGATAATGATGGGAGGAATAATGCTGCTTATTCCCGGTATCGCTATGACCAACGCGGTCAGGGACATGCTTACGGGAGACATCGCCACCGGAATGCTGAGACTTGCCAACGCGATTCTTATCGCGGCCGCCATAGCCTGCGGATTCGCTCTGTCCATCGTACTGCTGGGAGGTGTACTGTAAATGGAATATATCTTGATACAGCTTATCACGGCTTTTTCGGGCTCGCTGGGTTTTTCCGTTATACTGAAGGTTAAAGGTAAGCAGATACTATATGCAGGCATAGGGGGGTTACTCTCCTGGGGAGTATATCTTTTCGTGTTCGCCAGGGTAGGCGGATATTTTCCGGCCAATTTTGCCGCTGCTTTATTTGTGGCGGTATACGCTGAGATCATGGCCAGGGTCAACAGAGCGCCGGCGACTATTTTTCTGACCGCAGCCGCCATTCCTCTGATACCGGGAAGAAACCTTTACAACACCATGTATGGCATTGTTTCAGGGGAGAGCGCCTTTGCATGGGAAAATGCCCGTACCGCCGGGGTTATCGCTCTGGCTATTTCATTCAGCTTCGTGTCCGTAGCGGTGGTTAACAAATACATGAACCGGTTTAAGGCGTTTAGAAAGGGATAGTACAGGGATTATGTTAAGGTTTATTTTCAAGCTGGTATTTAAGCTGATATTCAAGGTGATTTTGTTCTTAATCGCGGTCGCCGTAATCATAAGCATACCCATAGTGATAAAGGGATACAACATGTACTCCGACGCTTTGGAGCAGGTCCCTCTGGAAGACAAGGTCAGTGAAATAACGTCAAAGGCTGACTATGTAACCCTGACACAGCTTCCGTCGGAGTTTATCTATGCCCTCCTGGAATCGGAGGACAGCAGGTTTTACGATCACAACGGCATAGACCTTCTGGCTATCGCCAGAGCCGCCATAGTCGATATAAAGACCATGTCTTTAGCCGAGGGTGGGAGCACCATAACCCAGCAGCTGGCAAAGAATATGTACTTCGAGTTCGATAAGACTCTGTCCAGAAAAGTGGCCGACGCCCTCATGGCGAGGGAAATAGAGAAAAACTACGAAAAAGATCAGATCTTGGAGCTTTACATAAACTCCATATACTTCGGTGAGGGCTGCTACGGGATCAGCGCCGCTGCCGCCTACTATTACGGCGTAGTCCCGAAGGAGCTTACCGCAGAGCAGCAGGAGGCGCTTATAAGGACAATAAAAGCTCCCAGCGTCTACAATCCGTTGGTCGCCGGCGGTGAATGAAGGGTTTGTTCAGCGGCCGCCGGTTATCGGCCCCTTGACCCAGATCATTCCTCATCATCGTCGGAGGATATATTTTTTTTCGTTACCACGGCCATGGCTACGCAATGACCTTCTACCTCGTGCACTTCGATCAGGAGGCCTCGATCCTCGAAGGTGAAGGTTTCCCCATCCTCAGGGATCCGTCCGGTTATTCCGCATACAAAGCCGTTGAATGTGTCATAGTCATCGGTAGGAAGATCTACGCCGAGGATCTCTTCTACGTCCTCAAGTTCAGCGTCTCCGCTGATGCGGTATTTGTCTTCGGATATGGCTGTTATCTTTTCCGGTTCTTCTTCTTCCTCAGGGTCGTACAGGTTTCCGACCATTTCCTCTATCAGGTCGTGGATGGTTATGATTCCCGACATGCCGCCGTATTCATCGAGCAAAACGGCGAAGTGCTTTCTCTCTGTCTGCATGATCTGAAACAGCTTGCCGGCCTTCATGTCCTCCGGTATGTAAAAGACCGGTTTAAGTCCGGACAGAAGGAGGGATTTAATTTCGTCAGGGTCGGTCTCAGAGCCCTTTCTCACGAGAGCGAGGTATTCGCGGGTATCCAAGATACCTATTATGTCGTCCTTGTTCTCCCTGTAAACAGGGTAGAGGGTGTGTTTCGAATCCCAAATTTCCTCTTCCCAGTCTGAGAGAGGATCCTTCTCGTCAAAGGCGATTACGTCCCGCCTGTGGACGCAGATCTGTTCTGCCGAAGTATCGTCGAAATCCAACACGTTCCGGATGATCTCGTTCTCGTGCTCGCCGATCACTCCTTGGGTCCTTCCTTTCGCTATCATCATCCTTATCTCTTCTTCTGAAACCTTTTCATCATCTTCGTCAGGCTTCATCTTCAAAAGTCTAAGAACCAGATTGGTGGAGACAGTGAGCAGGCGTACCGGAGGAGCAAATATCTTCGATGTGCCGTATAGCATTCCCGCCATGCTCAGGCTTAGAGCCTCGGATTTCTTCATAGCTATCCTTTTAGGGACCAGTTCGCCGAATACCAGGTTGAAATAGGACAGCACCATTGTAATGACTATGAGCATCACTACAGAGAGTATGTGCTCAGGAATCGGAGCGCCCCGGCTGATGAGGGCTTCAGTGATAGGCTCCGCCAGCTTATCTGCGGCGAAGGCGCTGCTCAGGAACCCGGACAGGGTAATGGCCACCTGGATAGTGGCTAAAAACCGGGCAGGCTGTTCAGTAAGCTTTATCAGCTTTTTCGCTCTCTTATTTCCCGAATCGGCCAGGCTGCGGAGTTTCGCATCGCTTACGGAAATGACGGCAATTTCAGCACTTGCGAACACTGCGTTTAAAATGGTCAGAACTATCAACAACAAAATGGATACCAGCATATATATACCTTTCTTTCAAAGTCTACGATGATCTAAGATAATAAATTTTAATTTTACATACAAAAAGGCACAGCCTCAAAGGGCACTCCTCGGGGCTATGCCTTAAATTCTCATATATTCATACATGCCTCAAAAGCATCCCTCGGGGTTATTCGTACAGACCCGGGATGATCGTCCATGCTTTTTCACTTCCTTTCTATGATAAAAATAACACAACAGTATATCTTTGTCAATGTAATCCGCAAAGGAGG
>CAYTYN010000027.1:0-18689 GCA_964442135.1 uncultured Oscillospiraceae bacterium
AAAAATGTTTAAAAGAGAGACGGAAATTTAGAGAGACGGAAATTTCCGTCTCTCTTGTCTTTAGCCCGGTGGCCATGTGAGCTTTCTCTTTCCGAGTATGTGGAAATGCAGATGCTTTACCGTCTGGAAAGCGTCCTCACCGTTGTTGCTCACCACCCTGTATCCGTTTTCCAAACCCAGATCAGACGCGATCTCGTGGATCTTGTACATGATGTGGCCCAGAAGCTCTCTGTCCTCTTCCTTTACATCGTCGAGAGAGGCGATATGCTTCTTAGGAATCACCAGAACGTGGACAGGAGCCTGAGGATCCAAATCGTGGAAGGCGATAATCTTATCGTCCTCATAGGCGATGTCGGAAGGTATCTCATGCCCCGCGATGCCGCAAAAAACGCAATCACTCATGTGCTGTCTCTCCTTTCATTCCATCTCTATATTCACGCAAAAGGCGCACGTCCTTAAGCTGTCCCAGAAGTCCGTCCGGTCCCTCTGCATAAACTCTGACGTAGTTGTCCGAATATCCGGTCAGCAGTCCCTCTTCAGTTCTTTCCTCGAAGAGCACCCTTCTGACGCTGCCCCGGCATTTCCTGTAAAACTCTGAAGCCGCCTTATCAGCCTTCTCCACCAGCCTTGACAGCCTTTCGTTTTTCACACTGCCCGGTATCTGATCCTCCATCTCCGCGGCTTTCGTTCCCCTCCTCTTGGAGTAGCGGAACGGGTGGACGCGACAGAACCCTGCCGCCTCCACCAGGGCGAGGGTCTCGCCGAAAGCCGCCTCAGTTTCTCCCGGAAAGCCTGTTATTATATCGGTAGTTATACCGTAAAGAGGATCGAATTCCTTTAATATCTTCACTATGTCCATGTACTCCGCCGCCGTGTAATGCCTGTTCATCCTCTTCAAGATCCGGTCGGAGCCGCTCTGGACGGAAAGGTGGAGATGGTGACAGAGCTTGTCAAAGCCTAAAAGGCTTCTGACATAATCTCCGTTAATCACCGTAGGCTCCAGAGAGCTGAGCCTTATCCTGAAATCTCCGTCTAAGCCGTTTATGGCTTCTATGAGAGGCAGAATTCCGAAAAGAGACCCCTTTTTCGGACGATCCGCCCCGTACAGAGCCGTATTTATCCCCGTCAGTATCAGCTCCTTGAATCCCCTGCCTATGAGCGTCCCCGCTTCTTCTATTATTTCCTCCATGTCCCTGCTTCTGACAGGTCCCCTTGCATAGGGTATTACGCAGTAGGAGCAGAACCGATCGCAGCCCTCCTCTATCTTTATATATGCCCGTGTCCTTGATTCCATGGACATTATCACTCCCGAGGACTTGTACTCGGTAAGCCGGTTGAAGGGAGTTACTGCGGAAAAGGAGGAGCCTCGCCAGCCGCCGTCATCATCACTGGGGCCGTCTAAGGCTTTTGACGCGCCCCTTGACATGATATCTTCAATTATATCCTTAAGACGGCTCTTCTCACCGTTTCCCACTACGATATCGACGCCCTCTACTGCCGCCACCTCCTCCGGACTGGTCTGGGCGTAGCAGCCGGTTACGGCGATCATGGCTTTCGGAGAACGGCGCTTGACCCGCCTTATGTATTGGCGGGATTTTCTGTCCGACAGGTTCGTCACCGTACACGTATTTATGACGTAAACATCAGCAGAGTCCTCTTCATCGGTAACGGTATACCCTGACTTCTCGAACTGCTCCTTCAACGCTTCCGTTTCATACTGGTTGACCTTACAGCCGAGAGTGTAAAATGCTATCTTCACGATATCCATCCTCCGAATATTCTGTTGAAGGCATCAAAGAATATGAGGGCGAAGGAGAATATGATCACGAAGGGAAGCCCCATGAGCCTTTTGTCCCTGCTCCTGACCAGGAGCAGATACAGGACGCATGCCAGGATGAGATCAAGTATAAGAACGAAGGATCTGCTGTAAAAAGCCGGATACCCCTCTGCGACCAGAAGGGACGTGGCTGCCGCTCCGCATATTCCTCCTATCCACTCTCTCTGACGGGCGTTAAAGGATATTATCCCTATCAGGGCTCCTATGACGGAAAGTATTATCCTGTAGACAAAGAGCCTTAAATCGACCCCGCCTGACGCCAAATAGACACATACTGTGTAGGCCAGTACCGCCCCCGCGCAGTATGCGAAGACAGATATGCCGCTTCTCAGGGTGTCCCTGCTGTAATACCCTATCAGGGAGGATGCGAATATCCATATCCCGTAGTGAGAGAGGACGGAACCGAAAATTCCCCGTCCGCCTATATCTCCCGTTATCCACGCCATGAACATGCCCAGCACAAGGGCGAAAAGAGTGTATGTGATTTCGTACCCGGCATTGGTACTCTTATTTCTGTATGCCAATTTTATCTCCTGTCATTCGTTAAGCTTATGGAACTTGCACACCTGTTCACAGCCTCGTGCCAGCCTCCGATGAGCCTGTCCCTTTCTTCGCCTTCCATCTCAGGCTCGAAGACCCGGGCCGGACGGATGTTGGCCATAAGATCCCGGGTGTCCTTCCAGTATCCTGACGCCAAACCTGCCAGATACGCGGCGCCTAAGGAGGTAGTCTCTATTAGCTCGGGCCTGTACACCTTAGAGTCCAGTATATCAGCCTGAAACTGCATAAGGAAATCGTTGGAGCAGGCGCCGCCGTCCACCCTGAGTCCGTTAAGCTCTCTGCCCAGGTCGCTTTCCATAGCCTTTATCAAATCGTAGCACTGGTAAGCCATGGATTCCAGGGCGGCTCTGATAACATGCTTCCTGCTGCTTCCTCTCGTTATGCCCGTTATAACTCCTCTGGCCTCCGGATCCCAGTACGGAGCGCCCAGACCCGTAAAGGCAGGCACCAGGTAGACCCCGCCGTTATCTGATACCTCCCGAGCCAGCTTCTCGCTCTCGGCTGCTGTGGATAATACGCCAAGCTCATCTCTCAGCCACTGCATCACCGCGCCGCACACGAAAGCCGACCCTTCGAGGGCGTAGCTTGCCTTTCCGTCTATGCACCATGCTATGGTGGTGAGAAGACCTTTTTTCGACTTCACCGGCTTTTCTCCCGTGTTCATCAGGAGAAAACATCCGGTTCCGTAGGTGCTCTTCGCCATTCCCTCTTCAAAGCACATCTGTCCGAAGAGAGCAGCCTGCTGATCCCCTGCCGCTCCCGATATGGGGATGGATCCGGCGAACAGATCGCTCTCCGTCTCTCCGTAAAATCCGCTGGAGGGTCTTACCTCCGGCAGCATACAGGCAGGTATGCCGTATATCCGGAGGAGCTCTTCGTCCCACTTCATCTCGTGTATATTGAACATCATGGTTCTCGACGCATTGGAATAATCGGTAGCGTGAACTCTGCCCTTTGTCATCTTCCAGATGAGCCATGTCTCCACGGTTCCGAAAAGGAGATCGCCTCTCTCCCCTCTTTCCCGGGCGCCTTCCACGTTCTCCAGTATCCAGCGCACCTTAGTGGCGCTGAAATAGGGATCTATGAGAAGGCCCGTCTTTTCCTTTATCTTTTCCGACAATCCTGCCTCTTCCAGACTTCTGCAATAATCAGAGGTCCTCCTGCACTGCCACACTATGGCGTTATACACAGGCTCTCCTGTGTTCCTGTCCCAGACTATGGTCGTCTCCCGCTGATTGGTGATTCCTATGGCTTCAATGTTCTGCCACGTAGCGGCAGCCTTGATGAGAGCCTCATAGCAAACGCTGACCTGAGAACTCCATATTTCCTCAGGGTCGTGCTCCACCCATCCCTCTCGGGGAAATATCTGGGAGAATTCCTTCTGCGCCGAGCTTACCTGCCTTCCCGATCTGTCGTAGATGATGCACCTGGAGCTGGTAGTGCCCTGATCCAAAGCCATAATGTACTTTTCCATGGTCGTTTCCCCTTCCCTGGCGATTACACGAATATCGCCATTATCCTATTAGATATGTCAAAACCTTTTTCGGTTATCCGAAGCCGCTCTTTGTCAAAAACCGCGTCGCCTGAAGCTACGAAAGGCTCCAGCTCTCTTTCCGCGTCCGGAAAGGCATGGCGGAAGCTCTTTCCGAATCTTTCCCTGAACTGCTCCATGCTTATGCCTCTGTTCATCCTCAGTCCGGTGAAAACGTATTCGCTCATATCGTCCCTTTCGGTGTTCTCATGGAATTCGTAGAAGGGTTCGTTGGTTATGCGCTTTCCGTCTATGTACGAGCCGGCGCTGTGGCCTATGCCTAAGTATTCCGCCAAAGTCCAGTATTTTATATTATGCCTGCACTCCATGCCCCTTTTGGCGCAGCTTGATATCTCGTACTGACCGTATCCGGCCTTCTTCAGCATGGATATGGCCTGATGATACATGGCTCTGTCCGTTTCGTCCGATGTCAGGTCGATCTGTCCCCGACGGTACAGGTCATAGTACCCGGTGCCTTCCTCTATCTGAAGGCTGTAAAACGATACATGCTCCGGTCCCATCTCTATCAGCTCCTCTAAGGTGCTCCTCCATATCTCCATAGTGTGTCCCGGAACGGAGAACATGAGATCGCAGCTTATGTTCTCGAATCCCCCGTCTCTCGCCTGCCGGAAGGTCCTTCTGAACTGATCTGACGTGTGTATCCTTCCCAGCTTTTCCAGCACTCTGTCGTCAAGGGACTGGCACCCTATGGAGAGGCGGTTTATCCCGTTTTCCCTGTAAGCTGCCAGCTTCCTTTCGTCCACGGTTCCCGGATTTACCTCTATGGTTATCTCCGCATTCTCTGTGACCTGAAAGCTTTCTCTCAAAGCGGTCAGTATCCCTGCCGTGACGTCAGGAGCCATCATCGACGGAGTTCCGCCGCCCAGATATACGGTATCTACGATACGGCCGGCTGCATATTTTTTCCCCAGCAGCCTTATATCCGCCCATATCCTGTCGCCGTAGGCCCTGATCTTCTCCGCCGTCTCCCGTGGGCCTTCCCCTTTTTCGGGAGGACGGGAATAAAAGCCGCAGTAAGGGCATTTCGCCGCGCAGAAGGGTATGTGGATGTATATTCCCAGAGTTCTGTCCATCCTGCACCCTACTTATTGTCGTCGTAGCGCAAAACCGCCGTGAAGGCTTCCTGAGGCACCTCTACCTTTCCGAACTGGCGCATTCTCTTCTTTCCTTCTTTCTGCTTTTCCAGCAGCTTCTTCTTTCTGGAGATATCTCCTCCGTAGCACTTGGCGGTAACGTCTTTTCTGTAAGCTCTCACCGTCTCTCTGGCGATTACCTTCTGTCCGACAGCCGCCTGAACAGGAACCTCGAACTGGTGCATAGGTATGATCTCCTTCAGCTTTTCGCAGACGAACCTTCCCCGGGCATAGGCCTTCGATTCGTGGACGATCATGGAAAAGGCGTCGATCAGCTCCTTATTTAAGAGCACGTCCAGCTTTACCAGGGCGGACTTCTCGTATCTGTCAAACTCGTAATCCAGGGAACCGTATCCTCTGGTCTTCGACTTAAGGGCGTCGAAGAAATCGTATATTACCTCGTTAAGTGGCATGTCATAGTGCAGCTGTACCCTGTTTTCCGTGATGTATTCCATGTGAAGCATTCTGCCTCTTCTCTCCTGGCACAGCTCCATAACCGAGCCAACGTATTCCTTAGGAATCATTATATCAGCCTTTACCATAGGCTCTTCTATGGCGGATATTTCCGTTGCCGGAGGCAGATTGGTAGGATTCTGTATCATTTCCACCGTTCCGTCCGACTTCACCACTCTGTAGACTACGCTGGGAGATGTGGTGACTACGGCCAGATCGAATTCCCTCTCCAGCCTTTCCACTATTATCTCCATGTGAAGAAGTCCTAAAAATCCGCATCTGAAGCCGAATCCCAGCGCCGTAGACGTCTCCGGCTCGAATACGAAGGCAGCATCGTTTACCCGAAGCTTTTCCAGCGCGTCCTTAACGCTTTCGTACTTTTCCCCTTCCGCAGGGTATATGCCGCAGTAGACCATGGATTGAACCTTCTTGTATCCCGGAAGGCTCTCCCGGGCAGGATCGTCGTCTAAGGTTATGGTGTCTCCCACCCTTGCGTCCTTAACCTGCTTTATGCTGGCGCAGATATATCCCACCTCTCCCGCTCTCAGAAACCTGGTGGGAACGTGGCCGGGGGCCATTACCCCTACTTCGGTGACCTCATAGCGCTTCTTCGTGTTCATAAGCCTGATGGTATCGCCTACCTTGACCTTTCCGTCAAAGATTCTGGTATATATTATCACGCCCTTGTAGTTATCGTACACCGAGTCGAAGATGAGGGCCTTCAATTTTCCGTCCTCATCGCCGTCAGGAGCCGGAATTCTTTCCACTATGGCCTCCAAAAGCTCATCTATTCCGATTCCTTCCTTTGCGGATATCAACGGAGCCTCCGATGCGTCTATACCGATCATTTCCTCTATCTCCGCCTTGGTCGCGTCCGGCCTGGAGCTTGCCAAGTCGATTTTATTCAGACAGGGCAGTATTTCCAGATCTTCCTCTATGGCCAGGTACACGTTAGCCATGGTCTGAGCCTCCACCCCTTGGGTGGAATCCACCACGAGAACCGCCCCTTCGCAGGCGGCAAGGCTTCTTGACACCTCGTAGTTGAAGTCCACGTGTCCCGGGGTATCGATGAGATTGAAGATGTATTCATTTCCGTCCTTAGCCTTATATACCAGTCTGGTCGTCTGGAGCTTAATGGTGATTCCTCTCTCCCTCTCCAGCTCCATGTTGTCCAGGAACTGCTCCTTCATATCCCTGTGGGCGACCAGCCCGGTATTTTCTATTATCCTGTCGGCTAAGGTGGATTTTCCGTGATCTATGTGAGCTATTATGCTGAAATTTCTTATGCGATTCTGATAATCCATGTTTACCTCGTTATAACAAAGTCTGAAGGATTCGAGAGGCCGTAAGACGTCTCAAGCCCCATACCAACCATTTTATCTTAATCGAAGTCTCTTAGCAACAAAAAAACGATGGGAGACACGAGCCATCGTTTTTTCTAAGTTTTCGTGTATTTAACTTATACACCTGTGGGGACGGGTGAGATTATTTCGCCGCTTTAGCAGCGTTCAGTCTTTTAGTCAGTCTCGAAACCTTTCTAGAAGCGGCATGCTTATCGATTACGCCCTTAGCCGCGGCCTGCATGAGCTTCTTCTCCGCAAGTCTCAGGGTTTCGTCAGCCTTGGTGAAATCCTCTGCTGCGATAGCTGCGTCAAACTCCTTAAGAACGGACTTAACGTGGCCCTTTACTCTCCTGTTTCTTGCAGTCTTACGGTTGATGACACTGATTCTCTTCTTTGCGGATTTAATATTTGCCATTATTTTTCCCCACTATTCTCAAATATTCAGCAATAACTGTCGCAAATTCGCAACCAACAGTATATAACAAAACCATTACCTTTGCAAGACGGTAATTCATTTTTTTCGCCTCGCTTCGGCCAATCCCCTAAAGCTTCTTTACCATCAGGCACCTGATAGCGTTCAGCACCGCTATGACCATCACACCCACGTCGGCAAAGATGGCCAGATACATGTTGGCTATACCTACGGCTCCCAGTATGAGACAAGCGAACTTTACCACGAGAGCCATGGTTATATTTTCATACACTATTCTTATGCACTTTTTCGATATCCGTATAGCCTTGGATATCTGAAGAGGATTATCGTCCATGAGAACCACATCCGCAGCCTCTATGGCGGCGTCAGATCCCATGGCGCCCATGGCTATTCCCACATCTGCTCTGGAGAGAACCGGAGCATCGTTTATTCCGTCTCCTACGAAAGCTGTCTTTCCCTTTCCTTCTCTCTCCTCTATGAGCTTTTCAACCTTCTCCACCTTATCGGCAGGAAGAAGCCTGCTGTATACAGTATCTATGCCCAGCTCTTCGGCAACCTTCTCAGCCACCGCCTCAGAATCTCCGGTAAGCATAACCGTATTCTCTACGCCGGCGGATCTTAAGGCAGCGATGGCCGCCTCCGATTCAGGCTTAACCACATCGGATATCAGTATTTGTCCCGCGTATTTTCCGTCTATGGCAATGTGGACTACGGTGCCGGGTTGATCGCCTTCTATGAAGGATACGTTCATCTGCTCCATCAGCTTGTCGTTTCCCGCACCTATCTCCATACCGTCTACCTTGGCGATGACTCCTCTGCCGCCTATCTCCCTGATATCGGTAACTCTGGTTATATCGATATCCTTGCCGTAAGCCTGCTGAATACTCTTGCTGATAGGGTGGGAGGAGGCGCTTTCCGCTAAGGCAGCGTACTCCAGCAGCTTCTCCTCTTCCATTTCGCTGTGGTATATCCCCCTTACCCGAAATACTCCCTTTGTCAGAGTTCCGGTCTTGTCAAAGACTACGGTCTTAACGCCGGACAGCGTTTCCATGTAGTTAGAGCCCTTTATGAGCACTCCCTGACCGCTGGCTCCGCCTATTCCGGCGAAGAAGCTTAAGGGTATGCTGATCACTAAAGCGCAGGGACAGCTGATTACGAGAAATGTCAAAGCTCTGTAGACCCATACTCCCCAGTGGGGCGCAGTGCTTAAAGCGGCCATGGACACCATAGGGGGAATGAGAGCCAGAGCCAGGGCGCTGATGCATACGGCCGGCGTATATATACGGGCAAACCTGGATATGAAATACTCCGATCTGGATTTTCTGGAGCTGGCGTTTTCAACTAAGTCGAGGATCTTCGAAACCGTAGATTCTCCGAATACCTTCGTCGTCCTTATCTTCAAAAGTCCGGACATGGATATGCATCCGCTTATGACCTCGTCTCCCGGCCCGGCTTCCTTCGGAAGGCTTTCTCCCGTAAGCGCGCTGGTATTCAGGGCGGAATGTCCCTCTACAACTATTCCGTCGATAGGAACTTTCTCTCCCGGCTGGACTACGATAACGGTCCCGATGGCTACTTCATCAGGCTCCACCTGCTTAAGCCTTCCGTCAACCTCTATGTTAGCGTAATCAGGGCGGATATCCATAAGGTCAGTGATACTCCTGCGGCTCTTACCCACCGCGTAGTTCTGGAACCACTCACCGATCTGATAGAACAGCATTACGGCTATAGCCTCCATGTAGTCGCCGTTTTCGTAAATGGCAAGAGCCAAAGCTCCCACTGTCGCCACAGCCATCAGGAAGTTTTCATCGAATACCTGTCTGTTCAGTATCCCTCGGATAGCCTTCCTCAATATATCATGTCCGATCAGAAGATAATCTGTCAAATACAGGATTAATCTTCCGCCTCGTCCGGCTCCGTCAAAGAGAGCCTGATCCAAGGCGTCAAACCCGGCCTCCGGCACCATCCTTACGGCAAAAAGAAATGCCGAAGCCGCGAAGATCCTTATCATCATCTTGCGCTGTTTCTTCGTCATGCCTTTCTTAAGGTGGTCTATGACGATAAGGATTACAACGGATATTACGATGACAACACCCAGCATGACATTTATGATTATCTCCTGCATGGATAAGGCCTCCTCAGCTTAAAGCTCTATCTCGCAGTCAGGCTCTACTTTTTTGCAAGCCTTGAGAACGTTTTTCATCACCTTCCCAGCGTCCTGACCTTCCTCGAACTCAACTATCATCTTCTGAGTCATGAAGTTCACCGTCGCGTCGGCTACTCCTTCAGTCTTCTTAGCAGCCTCCTCCATCAGGTTAGCGCAGTTGGCGCAGTCTACCTCGATCTCATAAGTCTTCTTCATTACGATCCCTCCTGTAATTCATCTGTAGATATCAAATATACGATTAAGCACTTGTTTAATCTTTATGGCTGTAGTATAATCCTCCCATAGGGGAAAGTCAACGGCTTCCCACCCTCATTTCCCGAATTGGCGAAAAGAATTTCCGTTATGGCTAAGTTTTTTGAGAGAGGACTGAAACATGAGCGATATGAAGCTTCCCCACGATCACGGGGAAAATATGGATCTGACGTCGCTAAAGGATCAGATGGGAAGGTTAGATGAATTCCAAGCCGTATCCGGCGTTTTTAAACAGCTGGGTGACACTACCAGACTGAGAATCTTCTGGCTCCTCTGTCACTGGGAGGAATGCGTGATTAACATCTCCGCCGTGCTGGATATGTCAAGCCCCGCCGTTTCCCATCACCTAAGGCCTCTGAAGGACTGCGGTCTCATCGTGAGCCGGCGAAAGGGCAAAGAGGTTTACTACAGGGCGGCGGACACTCCTCAGGCGTCATTGCTCCACGAAATGATAGAGCAGGTCATGGAGATTACCTGCCCTAAGAGCCCGTCGCCCTATGAAAAGGAAATGGTTGCCGTAATAAGAGAAATACACGATCGCCTTACGGAGCGGCTGGATCAGAGAATCACCATAGAGGATCTGGCAAAGCGGTACCTCATCAATCCTACGACCCTTAAGATGGTTTTTAAATCTGTCTACGGGAACTCCATAGCCGCTCACATGAAAGAGCACAGAATGGAGAAGGCCGCCGAAATGCTGAGAAAAACCGATCTTACCATAGCCATGATCGCTAAAGCAGTAGGCTACGACAGCCAGAGCCGCTTCACCTCAGCCTTTAAGTCCTACTATGGGGTTCTTCCCAGGGAATACAGAAAATAGATATTTATTCTTATACAAAAAGCGGCAGGACGCTCTCCGGCTGTCCTGCCGCTGAATTCATATATCAGCCTTTAATGGATATGCGAAAATAGGAACTTCCGCCGTCATCGTAATCCTCCTCATCGTCAGTGAAGTAATACAGGGCGAAGGTATCCGCCCTTTCATATATGTTCTCGTAATATGAGCCCTCTATGAAGCTTTCTTTAAACGTGTCAGTCAGTACCGGTTCCTCCAGAAGCTGATCGCTTTCCGCCTCTACTCCCGATCTTATGACCATTGAATACATCCGGCCCAGTCTTTCCTCGGCGCTGATCAGGTTTTCCTCCTTGGTTCCATTTACATCTACAACGGAAAAATAATTCACGGCCGTAATGAGTCCTGCGTTATCTATCTCCACGCTGATATAGTTATTCCAGGAATCGTCTAAGTACCCTACTAAGAAGTATCCGTTCTCGTCGTAGTCTTCGTAGGGATCATCGCCAATCACACGTTCACACTCTTCCATGAGAGAAGATACTAAGGCGTTCACCGCCGGCCCTGCCGCGGCATATGCAGCCTCCTTTACCTTAGCGGCATCTAAGCACCTGACCCCATATGCTGCGCCTAAGGCGATCACCGGTATCAGTACCAGAGCCAGCTTAGCGGCAAGCCCGGAGCGGAGCTTGACGTTAAACAGAGCCGCCATAGCGGCCCCCGCTCTTTTCTTACTTGACATATCTTCTATGAGAACGGCTGTGGCTCCCACGTGGGCAGCATTCCGAGCAGAGGCCGGCGATAACAAACCGACCGCAGCTATTCCTGCTTTGGCGGCAGCAGATCCGTATCCCGCCTTTTCGTTCTCTTCCGTCTCAGATAAGATCTCTCCGGCCTTTTCTGTCATATCGAGCCAGTCCTTTTTTACTGTCACCACCCTAACATAGATACCGTGAATTATCATGAGAATGCAGTCTATGACAGAAAATATAATGAATACTATGATTCCCGACATGAAAATCCCCGGATTATTGAGCACTAAGTCGTCAATCATCATGAGCAGCATCCATACCAAAGCAGTCACCTCAAGTCCGATTATATCGTACTTGAGAAGCTCTGAACAGGCAATCACTCTCTTTAGCATTTTCTCCTGTCTATCGGTTATCATAGAAGGCCTCCCTCTCCCGTCACCGGAAACATCCGGTAAGTTTCTCCCGTTCCGTTCATTATAAATCTATCCGTCGAAATTTGGAAGACTTTGAGAAAAAAAGATTATCTGCTAAAGGATGTGTGCTATACTGGTTCTGCAAGCTTTAAATTGGCAGTGGCTAATAGCAATAAGGAGTGGGATTGGAGCCGTGAGAATAATAAACACCTTGGACAAAATAGATCGCTGCTTTAAGGGCAATGAATTTGACCTTACCTCATGGCGAAGGTACGCAGAACAGATATCCTTCCAGCTAAGAGAAAAATGCGAGGAGGATTCGAAGATCTATGATTTTAACAAAGACGTGGTTCCCGTCCTCAACAACGTCCTAGCTGACGAGGAAGCCGTGCTTCAAGCCAACGCCTCCTTCATCCATGTAACCGATCAGCTCAGCGCCGGCATAGGCGGCATCTTTAATAAAGACCCGGAAATAGACATTATACTCTATTTAGGATTGTGCAACGGCGCAGGCTGGGCGACAACCCTAGACGGCAGAGACGCTGTTCTGCTGGGGATAGAGAAGATCATAGAGTTGAACTGGCAGGATGAGCTCTCCATGAAGGGTCTCATTTTTCACGAGATCGGACACATATGGCATAAGGTTCATGGAAATTTCCGCCCTGAAGCCGGCACCGAGGGAGAAGCCGCCTTAGTCCGGCTGTATCAGGAGGGAATCGCCATGGTATGTGAGCAAATTCTCTGTCAAGATGAAAACTACTACCATCAGGACAGGAACGACGGATGGCTTACCTGGTGCATCTCGAACAGAGAGGATATAAAAAGGGAATATCTGGAGCGGGTCGATAGGGGCGTCAGCGTGCAGGACTTCTTCGGAGACTGGTGCAGCTACAGGGGTCACAGCGATGTAGGCTATTACCTGGGCTGCCGGTTTATCAAATACCTGAAGGAGAAATATTCTCTCATCCACATCGCAAACCTTGACGCCGACCGGCTTTACGATCATTTCAAAGACTTTGCGTCGCCTGTGGAGCGCTGACAGCTTCTCAGTCCGCCCCGCCGCCGGTAAGGACATTGATATTGAGATTTCCCTAAACAGGAGTTATAATCAGAATATAATATCTCGTTGAGTGATACGGACTTTTGCGCCGTAACACCGCAGCCGGAATAGGGAGGTAGGTTATGAAAAGAATTGCGATACCAGCCGCATTATGTGTTTTACTACTGTTAGGTATCTTCACCGCGGCTTACGCCTTTAGAAGGGGTAACGGTTCGTCGTCTTCCGATGATGAATCCGTCTCCATCGCCGCGAATCTGATACAGTCTTACATCGCCGAAGTCTCGGCTGTATCCGCCGAAATTGACATTCCGTCTGACGAGGATGAAATTTCCGATGAGGATGAGGACTCTTCTTCGGAGAGTGGCGACGACGATCAATCCTCCCTGTCCGAAAGCAGCTCGGAAAGCGGCTCCGGATCGTCCTCCGGTTCGTCCTCCAACTCCGGTCAGTCTTCCCAGTCCGGAAGCAGCTCCGGTTCGTCCTCCAACTCCGGCCAGTCTTCCCAGTCCGGAAGCAGCTCCGGAAGCAGCTCGGGGTCATCGTCCGGTTCTAATCAGTCCTCCGGTTCGTCCTCCAACTCCGGCCAGTCTTCCCAGTCCGGAAGCAGCTCCGGAAGCAGCTCGGGGTCATCGTCCGGTTCTAATCAGTCCTCCGGTTCATCTCAGGGGAGTTCCGCCGCTGCTCAGGCATCTATGGCCTCCGCCGTTGCCGCATTGGTAAATCAATACCGATCGGAGCAGGGACTTTCCTCCCTCACATTAGACAGCTCGCTGTCCGCGGTGGCTCAGGCAAAGGCTGAGGATATGGCGGCAAACGATTATTTAAGGCATGAATCCCCTACCTACGGTACGGTGGCGGACATGCTGAAAACATTTAACATATCCTACTTCGCGGCGGGAGAAAACATTGCCAGTGGGCAAAGGACGGCTCAGGCGGTGATGAACGCCTGGATGAATTCGGAAGGGCATAGATCAAATATTCTCAGCTCCGCCTATTCAAAAATAGGGGTTGGATACGCCTTAAGCAGCAGCGGTCAGGCTTATTGGGTTCAAATATTCATAGGCTAACGGCGGCAATCTCCCAGCTTGAAGAAGCCTGTCACAGGACAGCTGCGTAGTCGGTGGTCAGACTATAGGCAAAAGTCCGGCCTCTCTCCTTGAAGCCGGACTTTTTGTCTACAGTCTGCGACTTGTGCGTTGCACAAGTTTTTTTGTTATAATATGCTGCTTAGAGTACTTCCTTTTTGACTTGTCCTTCAAACACTGAGTCGAAATTCAAATCCATCCAGGAGCCTTCAACCACCTTAACAGTAAGTACTTGATATAAATGCGTAAAGGATGTACCTGCGTATTCTTCTAATACCAAATCTTCAGGAACAATAATTGTGGCTATACCATCAGTTGCAAATGCAAATCTCCCAACACTGGTAAGACCGGAAGGCAATGTGACTGTATCAAGGGAATCACAATCATAAAACGCATAATTACCAATAGTTGTGACCGAATCAGGCAGGTTAATTGCGGTTAAAGCCTCACACTCGTTAAACGCATACTCTTCAATAGTTGTGAGCGTATCAGGAAGGACAACAGTCGTCAGCGAAGAACAATTATCAAAAGCGTGCATCTTAATTTCCGTAACATCACCCTCGAATTTCACCGTCGTAAGACTGGTATTATACTGAAAGGCATATGCTCCAATGCTTGTTACGCCCGAAGGTATAGTTATTTCTTCGAGATAAGTACATTGTGAAAATTCCAAATCGGCGATCGTTGTAAGATTGGCAGGAAGGGAAATTGAAGTTAATGCTTCAGCACTTCTAAACGCACCGTTCAGCTCTATATCCTCATCGCTTTCAAAGGATACAGAGGTGACATTATTTTCCGTGTCCCTGAGAATTCTTCCGTCAAATCCCTCGCATCTCGCGGGAATAACCAAAGATTCCTGCTTTGCGCCGCTTTCCGTAAGTCCGGTGATGATGTTTCCGTTCCATGTGAAATAGTCTTCTGAAACAGATGCTTCAACATTCGCCTCGTTGCCGCCGGCGCTGTCATCGGCTTCATTGCTGCTGCATCCCGGGACACAGAGCGCCGTACTTAGCACAATAAACAGGCTTATGACTTTGATATAACCTTTCACTTTCATTTTCATTCTCCTTTTCCGTTAGAATATATATCCAAGTACCTGGGCTGCGAAAACCCGCACAAGTACGGGAATTCCGTAAGAACTCATACAAGGGAAAGCCTGTAGAGGTTCAGACCGTAGTTTTTTGCCGGATCAGCCTTATAAAAAGCTTTAAAGAAGCCCCAATTTTCTACAAAATCACCAGCCATACCATCTGCAATATCAGCCACACCAAAAGCAGATGTACGGGATAAAATATGTAGAAGAAATATCTTCCGCCGAGGGGCTTGCCCTTTTCTCCGTTATACAGATATACAATGAATATTGCGAATACGGCCCATATCTCCATCGTAGAGCCGTATAAAAATATACCGCACAGGACAAGCACAATATATCCTGCAACCATGCTTATTACCGGCCGTGACTTATACATATAGATGGCAACTATTGCAGCTATACCCATGAAGCCGTAGTCGCCGAATACCACATACTCATTCAAGAACCCGATGCCCGTTATCAGAATTGCCGAAAGCACGGTAAGCAAGACAGCTTTTTTCTCCGGCTTATCCCCAAAACGTCCCTTAAGCCATTCAAGACCCATAAGGCATATCAGTCCCAGGGTCAGAGTGAACAAGGTGTTTTGATACCATGGGTACAGCACCATCCAGGTTAAGGCAAGATTGAAGGGTATTTCGGATATCAACGCAAATATAAAAAGCCTTTGCAGATATTTTTTCCGATTACTCGTATTTATAAAGCCCTGTACTATCATAAAACAAAACAGCGGGAATGCTATTCTGCCGATGTATCTCATTATGTAATACAGAACGACCAGACTGTCGTAATTCGAGATATCAGGCGAATATATCAGATACCCGTACAACACGCATCCGGCCGCGTGGTCTATGACCATTGCTGTAACGGCTATGAGCTTCAACTGATTTAAGGTTATTCCCCTTTTCGGGTTGATGGAAATTCCCTGCATACTGCGTTCCTTTGATTTTTATTTTTTAATTCGCAAATTCGCGATTTTGCTTTCGGTCCCTCCGGCATTTATTACAAAGCCTGAATTACATACAGAACACAAGGGGCATACCTCTCCATATGCCCCCTGATGTACAAGCATACGCTTAGAACGGCCCATAGCCAATCTGGTTTGCAATAACGATTAAAATGAAACCTGAAAGAATCAGGCAGGCATAGATCTTCCATGCAAACTTAAACCAGCGTCCATAGTCCATGCCGCACAATGACAGCTGAAGCAGCGCCGCTGTCGGCCAGAACGTATTCGTAAAGCCATCACCGTACTGATATGCAAGCACCATAACCTGCTGATTGATGTTAAGCGCTTCACCCAGCGGTTTAAGAATCGGCATAACGACAACCGATTTGCCGCTTCCGGATGATACGAAGAAGTTGAAAATTGTAACGAACACATAGATAATCAGCAATGTAACGATCGCGCTCGTGCCGTCGAGAAGGTTTTGAAGGACGCGGACGATTGTGTCTGTAATATTGCCTTCTGTCAAAATAACCGATACCGCACGGCTTAAACCTATAACCATCGTCGGAGCGATTACCCCTGACATACCTTTTCCGAATTCTTTACACGCATCACTGGGGCCCATTCTGAATAAAATAACGGCTATAATCGTGACAGGCATATAAACTGCCGCGATTTCATTCAGGCTCCAGCCCCATGTCAGCGCACCGATGACAGAAATAACGATGGTCGCCAAAAAACAAAGAATTAACACGACCCTTTTCCACGTAAAATCGAGATCCTCGTCAAATTTCATCGGAGCTACCTGTTCCTGAAGGTAATTTTCACCCATGAAGCTGTTTTTCGGATCCTTTTTAATCTTAATACAGTACCGCACAAGGAAAAACAGTGCAATAAAGTAGAAAATAACGAGACCGATCGCGCGGAAGCCGATACCCGAGTACATCGGGAGGCCGACTATCTGCTGTGATACGCCGGTGGTGTACGGATTGACCATTCCGCATGTAAAACCGACGGCTGTAGATAACAGGATAACTGCCGTACCTACCATCTTATCGTAACCAAGGGTAATAAACAGGGAAATAATAATCGGATAAAACGGATAAAGTCCATCCAAATAACCGATAACGCCAAGGCCGACAAACAACGTATAAAACGCAATAACCATAATCAAGTCTTTGCCCCCGGCCTTTTTGACCATCGCCTGAATTCCCGCGGAAAAAGTACCTGTCATATTGATGACCTGGATACAGCCGCTAATCAGCAATACGCAGCCGATAATGCTGGCGCTCTCAACAAACCCCTGCGGAATCGCGGTAAAGAACTGCATAAAGGATACCGGAGTCTGCTCGATTCTTGTATACGTGTCAGGGTCGATTGCCCCGTCGACGCGCTCATAAACGCCGGCCGGTACAACATAGGTCAATATCGTGACGAAAAGCATTAAAACGAGAATAACCAAATACACATGAGGCATTTGGAATCCTTTTTTCTTCTTTTCCGGACTGCTCATAGTTCTTCCTTCTTTCTCTAAATCATATTAAATCATATTTTCGCAGCTTACGCATGTACTTTCAGCCATTCCACAGCACAGTTCGCAAGAATCGCGCTGCCGATCGGAAAAGCTCGCTCATCAAGTATCATCCCCGGATTGTGCAGCGGATAACCTTCCGGTGAGCCGGCGCCCATAAACGCGAAAAATCCGGGCACTTCACGGGTTACATAGCCGAAATCCTCCGCGCTTTTCATCGGCGGCACAGAATTGACATTGTCCTTGCCGACAATTTCTTCCACAAACGGCACAACCTCTGCCGAAAATTCAGGGTCGCATACCGTACTGGGTGTTTTCAGGATGACCGTCTCATAAGTTCCCCGCCACCCTTTCACGTAATGGTCAATAAGCTCAGGAATACGCGTCATCAGATGGTCGTAAACCTCAGGACTCAGGGTTCTGAAGGAAACCATGATTTCCGCCGTGTCCGGAATAATATTCGAAGCCTTTCCGCCGTTGAGAGCGCCGACGGTCATCGTGGCAAACGCTTCCGGATCAACTTCTCTCGGAATCAGCATATTGAGCGCGCCGCAGAGCTGATTGGCAATATTGACCGGATCAATGGTTTTCTGCGGTTCAGAGGAATGTCCCCCGCTGCCATGAATCTTTATGATAAACGTACCCATTGCCCCCGACGATACGCTCGGAGAATACGTCAGCTTCCCCACTTCTGCCTGAGGCGCTACGTGAAGCGCCATCGCAGCATCAACCTTCGGATTTTCCAAAAGTCCGTCATCAACCATAGTTCTTGAGCCGTATCCCATTTCTTCACCCGGCTGGAACATAAGCTTGACAGTTCCTTTCAGTTCGTCCTCCATATCTTTAAGAATTTTCGCCGCTCCTAAAAGCATAGCCGCGTGAGCGTCATGGCCGCACGAATGGGCATTGCCGTTTTTGGAGGCAAACGCAAGTCCTGTCGTCTCCTCCATCGGCAGTCCGTCCATATCCGCTCTCAGCAATATACACGGTCCGCCCCTGCCGATCACGCCGACAACGCCTGTTGATTCCGGCGCGTCACCGTAACCTATTTTCAGCATCTTTTCCCGCTCCTGCGCCGAATGAATGCCGCAGTCTTTATACTCGATGCCCAGCTCTGTCAGGCGGCTCTTTACATAAGCTGCCGTATTCGGCGTATATACGCCCACCTCCGGCATCTGATGCAGCGCTTCCCGATCAGCAATGATCTGCGCTTTAATTGCTTCTGCCTTTTCCAAAACACCTTTCATCTCATCACTCCTTTCCCGTCATTTTGTTATAAGCTGTC
>CAYTYN010000028.1:0-17684 GCA_964442135.1 uncultured Oscillospiraceae bacterium
TTTATAAGGCCTGATTTCTGCCGTCGGGGGAACATGGGATCCAAAATCACTACGTCAGGTGAATAATCCAGGTCCTTCATAGCTGGGATGCTATCCTCACGGTGAAGGCTAATGCGGAAAGCCGCCGCGGAAAGGAGCTCATTATCCGAAAGTCGGGCGCGGCTAAGGGCGTCACGGAGAAGGGCGGCGATAATCAGGTTTTTTTCGTACATGTGAACTGTAAAGCCTGAGGCCGCCAGGAGGAGAGAATCCTCACCGAGACCTGCCGTAGCGTCCACTGCGATGAGGGAACCGGTCATATGCTTAAAACGAGCGGCTTTCACTATAACCTCTCCGTTAAGATTATTAGGAAGAAGTCTGGGAATCATATCCTCGAAATCAGGAAGGAGAATCAGACTTCCCTGTTTAAGGCACAGGCCTCTTTCTGATGTAACCAGGTACGGCCTGTCGTTTCTTTCGCTTTTCATAGTAGCTCCTCTGATAGGGTCATTGTCGTTAAAATATATTTTATCACATCGAAAGGGTTTCGGTATAGGCTGCTGCCATAGATATGTATGGTAATGTGAAAATTTAGATGTCAAAGATTTAATATGATGGTATAATACAGTGTAATCGTAAATTTGAAAGGACGGAGCATATGGCGCAGCTATACTACAGGTACAGCACCATGAACGCTGGAAAATCCATAGAACTGATAAAGGTGGCTTATAACTACGAGGAGAGGGGAAAGAAAGTAATGACCCTGACCCCTTCTGTGGACGACAGGTTCGGTGAAGGGATAATCACATCCCGCATAGGGATACAGAGGGACGCTATAGCCATAAACGACGATACCAATATTCTGGAGCTGTTTATTCGGGAGAACGAACGGCGCCCGATAGACTGCGTGCTGGTGGATGAGTGCCAGTTTCTGAAGAAGCATCACGTTCTTGAACTGGTGGAGATAGTGGACAGCTTCAATGTACCGGTGCTGGCATATGGACTGAAGAATGATTTCAAGAATGACCTGTTCGAAGGATCGTACTACCTGCTGGTGTACGCGGACAAAATCGAAGAAATAAAGACAATCTGCTGGTGCGGAAGGAAGGCCACTATGGTCGCCAGGCTTGTGGACGGTAAATTCGTCAAACAGGGGGAGCAGGTAGTGATCGGAGGAAACGACATGTACGTGTCCCTGTGCAGGAAGCACTACAACGACGGGAGGCTGAAGCCGGACAAGTAGATTGATAATTGACGATGAAATGGTTGAAGAGATTATCTTAAACACTATAAGAGAATACGAGCTCATTGAAAAAGGACATTACGTTATCTTAGGCCTTTCAGGAGGCCCTGATTCCGTGTGTCTTTTTGACGTTTTGGAAAAAGCGGCGAAAGAAATAGGATTCACCCTGTCGGCGGTACACGTGAACCACAAGCTCCGCCCGGGCGCGGCTGAAGAGGATCAGGCCTATGTGGAAAACCTTTGCAAAGAGAGAGGTGTCAAGTGTTCGTCTTTCGCGGTGGATTGTCACGCCTTTGCAGAGGAAAATGCCATGACCGACGAGGAAGCCGGAAGAGCAATCAGATACGACTGCTTCGCCGCAGCAGCGGAGGAGCTGGTATCTTCCGGGGTGCCCAGGGACAAAATCCGCATAGCCGTGGCTCAAAACGCCGACGACCAGGTGGAGACCGTGCTCTTTCGGATTATGAGGGGAACGGGGACGGACGGCCTTTCAGGCATTAGCATTCTAAGGAAGGATGAGCACGGCAATACTGTGATCAGGCCCCTCCTAAAGGTCAGCAAGAAGGAAATATGGGAATACTGCGAGGAGGCGGGACTGAAGCCCAGAATAGATCATACCAATGCAGAGACCGAGTACACCCGCAACAGAATAAGGCACCTGCTCCTCCCATTCATGGAGGAAAAATTCAACAGGGAAATCCGAAAGGCAGTTTTACGGCTTGGAGCGTCGGCTGCGGCGGACAGGGATTATTTCAGAAGATGTGCGGGGAATTTTCTCCGAGACCACACGTTAGAGGAAGAAAAAAACAGTATACTGTTGGACGGAGAAGCCTTGAGAGGACTTCACAGAGCCGTGAGAAGCCGGGTGATGGCTGCGGCTTTCAGCCGGTTAGGCCTGAAACAGGATCTGGCCGCACCCCATTACCAAGCTCTGGAGGAAATTCTAAGGAGCGATAGTCCGTCGACGAGAGCGGATCTTCCCCACGGCTACTACATGGCCAGAGTCTATGATCACGTAAGGTTCGCCTGTGAATCCGGAGAGGATGAGAGGAAGGTCCTGACCGAATTCGAGCCGTGCCGGTGCGATGCTGAAAAAGCCGAAGCGGTTTTCGGCAAAGGCTGGGAAGACAGAGTCGAGATCAGAGACAGATTGCCGGGGGACTTCATCAGGATAAAAGGGGGAGGCAGGAAGAAAATTCAGGATCTTCTGGTTGACATGAAGGTGCCGAAGGGCAGACGGGATCGGGTAAAGGTGACCGCCTGCGGAAGAGAAGTTCTGGCTGTAGTGATAGATGATAAAAATGTCAGGTATACAGCCGGATATAAATCGGATGAGAGCACAAAAAAGGTCATTGATATTGAAATAAACACAGTGTTATGATACAATATTGTGGCTGTTTTGTGATATATAACAAATTACCGAGATTGGTTTTAGTAGCTGTTAATAATAGGAGGAATAGACCACATTGAAGAGATTTACTAAGAATATAACCATATATCTGGTAATATTCGCTGTGATAGTAACGGCGGCTATGTACTACAGAGGGAGCAGTGAAGGAGTGGAGAGACAGGTGAGCTTTTCCACCTTCACCGAATATCTTGCAGAGGAGAAATTCTCTAAGATAAATATAACTGACACCAGGCTGACGGGAACCCTGAGGCAGACCCAGAGTGATGAGGACAGCGGAGCGGCCGTCGAGATTGTATATGCCTACGCGCCTTATCTGACAGAGATCAGCTATCTGGAACAGACGTATATCTTCCCTCAGATGGAAGCCGGCACTCTGGAGCTGGAAACAGATACGCCGAGGTCTACGTCGGTGATTTTGAGCCTGCTTCCTACCATTATCATGGTAGTAGCTTTGGGCTTCCTGTTCTATCTCATGATGAACCAGGGAGGCAACGGCAAGGCCTTTTCCTTCGGAAAGAGTAAAGCCAGACTGTATAAGGGAGATGGGAAGAGGATAACCTTTGACGACGTAGCCGGTCTTAAGGAAGAAAAAGAAGAGCTGATGGAAATAGTGGATTTCCTGAAGGACTCGAGAAAATATAAAGAGGTAGGCGCCAGGATCCCCAAGGGAGTGCTTCTCGTAGGCCCTCCGGGAACGGGAAAGACTTATGTTTCTCGAGCTGCCGCAGGAGAGGCGGGAGTGCCGTTTTTCACCATAAGCGGATCCGACTTTGTGGAAATGTTCGTAGGCGTGGGAGCGTCCAGAGTCCGCGACCTGTTCGATCAGGCTAAGAAAAACGCGCCCTGTATAGTGTTCATAGACGAGATCGACGCTGTGGGACGTAAGAGAGGCGCAGGTCTGGGAGGCGGAAACGATGAAAGGGAGCAGACCCTTAATCAGCTCCTCGTGGAGATGGACGGATTCGGAGAAAACTCCGGCATAATAATCTTAGCCGCTACCAACAGACCGGACGTGTTGGATCCGGCTCTTTTGAGACCGGGAAGGTTCGACCGTCAGATCGTAATAGGTGTGCCTGATGTGAAGGGGCGTGAGGAGATAATCAGAGTCCATTCCAAGGACAAGCCTTTGGCGGACGAGGTGTCGCCGGAGATAATCGCCAGACGGACTCCCGGATTCACCCCGGCTGATTTGGAAAACCTTTTGAACGAGGCCGCCCTTATTACTGCCCGCAGAAACGGACGTAAGATAAGGATGGAGGAAATAGAAGAAGCCACTACGAAGGTTATCGCCGGACCGGCGAAGAAGAGCAGAGTCATAAGCGAAGAAGAGAGAAGGCTTACAGCATATCATGAAGCGGGACACGCTATAGTCATGAGGAGTCTTCCGGGATCTGATCCGGTGCATCAGATAACCATCATACCGAGAGGTATGGCAGGGGGCTTCACCATGCAGCTTCCCGAGAAGGATAAGGCTTACGAGACCAAGGGAAGAATGATAAACGCCATAAGGCATCTCTTGGGAGGACGTGTCGCCGAGCTTCTGACCTTAGATGACATCAGCACGGGAGCCAGCAACGACATTATGAGAGCTACGGAAATAGCCAGAGACATGGTTACCAAGTACGGCTTCAGCGAGAAGATCGGGCCGGTGAACTACAGCAGCTCAGACGAGGTATTCCTGGGAAGAGACTTCTCTACCAGGCAGAACTTCTCTGAGAACGTGGCGTCTGAGATAGATCACGAGATCCGGCGCATTGTAGACAGCGCTTTTGACGATACTAAGAAGATAATAAGCGAGAACATGGAAAGGCTTGATAGAGTCGCTCAGGCGCTCCTTGCCGTGGAGACCTTAGACGGAGAACAGTTCGAAGCATTGTACACCGGAGAAATAGATGCCGAGGGACTGGCTGCCCAGGTGAGAGAGCAGGAGGAGAAGATCAGACGGAGAAACGCTGAAGAAGCTGCTGAGAACGAACGTCTCCGCAAGGAGGAGGAAGAGAGGCTTAAAGCTGAGCTGGCGAAGTACGACACAGATTACATGAGTGACGATACTGACAACGTGCTGGCGAGGCCTCTTACCGAGAGCTATAGGTATGGCAGTAAAGATGAGGATGCTGACAGAGAAGAGGACAGCGGCGAAGGAGACGAGAAGTGAAGCGGCCGGGGCAGTGACGGAGGGAAGTAACCTGCGGATTCGGAGGTGTTTTGTAAGATGAAAATTACAGTGAGCGATTGCCTGAAGCTGGATGCATTCAATCCATCCATAGTTTCGGCCGGAAAACGAGGGCTTTCTAACAGGGTGCGCTCCGTGTCGGTACTTGATGCGGTAGACCTGAAGACGGCCGTCGAAAACAACGGCGTCAGAGAGCAGATGGTGCTCACCTCATTTTACGGAATGAAAGGAAATGAGTCCCTCCAGGCTGATGTAGTGAGAGAGCTGGCAAAATGCGGCATAAGCGCACTGGTGTTGTTTCACGCCAAAAACGGGATAACGGCGGCTGACGCAGATATCCTGGAGGTGGCGGAATCTATGGCACTTCCGCTGATTCTAATACCTAACGGAAACGACAGCGAGTATTCAGATGCCATAGAGCAGGTAATGGACAAGATCCTCTACGGGGATAATTTCAAGAACAGCCTCATTAACAATACTATATACCACCTGCTGAATTTTGAAAAATACACCAGCTTTCAGACGGCTCTGCGGGAAGCTGCCGTCAACAACGAATTCCAGGCGGTTCTCCTCTCTAAGGACTTTAATCCCATCCTCGTCATAGAGACCAGGCACCGTATCACGGTGTCTGACGCCGTAAGGAAGATAAAGGAAAGACAGCCTGAAAAATCAGGGATTTACTCCATGGTAGATGTGGACGGCGTCCTCACCTACTGGGGAACCATAAATATCGGCAGCGAGAAGTATTTCATGCTCATAGTGGATAACGAGGATAACTACTCCGCAGGGGAGCTTACCAAGCTGGCGGAGATAATGGAGCTGGCCGCCGGAATGTGGAAGTTCACTCCTGAAAGAGACGTGAAGACTGAGTTCATCAAGGCTCTCATGAGGGGGAATAAGTCTCTCGCCTACTCCCTTAAGGATGAGATGAACGTTGAACCTTCATCTCTGGTCAGCGTGTTTTACGCTAAGGGTATGGACAGCGTTCAGTGCGACAACATAATCTCACCCTTTGAGGACGAAGAGAAATTCGATGTTCTCAGAGTCCTTGAAGGAGAGGAAATCTACGGCGTAGTGATGAAAAGCGCCGGGGACGGAGAGGAAAACAGCGGCAAGCTGACATGCCTTAAGCTGTACGACAGGTTGAAGGAGGGGAACAAGGGAGTAAGAATATTCCACTGTACAGGCATTGACGGGATCGAAGGAGCCGCAGACGCCTTTAAGCTGATCTCCGAGACATGGACCTTCGTAGAGAGCGTTTTCCCGTATAAGCGGGTATTTACCAAATATGAACTGGTTCTGTCTTCCAACTGCATCAACATACAGGTGCAGGGAGGATACATAAAGAAGAATTACGTTGAGCTTCTGGAGCCCTTCAACAAGGAGATGGGGGAAAATAAGGCCCGTCAGCTCTTGGATACTCTGGAGACCTTCGTGCTGGACGCAGGCATGAACAGCGGAAAGACGTCGGAATTCATGGGCATCCACACCAACACAGTGCAGTACAGGCTGAAGAAGATCAACGAAGTTCTCGGAGCGGAAATCACCGGAAACAGAGTAATTCCGGGACTTACCATCGCTCTGGCCCTTAAGCGGCTTGAGCGTGTAGTTAACTAAAAAGGAGACCATATGTTATTAGCATTTGACGTCGGTAACAGCAACATCGTACTCGGAGTGTTCAGAGACAGACAGTTGCTCACTAACTGGCGTATAGAGACGGACACGGACAAGAGCACTGATGAATACGGAATGATCGTTAATCAGCTGTTTCAGTTCGAGGGGTTGAAGATGGAGGATGTCGACGATATTATCATTTCCACGGTAGTGCCTTCCATGCTCTTTACTCTTCAGCACCTTTCCGTGAAATATTTCAACAAGAGGGCTATCGTAGTGGAGTCGGGGATAAAGACCGGACTCATAGTGAAATACGATAATCCGAAGCAGGTGGGCGCGGACAGGATAGTTAACGCCGTAGCGGCGTACCATAAATACGGCGGCCCGCTGGTCATATTGGATTTCGGTACTGCCACCACCTTTTGCGCGGTGACAGATAAGGCAGAATATCTGGGCGGCACCATAGCTCCGGGGCTGAAGATAACCTCGGAGGCGCTCTTTGAAAAGACCTCCAAGCTCCCTAAGGTAGAGCTGGATGAGCCGGGAGTCGTTATCTGCCGGAACACGATACAGAGCATGCAGTCGGGTCTGGTGTACGGTCACATGGGCATGGTGGACTACATCGTAAGGAAAATGAAGGAGGAGCTTAAGGCCGTATGCGGTGACGATAAGGAACCGCTGGTGGTGGCCACCGGAGGCTTTTCTTCCCTCATAGACAGCGGTGTGGACTGTATAGATCACGTGGATAAAATGCTCACTCTGGAGGGCCTTGAGATAATATACGAAAAGAACAGGAAGGCTCCCAAGAAGGCGAAAAGTGAATCACCGGAGGTTTAGGAAGGAATCGGATGCTGAAAATAGGAAACATAGAGTTTGAAAACCCTTTTTTTGCAGCTCCCCTCGCCGGAGTTACAGACGCCCCTTACCGCAGGCTTTGCAGGCGGTTCGGGGCTGCTTTAGTCTATTCGGAAATGGTGAGCGCTAAAGGCCTGTACTACGGCGATAAGAAAACGGAGCAGCTCCTTTACACATATGAGGACGAGGGGCCTACGGCGTACCAGATATTCGGAAGTGAGCCGGAGATCATGGCGTATGCGGCCGGAGAGCTGGAGGGCAGGGACAATGTCATGTTGGATGTGAATATGGGCTGTCCGGTGCCAAAGGTAGTGAAAAACGGAGAGGGAAGTGCTCTCATGAAGAATCCCGATCTGATATACGACATAGTGAAGGCCATGACGGACGCCACTTCAAAGCCTGTAACGGTTAAGCTCAGGGCAGGCTTTGATTCGGACAGTGTAAACGCCCCGGAAGCGGCTAAGGCCGCAGAGGCGGCAGGAGCCTCCGCAGTCGCTGTCCACGGAAGGACGCGGGAACAGTATTACTCAGGTAAGGCGGACTGGAACGTGATCGGAGACGTGAAAAAGGCTGTAAAGATTCCCGTCATAGGTAATGGGGATGTGACAGACGGAAAATCGGCTCTGGCCATGATGAATACGACCGGGTGCGATTTCGTCATGGTAGGAAGGGCCGCTATGGGAAAGCCGTGGATATTCTCCGAGCTGATCGCCGCATGGAAGGGTGAGAAATATGAGGAGCCCACCTTGGAGGAAAAGAAGAGGATCATGGTGGAGCAGCTGGACATGATGGTAGCTCTCAAGGGTGAGTACGGCGCTGTTCGGGAGATGAGGAAATTCGTAGGATGGTATCTGAAGGGCGTTCCGGGAAGCGCGGCTCTTCGAGGAGCGGTGAACCGGATAAATGACGGAGAGGAGCTTAGGAAGGCTATAAGGGAGTTTTAGTTAAACGGCGGGGCAAGAGAAAAGACCCATCTATTTGCCCTCTCAGGCGAGGGTATTGATTATGGAAGAGATGGCTGCTTTAGGGAGACTTATTGACGGAAACCCTATGCAATTCTGACTGAGGCAATAGGGTTTTCCGATTCCTGCAATTAGCGTAAAGAGGGTAATGTGAGTTTGGCTTTATGGTAAAAAGCCAATTTTGTTTGGCTATTCCGGCAGAATTTCGTGAAAAAGCCAATAAAGAATTGCCAACACATGGCATAACAGAGAAAATATGTCAATTTTATGCTGTTTTTCAGCTATTTCAGTTTGGTTTCGGGTACGTGAAAACCTGCATTTGACCAAACTTTTTGGCTTTTAGCGCGGAAATGCTTATTTTAGCCAAACTCAGGTTTATATTCCGCCTTCAGCTCGGCATAAACAGCACAGCCCGCGGTTCTCCGCGGGCTGCTTTCTGCTGATTACATCTACATATCCTGCAAAACCCTTACTCGTACCACTCCATCAGCCTTTGGAACGGAGGATACCGGCTCTCCCAAGCTCAGGAGGGCGTATCCGTAGAGAGCGGAACCGTCCGAAGAAGGGCGGACGCCGCCTGCGGCGGCCTTGATTTTGTTATCTGCGAACATAGCTGTAGCCAGCTTAACCGGATCCGGTTCATCCTTAGTCACTACAGCAACTCTTGTTTCGCCGGGAGCGATGGCGCCCAGGGAAACAGCAGGGTAGTTAACCGAGTTCACGATGTTGCCGTTTTCTACGTAGTCCATAAGCTGACGTGCTGCCATAGCGGCGCAGTTGTCCTCGGCCTCTGCGGTGGAGGCTCCCAGATGCGGGAGGGCAATTACGTCAGGGCGGCCGTGAATTTTGGGAGATGTGAAGTCAGTTACGTATTTGGAGATCTTCCCCAGGGACGGATCTTGGGAGAGGGTGCCGTCCAAAGCCTTGACAAGGGCGTCCTCATCCATCAGCTTATCACGGGAGAAGTTCAGGAGAACTGCGCCGGACTTAACTGAAGAGAGAATATCCTCGTTGAACATTCCCTTAGTGGAGTCCATCGCAGGAAGGTGCAGCGTAATGTAATCACTTTCCCTGAGGAGCTCCTTCAGGTCGCTGCGGATTCCAACCGACGGGAGCAGTCTGAGTGCGGCGGGGACGGAAAGATACGGGTCGTATCCGATCACGTTCATTCCGAGAGCGGAAGCGGCGTTGGCCACCATGGCGCCGATGGCGCCCAGACCTACTACGCCTATGGTTTTGCCGGCGATTTCGGTTCCGGCGAACTGACCCTTGCCCTTTTCCACCTGCTTGGAAACGTCGTCTCCGGACAGGCCGGATACCCATGCTATGCCTTTGGGGATGTTTCTGGCGGCCAAAAACAGCGCTGCGATGACCAGCTCCTTTACCGCATTGGCGTTGGCTCCCGGAGTGTTAAAGACAGCGATGCCCTTATCAGCGCACTTATCTGTTGGAATGTTATTTACCCCTGCACCGGCTCTGGCTATGGCAAGGAGCTCTTTTTCGAATTCCATCTCGTGCATGTCGGCACTGCGGACGATTATGCCGCAGCAAGAGGAGACGTCGTCAGTGATAGTATACTTATCCGTAAGTGATTCCAATCCTACCGGTGATATCTTATTTAAAGTTGCAATGTTGTACATTTTGTGGTACCTCCTAAAAAAATGCAGCATAAAGTGTGGAAATTTTGCTAAGAGCACAAAATTCGATTTCCGGCGAAAACGATTTTCGTGAACGTTCAGCGAAATTATAGCACCGAATTCCTTTACTTTCAACAAGCGAGGTGTTATAATCTAAGAAATTTTTATAATTCAATATTAAACAGAGAGCCTCAGAGACCTGAGGAACCAATTGAAAGAGCGGAGGAAGAGAAATGAAATACGAGAATAGGGTGTACAACTTTTCAGCAGGACCATCCATACTGCCCCTTGAGGTATTGAAGGAGGCGGGAGATAACCTGATCAGTTACCACGGATGCGGGCAGTCGGTAATGGAAATGAGTCACCGATCTACCGAGTTTATCGAAATAATTGAGGACGCGGAAGCGGATCTGAGGGAGCTGATGAACATCCCTGACAACTACAAGGTTTTGTTTCTACAGGGCGGCGGAACACTTCAGTTTTCAATGGTGCCGATGAACCTGCTCAGAAAATCGGGAAAGGCCGATTACATCGTTTCAGGCTCCTGGTCTAAGAGCGCCGCTAAGGAGGCTAAAAAGTTCGGCGACATTAAAATCGTAGCCAGCTCAGAGGACGAAACCTATACGTACGTTCCGGATGTGAAGAAGGAAGACTTCAGAGAGGATGCCGATTATATACACATTTGCTATAACGAAACCATATACGGAAACCACTACTCATATATACCGGATACTGGCGATATCCCTCTGGTTGCCGACATGTCCAGCTGCATACTCAGCGAGGAAATCGACGTTACCAAGTTCGGGCTCATATTCGCGGGAGCGCAGAAGAACATTGCACCGGCAGGGGTGACCATCGTCATAATCAGAGAGGATCTAATCGGCTTCGCCAAGCCGGACACTCCGCTGTATTTAGACTATAAGATCCACGCCGACGGCGTTTCAATGTACAATACTCCGCCCTGCTTCTCCATCCACGTTGCGGGAGAAGTGTTTAAATACCTCAAGAAGATAGGCGGAGTTAAAGCCATACACGAGATAAATGTGAGAAAGGCCGATAAGCTGTACCGTTACATAGATAAGAGCGGCTTCTATAAGGCTCCCGTAAAGGAAAAGGACAGATCCTTAATGAACGTAGTGTTCGTAACGGGGGACGATGCCCTTGACAAGAAGTTCGAAACCGAAGCGAAGAAGAAAGGTCTTGTTAACTTGGCCGGCCACAGAACCATAGGAGGTATGAGAGCCAGCATATATAACGCTATGCCTGAAGAGGGTGTAGATAAACTCATAGAATTCATGGAGGAATTCAGGAAGGCGAACCAGTAATGAAATATTTGGTAGTAGTACCCGATGGAGCCGGGGATGATAAAATAGAAGCTCTCGGGGGGAAAAGCCCTCTTGACGTTGCTGATATGCCGTATACCGACAGCTTAGCGGCCCGCGGAGAGGTTGGCATGGTCAGAACCGTACCGCCGGGGATTTCACCGGGAAGCGATGCGGCCAATCTTTCTGTGATGGGTTACGATCCTTCCGTTTACCTTACGGGAAGATCACCTTTAGAGGCTGCCAGCATAGGCATAGAGCTGGCTGACGACGACGTGGCGTTCAGAGCTAATATTATAACTCTGGACGGAGAAGGAGATTACGAGGATCTCATCGTAAAGGATCACAGTGCGGGAGATATCACCACGGAGGAGGCGGATCAGCTTATAAAAGCGGTAAATGAAGCCTTCGCCGACGAGAGAAGAGAATTTTGCACAGGAACCAGTTACCGCCACTGTCTCATCATTCACGGAGGAACCACGGCCATGACCCTGACGCCGCCTCACGACATACTGGGAAGGCGATGCGGCGACTACATGCCTCAGGGAGAGGGCTCGGAAGAGCTGGCCGACATGATGAAAAAGAGCTACGGGATTTTGAAGGATCATCCGGTAAATAAGGACAGAATCGCCCGAGGCCTTAACCCTGCCAACACTCTTTGGATATGGGGTCAGGGAAAGAAGCCTCAGCTTTCGCCCTTTTACGAAAAGTACGGGCTGAAGGGGACGGCTATCAGCGCCGTAGATTTGATCAAGGGCATAGCCATCTGCGCTAAGCTTTCCTCTGTTGACGTGGAGGGAGCAACCGGAACCATACACACCAACTATGAGGGTAAGGCCGACGCGGCCATAAGAGAATTCCGAAGCGGAAAGGATTTCGTTTACATTCACGTAGAAGGGCCGGACGAGTGCTCCCACCAGGGAGATCTTGACGGAAAGCTGACATGTTTGAATCTCATAGACCAGAGGATTATAAAGCCTGTGGTGGAGGCTCTTAAGTCGGACGGCGTAGATTATAAGGTGCTGGTAGTTCCTGATCACAGAACGCCTATCGCCATCAGAACCCATTCGTCCACTCCGGTTTCCTATGTGATTTACGACAGCACTGATGAAAAACCGGAGGATAAGAGCAGGCGTTTTTGCGAGACCTCCGGTGAAAAGGGGAGATTTTTCGAGAACGGATACGAGATGGCCGACTATTTCTTCGGAAAGTAGTCCGATCGGGGAAAACCGGCATCCGCAGGGAAGAGGAGACATGGGCAAAAGAGGAGATAAGGGTAAAAAAAGAGATAAAAGAAACAAAGGCAAAAAAAGAGATCTGTTTAAGAAGATTCTCGTAGTGATGATAATAGGGGGAATGGTTCTGAGCAGTTTGGCTACGGCGATCATATACGCCTATGCCGATGAGGGTGATTCTTCGGAGCCTTCCATATCAGGGGAAAGCGCTATAGTCTACTGCGAGAATACAGGAGAGATCATCTATTCCAAGAATGAAAACGCCAGGATGAAGCCGTACAGCATTACCAAGCTGCTTACGGCTCTTCTTGCCGTTCGGAATCTTCCCATGGACCAGATGGTGACGGTCAGCGCGGAGGCTGCTGCCCAAGGGGGAAGCACCATATACCTGCAGGAAGGGGAGGAGATCAGTGTGGAGGACCTTCTCTACGGAGCCTTGATTGCTTCGGGAAACGACGCGGCATACGCCCTTGCTGAGGCTGTGTCCGGAACGGTTGCTGATTTTGTAGAGCTGATGAACACCACGGCGAAGAATATCGGATGCACGGACACACATTTTGACAACCCCTCCGGTCTTTCCAACGACATAGACAGCCACTACACCACGGCATTGGACTTCCTCAGCATAGCCAAGCTGGCCTTCAGCGACGAGACTGTAACGGAGATAGCGGGAACTGAGGAGTATACCATAGAAGCCACCAACGTCAGCGAGGAGCGGGAGCTGGAGGAACACACCGAGCTCTTAGAAGACAGTTCTAACGGGGTAATAGCAGCGAAGACGGGATACTGGGATGACGGTAACTGCACCATTGCGGCTGCCTACGAGAAGGACGGCCTCAGGCTTATCATCATCGTCTTAGGTGATAATATAGACGATCGGGCTGAAGACGTTCTCACCTTAATAGAGTACGCCGAGGAAAACATTCAAGGCGTTACGGTAATCGAGGAAGGTGATTCGGCAGGTAGCGTAAGGGTGCGCCACGGAGCGGTAACCCAGGTTGAAGCCTTTGCCGCAGAGGACGGCATAGCATATCTTCCTGTGGGAGGGTCGGAATCCCTCATAAACGGCGAAGCAGTTTTTGACGACGACCTCACCGCGCCGGTGAAAGAGGGAGATGTTGTAGGCACCTACAGGATTTTCGTGGCCGGTGAGCTGGTAAACGAAGTGGAGCTTATCGCAGGAGAAGACATTGAGGAGGGATGGGTGCTATCCTACTTTGGAATTTCCAACAGGGCCACCATCATAGGAGGAATCGTAGCCGGTATACTGTTCTTAGGGTTTATGATTATAGAAATATTGAGGTTTAGAGCTCGCCGAAGGAGGAGGAAGCTTCACAGGACGAGAGTCAGGGCAATGGCAATGGAGGAACTCCGCCGAGAGCAGGAAGAAAGAGAGAGAGGCTGGCGGCTTTAATGTTCGATATAAAGGAAAATCTAAAAAAACTCCCGGACTGCCCGGGAGTTTATATGCATAAGGACGAGCTGGGCCAGGTGATTTACGTGGGCAAGGCGGTGTCTCTAAAGAATCGGGTGCGCCAGTACTTTCAAGCATCGGCTAATTCGAATCCGAAGGTGAGGGCCATGGTGTCTCATATAGCGGAGTTTGAGTATATAACCTGCGCTACTGAGATGGAGGCTTTGATTCTGGAGAACAACCTGATAAAAAAATACATGCCTAAGTACAACGTCCTCCTGCGAGACGACAAAACCTATCCTTACATTAAGGTGACCGCCTCCGAGGATTATCCCAGAGTGGTAAAGACTCGTCTCATAAAAAAGGACGGCGACAAGTACTTCGGCCCCTACAGCGATGCGGGAGCGGTGAATCTCATAGTGGATCTGATGAACGATATATACTCCCTGAAGAGGTGCTCCCTCACAGAGTTTCCCCCGGGTCACAGGCCGTGCCTCAATTACCACATTAAAAAGTGTACAGGAGTCTGTACGGGCAAGGCGGACAGAGAACGGTACATGGCTGACGTTGAAAAGATTGTGGAATTTCTCAGCGGTCGGGAAAAGCCACTGATCAGGCATTTGAACGATCTGATGGAGGAGGCCTCAGACGCCATGAGGTATGAGGATGCGGCTCTGTACAGGGATTACATCGCGGCAGCTGAGTCCATAGGGGAAAAGCAGCGGGTCACAATGATAAGCGATAAAGACCTGGATGTGGTTCTTACGGTAAAAGACGAAAAGAATTCCTTCGTAGTGCTTTTCACCGTCAGAGACGGAAAGCTTTCGGGCAGGGAGACCTTTCAGGTTCAAAGCGCAGAGGTCGACGGAAGGGAAGAGATCACGGCCGAGTTCATTAAGCAGTATTACAGCCGGTGGGCGCAGGTGCCTCCTGAGATTTTGGTGGAAGCTCCGCTTCCCGAAAATGAGCTTCTTCAGGATTTTTTAAGCGGTCAGGGCAGAAGGGTCAGGATATTCGTGCCTCAAAAGGGGAACAAGAAGGAGCTCCTGTCTCTTGCCCAAAGTGACGTAATTGAGATGGTGAAGACCCTCGCCGACAAGGCACAGGCTAACAGGGACAAGGAGGCGGCCTTGAGCCGGGAGGTAAGCATGGTTCTTAAAGGAACCGGAATCCGGCTCGATGAAGGGATTAAGGAGGGTCCGTACCGGATCGAGGCCTACGATATTTCCAACACCAACGGAGTGGATTCCGTAGGCGCCATGGTGGTATTCGAGGGCATCAAAAAGGTCAGGAAGGATTACCGCCGGTTTAAGATAAAGACAGTGGAAGCCCCTGACGACTACGGCAGTCTGCAGGAGATGCTCTACCGCAGGTTCAAGAGAGCCAAGGAGGGCGATCCTGCCTTTGGGGTAATTCCCGACGCCATTTTCATGGACGGAGGACAGGGACAGGTCACAGCCGCCCAAAAGGTTCTTGCCGCTATGAACCTCCAAATTCCCGTAGTGGGCATGGCCAAGGACGACAGCCACAGAACCCGATGTATAGTCTTCGCCGACGGCAGGGAGTTAGACCTGAGGGAGCGGCCTGTTTTGTTCAAATACTGCGGCGCCATTCAGGAGGAGGTGCACCGCTTCGCCATAGACTATCACCGGAGCCTGAGAAATAAAAGAACCCTCCACTCTGTATTAGATGACGTCCCGGGCGTGGGAGAGGCCAGAAGGAATGCCCTCTTGAACCACTTTAAGACGGTCGAGGCTATAAAAAAGGCCACCGTATCCCAGCTGACGGAGGTTCCGTCCATAACGGAGAAGGTCGCCGCAAATATAGTGAATTACTTCAAATAGTTTGCCTTACAGACGGTTTTCCGGTTGCGCAAGGGCTGTAAAAATGGTATATTCAAATGGGCGTGGAGGCTGCGCTCTTTGTAAGATATTGACTTTAACTGCAGGAGGAATAATATGGCAGGAAATAAGAACTATGTTCAGGAGGATGTGGACATCATAACCTTGGAATTTGAAGACGGCGTCGAATTGGAATGTGAGATCATGGGCGTCTTCGACTGCGAAGGCAGCGAATATATTGCCCTCATTCCGCTGGATGATTCCGACGATGTTTACATCTACGGATATAAGGAAGTAGGCGACGACGAGTTCGAGCTTATCGACATTGAGGACGATGAACTCTTCAGCCGGGTGGTCGGGGAGTTTGACTCTATCATGGCCGAAGAAGAGGAATAATAATCCGAAGATCTAAAGCGCCCCGTCTGTCGAAGGGGCTTTTTCTATGGAGCCGGAATTTTCCGGCTCGAAAAGGTGAGAACCATGAAAAAGTATGATATTATAATCGCCGGAGCGGGAGCCGGCGGTGTTTTCGCGGCTTACGAACTGACAAAATCCGCCTCCAAGGCTTCCGTTCTCATGATCGACAAAGGCGCGCCTCTGGAAAAGCGCCTATGCCCCATCAAAGCCGGCAAAACGGATAAATGCGTAAAGTGCAATCCGTGCCACATTATGAACGGGTACGGCGGTGCGGGAACTTTGTCCGACGGAAAGTACAACATTACCACGGAATTCGGCGGAGACCTTCATAAATACGTAGGTGAGAGGCATGCCTTAGAGCTTATGGAGTACGTGGACGACGTGCTGTGCTCCATGGGAGGCAGCGAGGCAAGGCTTTACTCCACAGGAAATTCCGACCTTAAGACAAAGTGCCTTCAGCATGACCTGCACCTCCTCAGCGCGAAGGTCCGCCATCTGGGAACTGACAGGAACGTGCGCATATTGGAACGGATATACGATTTCATAAGGGACAGCATCGACATGCTCTTCTACACCACCATCGACGACGTAGAGAGGACAGATGACGGATTTTCAGTGCGCACGTCGGGAGGTTCATCGGAGGGAGATGTCTTCGCCTGTAGGGATCTCATCCTTGCCACAGGCCGCTCCGGTTCAAAATGGATCTCCGGCATATGTGATAAGTTCGCCATAGAGCAGAAGAAGAACCAGGTGGATATCGGTGTCCGTGTGGAGCTGCCGGCAGAGGTCTTCAGGCACATCACCGATGACGTTTACGAATCAAAGATAGTCTATAAGACGAAACAGTACAACGATTTAGTGCGTACCTTCTGCATGAATCCCTACGGGGAAGTGGTATCGGAAAACACCAACGGTATCGTAACGGTAAACGGCCACAGCTACGCCGACGAAAGCCTTCATACGGAGAACACCAATTTTGCGCTGCTGGTATCCAACAAATTCACCGAACCATTTAAGGACAGCAACGAGTACGGCGAGTCCATAGCCAGGCTTTCGAACATGCTGGGAGGAGGAGTTCTGCTCCAGCGCTTCGGCGATCTGGTAAAGGGCAGAAGAAGCAGTCAGCGCCGGATGGAGAAGTGCTTCACTAGGCCCACCCTAAACGCCACGGCAGGGGATCTTTCTCTGGTGATCCCAAAGCGCCAGCTCGATTCCATCATAGAGATGATCTACGCTCTGGATAAAATCGCTCCCGGCACCGCCAACGAGGACACTCTACTCTACGGCGTAGAGGTAAAGTTCTATAATTCCAAGGTTGAGGTCAACGAAAACCTGCAAACAGCGGTGCAGGGCCTTTACGCCATAGGGGACGGCTCCGGCGTCACCCATTCTCTGTCCCAGGCATCCGCCAGCGGGGTTCACGTCGCCCGGATACTGGCAGAGAGGTATTGATGAAAAGGGCGCGGCGGCCGGACTGCTCTCCGATATTGACCGATTCGGACAGGGTACAGGCCGAACACAGATTATGACATTAAAAAATGACTCACACAACAGACTGTGTGAGTCATTCATCTGGTGGAG
>CAYTYN010000029.1:0-17211 GCA_964442135.1 uncultured Oscillospiraceae bacterium
CTTATTCAACGATTTCGTACATTCCTGCCGCGTCTTCTTTCCTGGAGCTTTCGGTCAGGGCAGCCACCTTAGCGGTTACGGAGCTGTTTCCGAACTGAATCCTGATTATATCTCCGATCTCCACTTCCGTTCCGGCCTTCGCCTGCTTATCGTTGACGAACACCCGCCCCTGATCGCAGGCCTCCTTCGCCACGGTCCGTCGCTTTATCAGCCGTGAGTTCTTTAAAAACTTATCTATTCTCATAGGATATCCATCCTCCCTGCCCGGGAGCAGCTGTCAGAAATTGAAAAAGCAGCCTGAGAAAAGGCTGCTTGCACATGTATTTAAGGGCTTATTTATTAACTGCTTCCTTAAGAGCCTTTCCTGCCTTGAATACAGGGGCTTTGCATGCGGCGATCTTAATCTTAGGTCCCTGCGGATCTCTGGGATTTCTGCCTTCTCTCTCTTTTCTCTCTCTGGTTTCAAAAGTTCCGAATCCGATGAGCTGTACCTTATCCCCTTTTACAAGCGCTTCCTCAACAGACGATAAAACCGCGTTGATAGCAACCTCAGCATCCTTCTTGGTGAAATTGGTCTTTTCTGCAACGGCAGCAACTAATTCAGCCTTATTCATTTTAAATCCTCCTTGAAATATAAATAAGCTTTCACTTATTTTTAACTTTTTCCCACAACGCATCCAGATCCGCAAGGCTCATGGAATCCATAGTCTTCCCCGCATTACGCGCGGCATCCTCTACCTTGGAAAAACGCTCTACAAACTTCCGCGTAGCTCTGTTCAGCGCGTCCTCCGGATCTGTTCCCGCGAACCTTGCCACATTTACCACTGAAAACAGCAGATCTCCTAGCTCTTCATCGATATGATCCCTGCTTCCCCACTGATAGGCCCTCTTAAACTCGTCGAGCTCCTCAACGACCTTATCTAAAGCTCCATCAATGCTGTCCCAGTCGAACCCTGCTTTAGCGGCCCTGCTCTGAACCTTGCTACTCTTCATCAAAGCAGGCAAAGCACCGGGCACACTCCTAAGTCTATCGGTATGAGACGTCTGCCCGTGCTCCGTACTTTTCATATTGTCCCATTTTTCAAGGGCTTTGTCAACAGTTTTTGCTTCCTCCCCTGAAAAAATGTGGGGATGGCGGCGAAGCATTTTTTCACACTCCTCGTTGATCACATCGGTGAGTGTAAACAAGTCTTCCTCCTCTGCCAGAATCCCGTGAAAGACCACTTGGAGCAGCACGTCCCCCAGCTCCTCCCTTAAATTATCATAGTCCTTCTTCTCTATGGCGTCTACAACCTCGTAGGCTTCCTCCAGCATACAGGTCCGCAGGCTGTCGTGTGTTTGAACGCTGTCCCACGGACACTTCGCCCTTAACACCTTTACTATTTCATAGAGCCTTTCCAGGGCTTCCTTCTCATCCTTTCCCGCCTTTTCAAAGCGAGCATACTCACTAAGCATATTTCACCCTCCTACTTCACGAAACGGCCTGCGATCTTTGCTATCCTTTCTCCCCCGGGGAAGGATAGCAGCTCTTCTAAGGTTATAGCTTTAAACACGAAGATCAGCACTGCGTATACCAATACGCCTGCCCCTATGGCGAGAATGGTGGAAATGCCGTTGCTGCCTGTGAGGGCCTCCAGTCCCTGATACGCGCCGTAGGCTATGACTGCCATTATAACCGCAGAAATGCACGGCCTTACGTAGGTCAGGGAAATGTTCTGCCTGCACCCTGTATGAACGTAAACAGATCTGTTGTTCAGCGCCATAGCTATGATATACGCTGTGACCGTGCCTATGGCGGCGCCCATTACGTTTATCGCCGCGACGCCGACCAGAATGTATGTGATAACTCCCTTGGCGACACAACCCATGATAAGGTGCCTTACCGGCAGGGTCTGCCTGCCTACAGCCTGAAGAACACCGGTAGAGGTCTGTACTATGGCGAGGAACACCACTCCTATAGCCATGACCCGAAGGATCGGCGCCGCTTCCCTGGCCGATTCAGGCTGAGCGCTGTATAAGAGGAGCAGTATTGGCTCAGATAACGCGAACATGCCCAAGGCGCACGGAAATGCCATGATCATAGTGGTTCTGTATGCAAGCTCTACGTTTTCCTTTATCTTCTGACGGTTTTTGACGGCGACAAAGCCTGCTATGGCAGGAACCAGACTCACTGAAACGGCCTGGGTGAATATCTGGGGGAACGATATCAAAGGACTGCAGAACCCGCTGATCAGACCGTACATTCCCTGTGCTTCCTCCAGAGTCCATCCTGTAGCCTGAAGCCTTCTCATTATTATGGCCGTGTCCAGAAGATTCATGACAGGCATCACCTCGGCTCCTATGATAATAGGAACCGCTATGATGACGATCTTCTTTATAATGGCTCCGGTCTCATCCACAGCGTCTGTATTGAGGTCCATTTTTCTATGGATCACCCTTCTGTTCAGAAGGTAAATCATGAATATTATTCCCAGTCCCGCCACAGAGCCCGCAGACGCCCCGAAGGACGCTCCGGCAGCTGCCTGAACCTCCGGCTCCTCGTAGGCGCCGTGCAAAAATACCCACGCTAAGGACAGGCCGACCGCGACCCTTACCAGCTGCTCCGTAACCTCGGATATGGCAGTGGGGCGCATGTTTTGTCTTCCCTGGAAGTACCCTCTGAACGCTGAAAAGAGAGGCACGAACAGAAGGGCAGGAGAAATGGCCCTTACCGCCAGAGCAGCCTGTGGATTTCCGAAAACCTCAACCATCAGACCACTTCCGAAAAAGCATATCAAAAAGGATACTATGCCTATTACCAGCAACAGGTTGAAGGACACCCGAAACACCTTATGAGCGTTTCTGTACTTCTTCTGAGCTATGTTCTCCGATACAAGCCTGGATATGGCAACGGGAAGGCCGGCTGTGGAAAGCACTAAAAGCGCTCCGTATATGGAGTAGGCGAAGCCGTAGTAGGACATGCCCGTATCTCCTATCCAGTTGGCAAGAGGTATGCGGAAGAAAGCTCCCAGCACCTTCACGATGACGCCGGCCGTACCTATTATGGCTGCGCCTTTTACCAGTTTACTGCTCATTTTTTTCTCCTATAATCTTTTCAATATCCCCTTTGCGGCCTTTGCCGCCTCATAGTTTATCCTCTCCATGTCCAGCTTCCTATACTCTCCGTCCATGTAGACTATCTCCCCGTCTATCATGGTCATGGCGATATCAGCGTCAGAGGCTGAGTACACCACGTTATTCAGCATGTCGTGCACCGGATTCATCTCCGGCGTGTCGGTCCTCAAAGCGATAATATCAGCCTTCATTCCCTCCCGAAGTATTCCGCAGTCGTCTCTCCCCTGAGCGAGGGCTCCGCCTCTCGTCGCCGCATAGAGGGCTTCCTTCGGAGTTATAAGGGTAGGATCCATGTGCTTCACCTTGGCCAGAAGAGCCATGGTCTTTATCTCCTCCAAAAAGCTTAGGCTGTTATTGCTGGCTACGCTGTCAGTTCCGATGGCTACGTTGATTCCCTTCTCCAGGAGAGCGGGCACGTCGCAGACGCCGCTGGCCAGCTTCAGGTTGCTCACCGGGTTCGTGGCCACAGTCACGTTTTTTTCCTTCAGAATTTCCCGATCCTCTTCCTCTATCCAGACGCAGTGAGCGGCTATGGCCGGCACGTCGAATATTCCGCAGTCGCTGAGGTATTGTACCGGCGTCCTTCCCTGCCGCCTCTCCTTGCACTCCTCGTGCTCCGATCCGGTCTCTGAAACGTGGACGTGCATTCTGAGATTTTCTTCTCCGGCAAAATCCGCTACGGCTCTGGCTGTCGCCTCATCGGAGGTGTACTCAGCGTGGAGGCTGACGTCGACTATTACCCTTCCTTCCTCGAGGCCGTTGAACCTGACAGAATCCTTCATCTCCTTTATTGCCTTCAGAGAATCTACAGGCGCGCCGAAGGGGTTGGAAACGGCTCTGGAAACATTGTTCTTCGCTCCGCTGTCCGCTATTGCTCTGACCATGTCTTCGGTAAAATAGTACATGTCGCTGGAGGACACTATGCCGAATCTGATGGATTCCGCCATGCAGAGCATAGTAGCCCAATATACGGCGTTTCCGTCCAGCTTATCCTCGAAAGGGAATATCTTCGTATTGAGCCAGTCCTGAAGAGCCAGATTTTCTCCGTAGCCGCGCATGAGGGACATGGGAGAATGGGCGTGAGCGTTATAGAATCCCGGAATCAGCAAACGATCCTTTCCGTCTATCTCCTCTCCCGTATATGTTTCCGGCTTTTCCCTTCCCATATAGGCGATCCTTCCATCCTCTACGGACAGGTACATGTTCTCCAAAAGCTTGAAGCTTTCGTCCATAATACTTGCATTTTTAAAAAGCATCACATCTCTCCTCACTTACTAAAAAACCATTATACTCTACGGCTCCCGGGTTTTCTATAGTTTTTTTGAAGCCCCTTAAGGTTCAGTTCTGCGCCGCGCTGTTTTCAGCGGCTCCCGGCTTCTCTCTGTTATCGAAGAGGATCTGGAGAAGCTCTATGAGATCGTCCAGCTTTTCCCGCGGCTCTGTATTTAGCCGGAGGTAAGGCTCCCTTCCGGCGTGCATCAAAAGCTTCATCCCGAACCTTCCGTAGGCTTGGGATATGGCAAATGGGCCTACAGGATTTTTTTCGTTGAGAAGAACCATCACCTTTCCGGACTGCTCATGTATTCTGGTGACGGAAAGCTCCTCAGCCAGCGCTCTGATCCTGGATATCTTGACCAGATTCAGGGTTTCCCCGGGAAGCTCTCCGAACCTGTCAAGGAGCTCATCTATCATATCCTCCATATCGGACTGCGACGATATGGCGGCTATCTTCTTATACATCTGGAGTTTCAGCATCTCGTTATCCACGTACCGGTCCGGAATGTTGGCAGCCGCTTTCAGCTCTACAGACACCTCTTCCCTGTTTTCGTTTACTATCTCTCCTCTCAGCCGCCTCATCGCATCGTCTACCAGCTTACAGTAGAGCTCGTATCCTATATTCATCATGTGGCCGCTTTGCTCGCTTCCCAGCAGGTTGCCGGCGCCTCTTATCTCCAGGTCTCGCATGGCTATCTTGAAACCGGCTCCAAACTCGGTAAACTCTCTTATGACTTTAAGCCTTTTCTCGGCTACCTCGGTGAGTACCTTGTCCCTCTGGTACATGAGGTATGCATATCCCATCCTGTTGAACCTGCCCACTCTCCCTCTCAGCTGGTAAAGCTGAGACAGTCCGAATTTGTCGGCGTCCAGGATTATCATCGTATTGGCGTTGGAAATATCTATGCCGGATTCGATTATAGTCGTAGCCACCAGAACGTCGTATTCTCCTCCGACGAATTTCAGCATTATATCCTCGAGAGCGTGCTCGCTCATCTGACCATGGCCCACGGCAACTCGCGCCTCGGGAACCAGGGACGCTATTTTTTCGGCTATCCGGCTTATTCCCCTGACCCGGTTATACACTACGAACGCCTGACCGCCTCTGTCCAGCTCTCTGTTGATGATCTCTCTTATGACGCTGTCGTCCTGCTCCAGCACATAGGTCTGAACCGGATACCGATCCTCGGGAGGCTCCTCTATAATGCTCATGTCCTTTATCCCTGTCAGAGACATGTTTAAGGTTCTGGGTATAGGCGTAGCCGACAAAGTCAGTACGTCGATATTGGAGCGAAGCTTCTTTATGACCTCCTTATGAGCCACTCCGAATCTCTGCTCCTCGTCTATTACCAAAAGGCCCAGATCCTTAAACTTGACGTCGTCTGACAGGATCCTGTGAGTCCCTATGAGAAGGTCTATCTGACCCTTTGCCACCTTGTCCGCAATCTGCTCCTGCTGTTTTTTGCTCTTGAACCTGGACATCATTTCCACCTTGAAGGGGAATTTCTCGAACCTTTCCTTCAGGGTATAGTAGTGCTGATTGGCCAGAATTGTGGTCGGCACCAAGATTGCCGCCTGTCGTCCCTCCCCCACGCATTTGAAAAGAGCTCTCGCCGCCACCTCGGTTTTGCCAAAGCCTACGTCGCCGCAGAGCAACCTGTCCATAGGTGTAGGCTTTTCCATATCGGTCTTTATCTCTTCAACAGCCTTCATCTGATCCCCTGTCTCCGTGTAAGGAAAGCTCTCCTCGAATTCTCTCTGCCACGGCGTGTCCTTTTCGAAGGCGTATCCCGCCTCCATTTCTCTCTTTGCATAAAGGTTCACCAGATCCTCAGCCATTTCCGCGATAGCGGCCTTCGCCCTTGCCTTAGCCGCCTTCCAGTCGCTGCCGGAAAGCCGGTTTACCTTAGGAGTTATGCCTTCGGCGCCTATGTATTTCTGGACTATGTCCATCTGCTCCACGGGAACGTAGAGGAGATCCTCGCCGGCATATTTTATCTTTATGTAATCCTTTTTCTCTCCCTGGACCGTCAGCTGCTCTATTCCCAAGAATTTTCCGATTCCGTGGTTTTCATGAACCACGAAATCCCCCTTTCTCATGTCCGAGAATGAACTGATGGCGGATCCCCTTGACTTCGTTCTCTTTCGCCTGACCGTCCGATGTCCCGGGAAAATGTCGTTGTCGCTGATATAGCATATCTTTTCCTCGGGGAAGTCCATACCGGCGCTGAGAAACCCTTCCTTAAAGAAAATATTTTCTCTTATGTTCTCTCGGTCGAGATACTCCCTGATGCTCTCCAGCCTCTCTTTTCCGGAAGCTACTATGGTTGTCCTGTAGCCGTTTCTGACGTAGCTTTTCAGCTCGGAGGCGAAGATATCCAGCCGCCCGTTAAAGGACGGTATCTGCCTGCTCTGTATGCTATATACGGCAGCCGGATTTTCTCCGCCTTTAACGGACTTGGGAAAGGGCATTATGAGGGCGGTGTCCCGAGACGAATAGGCTCTTATCAGGTCCTCCTTATCCGGTATGAGGCCGGCGTCCTCCGGCACTACGTCTCCCCTTCCGAGCAATACGTCAAAATCCGCTGACAGCTCCTTGTTGAGAGCATCCACGTGTTCGTATATCCTGTCCGGATCGTCTATTATGAGCCGTCCTGACAGCATGTAATCCCACAGACAGGAAGGCCTGTCCGTAAAATAGGATATGTAGTTTTCCAATAGCTGGATGTTGGAGGCGCTCTCTATGTATTCACACAGCTCATCCAGCCTCTTTTTCAGATTTTCCGCGGCGTCTTGATTGCCGCGGGACTTTGAAAGCCTCTTTATCTGCCTGTTATATGCGGCCTTAAGCTTTTCAGCTCCGGCGGAAAACATGTTCCCGTCGATTACAAGCTGTTCCGCCGGAAATACGGTAAGGCTTGAGACGCCTTCCTTAGACCGCTGATTCTCCGGATCGAAGCTCCTTATGGAGTCCACCTCGTCTCCGAAAAATTCCACCCTGTAAGGAGTGTCGCTGTCAGGCGGGAATATGTCCGTTATTCCTCCCCGCACGGAAAACTGACCCGGACTTTCTACCAGTTCTACAGGTTCGTATCCCATGTAAACCAGAGCTTTCCTCAGTTGATCCGGACTGATCTCCTCCCCGCATTTTATCCGGCATGTGGCAGCCTGAAACGTTTCCGGCGGCAGCATTTTCTTCAAGGCCGCCAACGCCGGCGCCACTACTACAGCGTTTTCGTCCGTTCTCAGCGCTTTCAGGGCTCTCAGTCTTCCGGCCAGCTTCTCATGGTCCCTGGCGTCATATCTTAAGAAAAACCGTTCCTCCCCCGGCATAACGATTATTTCCCGATCTGTAAAAAAAGAAAGGTCAGAGGCCAGTCTCTCTGCCCTTGCGGTTCCGGCAGTTATGATCAGGCTCTGTCCTTCTTCCTCTATCAGCCCGGATATGACAGGAACGCTGCGGCTTTCAGATACTCCCGAATAGCAGACTATCCCCTTTTCCATTTCTGTTTCTACTCGTCGTCCTTTCTCTGTTTTCCGGTGTTGAATCTGTTCATAGCCACATCAATGCCCCGGGTTATGAAGCACTCCACCGCCTCGGCGGCCCGGTTCACCGCCTCGTCCAGCACCTTCTTCTCGTCAGAGGATATCTTTCCTATGACGTGACAGATGAGATCTCCCGAAGCGCCTCCGATTCCGACCCGAAGCCTGGGAAGCTGATCCGTTCCCAAAAGGCTTACCACCGACCTCATGCCGTTATGGGTTCCGGCACTTCCCGATTTTCTCATCCTCAGACTGCCTAAGGGTATATCGATGTCGTCGTATATGACTATGATGTGAGAAGGCTCCAGCTTAAAGAATCCGGCCGCTTCTCTTACGGCGTCTCCGCTCAGGTTCATGAAGGTCTGAGGCTTCATCAGCATCACCTTCTGTCCGCCTATCAGACATTCCCCGATAAGCGCGCGGAACTTAAGACGGTCAACAGCCGCTCCGTTTTTTTCCGATAGTCTGTCCACCGCCATGAAGCCTATGTTATGACGGGTGTTTTCGTATTTCTTCCCCGGATTGCCGAGTCCGACCACAAGATACATGTTCTTCTCTCCTCTGTGACATAATCTCCCCGGCTCCCGTTCCTTAATTCTGCTGAAGATACCCATCAATCGAACAGCTTGCTTATGGAGCCGTTGGTGAACACCCTGGTCATCGCTTCGGCGAACAAGGGAGCTACCGACAGGAATGTCATCTTCTCTATCCGCTTTTCCTCCGGAATAGGTATGGTGTTCAGGAGAACTATTTCGCTGATAACCGACTTGTCCAGTCTCTCCACGGCAGGACCTGAAAGTACGGGGTGAGTCGCGCAGGCGAACACCTCTTTAGCTCCCAGACTCTTTATAGCCGCCGCGGCGTTGGATATGGTTCCGGCCGTGTCGATCATATCGTCCAGCACGATGCAGTTTTTTCCTTTTATATCTCCTATAATATTCATTACCTCGCTCTTGTTAGGCTCAGGTCTTCTCTTATCCACTATGGCGATAGGACAGTTCAGATACTCAGCCATATTCCTGGCTCTCGTCACGCTTCCGTGGTCGGGGGACACCACCGCCACATCGTCCAGATTCTTTTCCTTAAAGTAGCGCGCCAGTATAGGCATTCCCACGAGATGGTCCACGGGAATATCGAAGTATCCCTGAATCTGGTTGGCGTGAAGATCCATTGTAAGAACCCTGTCCGCTCCGGCGGCCATTATCAGGTTCGCCACCAGTTTAGCGGTGATAGGATCTCTCGCCTTGGCTTTTCTGTCCTGACGGGCGTAGCCGTAATAAGGCACTACCGCGTTTATCCTTCCCGCAGAGGCCCTCTTCATGGCGTCGATCATAATGAGAAGCTCCATCAGATTCTCGTTTACCGGATTACAGGCAGGCTGTACGATATACACGTCGATTCCGCGTACAGATTCCCACAGGCTCACGGATATTTCGCCGTCGCTGAATTTAGTCACAGTGGCTCGTCCCAAAGGCTTGCCCATAATAGACACGATCTCTTCAGCAAGCTCCGGGTGTGAATTTCCCGCAAATACCTTGTAATCTGAAAATACGCCGTTTTTCATCTTTAATGCACCCATTCCTTCCTATTCCACTTTTGTGTGTGAACCTATTTTCTGTAAAGGCCTCGCTGTTTAGCCCATCCCTGTATATTCCTCTGCCTGGTTCTGGCGACGCATAGGGCGTCTTTTTCCACATCTTTAGTCACCGTGCTGCCTGCTGCCACATAGGCTCCCTCACCTATCTCCACCGGCGATACGATGTTGGAATTGCACCCGATAAACGCTCCGTCCCCTACTGTGGAACGGAATTTATGAGCTCCGTCGTAGTTTACGAATACGACTCCGCAGCCTAAGTTGATGTCTCTGCCCAGATCTGCATCGCCTATGTACGTAAGGTGAGCGGACTTTGTCCCGTCCCCCAGGGTAGAATTCTTCACCTCCACGAAGTCTCCCACCTTACAGCCCTTTCCTATGACGCTGCCCGGTCTGATGTAGGCAAAGGGGCCTACCTTAGTATCATCTCCCACAGAGCTTTCCTTTATCACCGAGCTTTCTACCTCGACCCTGTCGCCTATTACCGCGTTTCGAAGCAAGGTGTTCTGGTATATCCTGCAATTCTCTCCGATCACAGTCTCTCCCTCTATGGTAACGCACGGCCCTATGTAAGTACCCCTGCCGATCTTCGCCTCCTCTGAAATGTAGGCTGTATTTATGTCGGCCATCTCGACGCCGGATTCCAGCAGCTTTTCATTTCGGGCAACCCTCGCCGCCTCTTTCTCTCTGTATTCAGCTAAAGTCATCCCTTATCCTCCCGATCCTTATCGGTTATCATCTTCCCTACCTTGTAAATATCTCCGGCTCCCATGGTTATGACTAAGTCTCCGGCCCGGGCATTGGCTTCCACGAAGTCGGCCATTTCCCTGAAGTCTTTCATATATCTGATGTCCTTTTCCGGGTGATGTTCTTTAATATTTCCTGCCAAAGTCTCCGAGGACACCTTATATATGTTCTTTTCTCTGGCTGCGTAAATGTCTGTCAGTATCAGAACATCCGCGTCCTGAAAGGCGTCTGCGAACTCATCCATAAGAGCCAGGGTTCTTGTATACGTATGAGGCTGAAACAGGCACCAGAGCCTGTTGTGAGGTATGTTCATGGCCGCGGACAGGGTGGCTCGGATCTCGGTAGGATGGTGTGCGTAATCGTCGACTATGGTTACGCCTTTTTTCGTAGTATCCTGAATGTCGAACCTTCTCTGGGTTCCCCGGTAATGCCTCAGGGTTTCCATTATTCCCTCCGGCTCCACTCCCAGCTGATGACAGCACGCAAAGGCCGCCGCGGCGTTGAGTATGTTATGCTCCCCCGGTACGCTGAGCTCTGCCCTGCCTAGGCTCTTGCCCATGTATGCTATATCAAAGGAGGGCATTCCCGCATTGGAGAAAACGATATGGGAAATGCTGTAGACGCTGCTCTCACTGTATCCGTAGGTTATGGCGTCCGGTATTTCATTTATTATGCCCTTCACGAAGGGATTGGCGTCATAGGCTATGACCCTGCCTCCCTTTTTCAGATTACATGTGAATTTTTTAAAGGACTTAACTATGTGGTCTATATCCTTAAAGTAGTCCAGGTGGTCTGAATCTATGTTAAGGATCACCTCTATCATGGGTCTCAGCTCGAGAAAGCTGTCTCTGTATTCGCAGGCTTCCGTAACAAAGAAAGAACTGCCGCCGACTCTTACATTTCCGCCGATTTCCGCCAGGTTTCCTCCTACTAAAATGGTAGGATCCAGCCCGGCGCCGTCCAGTATCAGGGAAACCATAGAAGTGGTGGTAGTCTTTCCGTGGGTACCGCTTATGGCTATGCTGTTTTCAAACTCGTCCATGAGTACACCAAGAATCTCCGCTCTGCCTGCCATAACGGTATTCTTTTCCTTAGCTCTTACCATCTCCGGATTTTCATCGGCGATGGCTGCGGAATATATGACGAGATCCGCATCCGCTGCATTTTCTGCTCTGTGACCTATGTATATCTTAGCTCCTAAAGCCTGCAATTTATCTGTTATCTCGGATTCCTTCATGTCTGAACCCGATACCCTGTACCCTCTCGCGAGAAGTATTTCAGCTATGGCTGAAAGTCCAACGCCCCCTATGCCTATGCAGTGGATATTCTTAAAATCCGACAGATCAATCATCGATGGCTTATCCTCCTTGTCCACGGCTCTGCCGTTTAAAGACGGATTCATTATAACACAGGGAAACAAAAAAAGCTTTACTAATCATCAAAAAAAGTAGGAGTATAAAAGTTAATCGTGTACCTGTGAGTATTTCTCATGTATAATTCAAATTAAAGAATTTATCCCTTTGACAAAGGAGGCGGTTCCAGTGAAAAGAACCCTCAGAGTAGGCGCTATAATAAAGATATTAACCGACAGCCCCGGCGTAATATTCCCGCTCCGGTACTTCTGCGACATGTTTCACGCCGCTAAATCCAGCATAAGCGAGGATATGGATTTTGCGGCTGAAGCCATAGAATTCACCGGCACCGGCAGCATCGAGACCATATCGGGAGTTAAGGGCGGCGTCAGATTCGTCCCCGGCATTACCCAAAAACAGCTTGAGGACCTTCAGAAGGAATTATGCTTACGGATAAAGGACAGCAGCCGTATCCTCGGCGGCGGCTTCCTATACACTTCGGACATAATGTGCGACACCGGACTGGTCGGCCGCATGGCCTCAGTCTTTGCCAAGAAATTCCGTGACCGAGAGGCTGATTATGTCGCCACAGTGGAGACTAAGGGAATAACCCTCGCCGCCATGACGGCTCATTATCTCGGCCTTCCTCTGGTCATCATCAGGAGAGAAGCCAAAGTTTCCGAAGGCAGCACGGTAAGCATAAACTATTTCTCCGGTTCCTACGACAGGGTACAGAAGATGTCCATAGCGAAGAGAGCCGTAGTCCCCGGTTCTAAAGCCGTAATAATAGATGATTTCATGCGCGGCGGCGGGAGCACCAAGGGTATAGGCGACATCCTCTCCGAATTCGATGTTTCCGTAGCGGCTACCGGCGTGGCCATTGCGAGTAAATTTCCCGAGAAGAAAAAAATCGACGATTATACGGCCATCCTCTATTTGGGAGATGTGGATGAGGAGCAGCGAACTATAGAAATACTGCCTAATAATCATATTTTTTAGAATTAAACCGCCGGTCATTTTTAAGCTGAAACCCTCTCTCTTGGTACATGTTAAAGCATTTTCATATGTGAAGCATATTTTCTTTGTTTTTTTCAAATCTTCGATTGAAATCAGCTTTTATTTATGCTATAATCCTTACAATTTGAGCATAAATATTTTATGCACAAGTGTGTATTTTTATTCAAAAAAAAGCGAGTTCCCGATTTTTTTGAGCAGATGGAGAAAGGCGCCTCTGCTCGCGATGTGAGAAGGAATGAAAGGGGCAATAGAATGAACGCATTTCTGATTTTGGAGGATGGGACAGTTTTTCAAGGAACCGGCATTGGTTCCCGGCGGGAGGTAATCAGTGAGATTGTATTTAATACCTCTATGACCGGATACACGGAGGTTCTTACGGATCCCTCCTATGCGGGACAGGCAGTTGTAATGACGTATCCTCTGATCGGAAATTACGGTATTACACCTGACATGGAGTCGGAGCGGCCTTGGCCGGATGGGTATATTGTGAGAGAGCTGTCCCGAATGCCCAGCAATTTCCGATGTGAGGGAACCGTACAGGATTTTCTGACAAAATACGACATTCCGGGGATTTCTGGTATCGACACCAGGGCGCTGACCGGGATTCTGAGAGAAAAGGGAACCATGAATGGAATGATTACCACGAATCCGAACTACGATACGGAGAAGATACTTCCCGAAATTAGAGAGTACCATACGGGCAAAGTGGTGGATAAGGTGACCTGCAAAGAGAAATACGTACTTCCGGGAGACGGATACAGAGTTGCCCTGCTGGATATGGGAGCGAAGAAAAACATCGCCCGTTCCCTCAACGACCGGGGATGCCAAGTAACCGTCTATCCGGCCCGCACTGAGGCGGCGGAGATATTAAATGACAGACCGGACGGCATTATGCTGTCCAACGGACCGGGAGACCCTAAGGCGTGCGGTACAATCATCCGTGAGATCAGGAAGCTGTATGAGTCTGACGTTCCCATTTTCGCCATCTGTCTGGGACATCAGCTCATGGCTCTGGCTACGGGAATCGATACGTATAAGCTGAAGTATGGACACCGGGGAGGCAATCATCCGGTAAAGGACCTTAAGACCGGAAGGGTTTACATATCCTCCCAGAACCACGGATATGTGGTAGATACGGATAATCTGGATCCTGCCATCGCTACACCGGCCTTCGTTAACGTCAACGACGGAACCAACGAAGGATTGAAATACACGGGGAAAAACATCATTACGGTTCAATTCCATCCGGAGGCGTGTCCCGGCCCACAGGACACCGGATATCTGTTCGATGGGTTTTTAGACATGATGGGAGGAAAAAGATAATGCCAAAGAATCCAGACATAAAAAAAGTAATGGTTATCGGCTCCGGCCCCATTGTAATCGGACAAGCGGCGGAATTCGACTATGCGGGAACCCAAGCCTGCCGTGCCTTAAAGGAAGAAGGGATAGAGGTTTGCCTGGTAAATTCCAATCCGGCTACCATTATGACGGATAAGCAGATTGCAGATCAGGTGTACATCGAGCCGCTGACTGTAGACGTGCTGAAGAAGATTATTCTGAAGGAGAAGCCGGACAGCGTGCTTCCCACCCTGGGAGGACAGGCCGGTCTGAATCTGGGCATGGAGCTGGAGGAATCCGGATTTCTGAGGGAAAACGGCGTAAAACTGATCGGAGCCACGGCAGATACCATCTTTCGGGCGGAGGATCGGCAGGCCTTCAAGGATACCATGGAGAAAATCGGAGAACCCTGCGCCGCTTCTCAGGTGGTGAACACAGTAGAGGATGGTATTGCTCTTGCGAATGCCATCGGCTATCCTGTGGTGCTGCGTCCCGCTTTTACTCTGGGAGGCAGCGGCGGCGGTATCGCCCGTAACGAGGAAGAGCTGGTGGACATCCTTACCAACGGTCTCCGTCTCAGCCGTGTAGGCGAGGTTCTGGTGGAACGGTACATCGGCGGATGGAAGGAAATAGAGTATGAGGTAATTCGGGACGGGGCGGGAAACTGCATTACAGTCTGCAATATGGAAAACCTCGATCCCGTAGGCGTTCATACGGGAGATTCCATAGTCGTCGCTCCTTCCCAAACCCTGGGAGACAAGGAGCACCAGATGCTTCGTACCTCTGCGCTGAATATTATTACGGAGCTGGGAATTACCGGCGGCTGTAATGTTCAGTATGCGCTGAATCCGGATTCCTTCGAATACTGTGTCATCGAGGTAAATCCTCGTGTAAGCCGCTCTTCGGCTCTTGCTTCCAAGGCTACCGGATATCCCATCGCCAAGGTGGCTGCAAAGCTGGCTCTGGGATACACTCTGGATGAGATTAAGAATGCCGTTACACAGAAGACCTATGCCAGCTTCGAACCTGTACTGGATTACTGTGTTGTGAAAATACCTCGTCTGCCTTTCGATAAGTTCACTACGGCGAAGCGGGCCCTGACCACACAGATGAAGGCGACCGGTGAGGTTATGAGCATATGTACCAATTTCGAAGGCGCTCTGATGAAGGCGATCCGCTCCCTGGAGCAAAACGTGGATTCCCTGGTGACCTCGGAATACAGCGGCCTTTCCGATGATGAACTGACGGAACGCCTGTCAGTAGTGGACGACCGGAGAATCTGGGTGATTGCAGAGGCGTGCCGCAGAGGGATGTCGTACGATCTGATCTACGACATTACGAAAATAGACAGGTGGTTCATCGACAAGATCGCCGTTCTCGTGGAAACGGAGCGCCGCCTGACCGCGGAGCCGCTGACGCCGGAGCTTTTGCGGGAGGCAAAGAGAATCGAATTTCCAGATCGGGTCATAGCCAAGCTAACGGAACAGAGCGAAGCCTATGTGAGAAATATGCGTTATGAAAACGGGATCACCGCATCATTTAAAATGGTGGACACATGTGCGGCGGAGTTTGAGGCTGCAACCCCATACTACTACTCCTGCTTCGACGGAGTAGACGAGGTGAAGGCTGATTCCGGCAGAAAGAAAATTCTGGTGCTGGGTTCCGGACCGATCAGGATAGGACAGGGAATCGAATTCGATTTTTGTTCCGTACACTGCACCTGGGCCTTTTCCGAAGCGGGGTACGAGACGATCATCATCAATAACAACCCGGAGACGGTATCTACAGATTTCGATATTGCGGACAAGCTGTATTTCGAGCCTCTGACTCCGGAGGATGTGCAAAATGTAGTGGATATAGAAAAGCCTGACGGCGCGGTGGTACAGTTTGGCGGACAGACGGCCATCAAGCTGACGGAGCATCTGATGAAGATGGGAGTGCCGATTCTCGGCACGAAGGCCGAGGATGTAGATGCTGCTGAGGATCGGGAGCGTTTCGATCAGATCCTTCAAGAGACGCAGATACCCAGAGCTGCCGGTGACACTGTATTTACTGCTCAGGAGGCGAAAGAGGTGGCAAACCGTCTGGGTTATCCGGTTCTTGTCCGCCCTTCTTATGTGCTGGGCGGACAGGGAATGCACATTGCGCTCAACGATGATGAGATCATAGAGTTCGTCGACGCCATAAACCGAATCGCTCAGGATCACCCCATCCTTATAGATAAGTATCTGATGGGAAAAGAAATCGAAGTGGACGCGGTATGCGACGGACAGGACATTCTCATCCCGGGCATTATGGAGCACATCGAACGTACCGGAGTTCACTCCGGAGACAGTATTTCCGTATATCCGGCTCTGACGATTACAGACGACGTGAAAAAGGTGCTCGTTGACTATACAGAGCGTCTGGCCCGAGTTCTTCACGTGGTGGGACTGATCAACATCCAGTTTATCGTCATGGACGAAAAGGTATACGTGATAGAAGTAAACCCTCGGTCATCCAGGACGGTGCCGTATATAAGCAAAGTAACGGGAATCCCTGTTGTAGATCTGGCAACCCGCGTAATTCTGGGAGAGAAGCTGACCGATATGGGTTATACTCCGGGACTTGCGCCGGAGGCGGACTATGTGGCCATAAAGATGCCGGTGTTTTCCTTTGAGAAGCTTCGGGGAGCTGAGATCAGTCTCGGGCCGGAGATGAAATCCACGGGAGAGTGTCTGGGAATTGCCAAGACCTTCGATGAAGCTCTCTATAAAGCCTTTATGGGGGCGGGAATAGAGCTTCCTAAGCATAAGCAGATGATCATAACGGTAAATGACAAGGATAAGCCTGAAGCGGTAAAAGTGGCTAAACGCCTCGAAAAGCTGGGGTATCGTATCTATGCAACCAGCGGCACGTCGAAATATCTCAAGGCTCACGGGGTGGACACCCTGCGGATTAACAGGATTTCTCAGAAGTCCCCTAATGTAATGGACTTGATTCTGGGTCATGAGATCGACTTGGTGATAGACACGCCTACGCAGGGACGGGATAAGTCCAGGGATGGTTTCCTGATACGAAGAAACGCCATTGAGACGGGAGTCCCCTGCCTGACCTCTATGGATACAGCCAACGCCCTCCTTCGTTCTCTGGAGACGAATCATGAGGAAATGACCGTAATCGACATTGCTACAGTTAAAAATGTTTAAAAGAGAGACGGAAATTTAGAGAGACGGAAATTTCCGTCTCTCT
>CAYTYN010000030.1:0-16939 GCA_964442135.1 uncultured Oscillospiraceae bacterium
GAATTTTGATGTATAGTATATTGGTATTTGCCGATATGGATAGCCCCTTGAGGCTAAGTTGCTTTTGGAGGAAATTATGCGAATCAGAAAATACAAGGACGCCATAGGTGAAGAAGAACTGGAGCTCATCGCTTCCGTTTCAGACGCTCTGGCACATCCTGTCAGACTTCAGCTTTTTCGGCATATAATGCACTGCAACCGGAACAGGGAGACCGTATGCACAGGAGATCTGGTCGAAGCCTTCGACTACGCTCAGGCCACCATTTCCCAGCACATGAAGAAGCTGGTCTCCTCCGGTCTGATACAGGTTAAGAAGGAGAATCGGTTCTCCTACTATTACGCCAATCTGGGAGCTCTCACCAAGTATATAGACGCTGCAAGGAGGTTTTCCATCCTTTAAGCATATCCTTCCGTATGCGGGCGCCCACGGCACTCATTTCAGTTCGTCCAGATAGTGCTCGATGGGTACCCCTTTATATTTATCTTCATTTCCCACGTTGGCTGCGATTATGCGTTCCAGATTAGTCATGGAGCTCCTGACCGCCTGTATCAGATTTTCCGAGCCCATGTATCGCCCGAGAACAAGGGCCGAGAAGATGTCTCCCGTTCCCGGGAATTTCACCGGTATCTCCACGTAGCTCAGAGGGGTCCAGCTGCCGTCTTTGTCTTCGTTTACCACGGTACACATGGTACCCTCAAGGTTGCAGCTGGTGATGACCACGGCTTTCGCTCCCAAGCTTCTCAGCCCCCTTACCATAGAATCCACATCTCTCTCACTGTATATATCCTTATATGGCACTTTCGCTATGAAGCAGGCCTCCGTCACATTGGGGACCGCCACGTCAGCTACAGAACAAAGCTTTTGCATATAGCCTATCGTATTCTCCGTCACCCCGTTATATAGCTTTCCGTCGTCACCCATGACAGGATCCACGAACACCGGGGTGCCCCTTTTCTCCTTCTGCAGGGCGCAGTATTCGCTGACGATCTTAGCCTGCTCTTCGCTGACGATAAGTCCGGTGCAGATGGCATCAAAGGTAAACCCCAGCTCATCCCAGACTTTAATGGTGTTTTTCATATACTCTGTCGTATCGAGAATGTCAAACCTCCCGTAGTCTAAGGTATTGGACACGATAGCCGTGGGCAGGTTGAATGTCTGGTATCTCATATGGGACAAAATGGGAATCATAACGGAAAGAGAAACCTTACCGTATCCTGCCAAATCGCTTATCAGCAATATGCTGCCCACATTTTTCGAATCCTTTTTCATATATTTTTTCCATTTCCTATCTAAGATTTCACAATCTATATTCTATGCATTTTTTCATGCTTTGGCAAGACGCAAAACCCTCGAGAAGAATGTCAGGTTGTTACAACAGAATAAACCTCCGGATCTGTAATTTTACCTTACATCAGTCCGGAGGTTTACATGAACTTCGGGATGCTCCCCTTCTTCAGGGAACCAATGAAAAAGAGGTTTGTATTTATCTTTCGCATAACAACAGTATTCACGGAACACAACGAAAAGCGCCGGCTCTTCCCGGCGATAGAGAGCAGGGGCGTTTCCATTGTGAATACAGATATGGGAAAGACCCCATTTATTCCGCTACCCGCGTACGCTTTCTCCCCAGAAGAAACGGGAAAAAGCGTTCCACAACCCAGCATACCGGCAGCAACGCCGCAAAAACGCAAGTTCCTACAAAGATCGGATGCTCTGCAATGAGCGAAGCGGTTATTTCAGAAACCCTCTCTAAAAACCGAAAACACGGCGCGTGAAAAGCCAGAATCACCATAGTATTCCTTCCGATGAATTTAAAAATGCGAAGCTCCGGAAGATAAACGGCAAGGATGATACAAGCCGCTGTAAAGCATATGGTAGAACCTGCCGCCATAAAAAACTGTCCATACTGGTCAGACATCATCACCACCGGTTTACTGTTGTATTTAGCAAAATAGAACCCGATTAGCACAAATGCAATAAAAGCCGCCGGTCCAATCTTGCGGTTACTGATGAATTGTATCAAAACAGCCTGATGCTGGATAAACAGGTAACCGGCAAGGACACACATCAGCGCGATCGGAACTGTTTCGACATGCCACGGCATATAAAAATCATCCTTTTGCGCGGACATGACACAGCCAAACGCTCCGATAATCAGAACCATAAAAATCAGGTTATTCTGGTTTCCCCTCGCCCATCTCCGGATTGCATAAAACACGATTAGAGTGAGGAACAACGCCGGCACAAACCACATAGCGTTTGTAGTCGATGTCACCATCTTCTGATGAGAATAAAAAATTCCGAAAATCAGCTCCGACACGGTAGTCTTTTCGTCCGACAAAATACTAAAATTAAGGCGATGAATCGGGAGCGCAAGGAAACTAAATACAAAATAAGGGAGAATCAGCGTTTTCAGCTTATTCTTCACAAAGGCTTCAAAGGTATAAGTCCTCTTTGACAGCTGTAAATAACATCCCATACCGGAAATAATAAAAAACATCGGCATATGAAACGAATAGATCACCAGCCGCCAATCCGCTTCAAACCCTTCTTCGGCATGGGCGATAACAACTAGGTACATTCCAATACACTTTAAAATATCCAGCCATCCCAAACGCTCTTTTCGATCCAATGTCAGCTCCTCTTCCGGTCTTCTTTGCTTCATGCTCTGTAACTTTTCCTCCTATACCAGATTTTCGGCATAAACCTATGCTAAGGAAACACTGATTTAATCCATGTTCAGCCTACCCACTCGTCACCGTATCCCGTATAATGAATAAACCGGAACAAGGAGACGAAAAACAGCGAATCATCTACTCGCTGTGAAGCAGAACATCCGCTTTTGATTGTAAAACGTCAGTTTGGATATGCAAAAGCCGTATACCGTGGCACCGCCAAAAGCATGAACCGATTCCATGTGTTGTTTGCAAACGCTAATCCGGTCACGTGTGTCAAAGCGGGGCAAAGCAGGGGATTTTGTATGGAATAAGCCTGTCCGTTTACGGATGTAATCCGCAAACGGACAGGCAATACGGGTGGGTTATCCGCAAAAGAAACGGTAAGAACCCTTCTATATCAGGAAAATCCGTCACAATAGATTTCAGGAAGCGATTAGCCTTCTATAAATCAGTGTTTCCTTAGATCCCCACAGGGCGATGGCGGCTCAGGCCGCCCGCTCATTAATAGTTTTCAGCCTTGATCTGGAAGTAAGCCTTAGAGTGCTTACATACAGGACAAACTTCCGGCGCCTTCTTTCCTACGAACTGATGTCCGCAGTTGCTGCACTGCCATAGAACTGCCTCGTCTCTTTCGAACACCTTTCCTGCTTTAACATTCTCAGCAAGCTTTCTATATCTTTCCTCGTGTTCCTTTTCTACAGCTGCAACCCCTTCCATCTGAGCGGCAATCTCGGGGAATCCTTCCTCTCTGGCTGTCTTCGCCATCTCAGCGTACATTTCAGTCCATTCGTAGTTCTCTCCCGCCGCGGCGTCGAGAAGGTTCTCCTCAGTAGTTCCGATTCCGTGAGCCAGCTTAAACCAAAGCTCCGCATGCTCCTTCTCATTGGCCGCAGTCTCTTCAAAAAGCTTAGAGATCTGAACGTAGCCTTCCTTCTTCGCCTTAGAAGCGTAAAATGTGTACTTATTTCTCGCTTCAGATTCTCCCGAAAAAGCAGTCAGTAAATTCTCCAATGTCTTAGTGCCCTTTAAATCTTTCATTTCGAATACCTCCCATTAGTTCTTTTTTTCTTTGCTAAGGCACCTGTTACAGATGCCTGTGAGTAACGTGGTGTTTATCTGGACATTATCGTCTTTAATGCCGAAGGTCAGGTTTAGCTGCCGGCGCAGATTCTCTAAGTCAGCCGGGTCCTTCGGAAAGAGGTCTATAACCTCTCCGCAGCAGCTGCACACCATGTGATAGTGCTCGTCCACATGACCGTCGAAACGATCTTTCCCGTCTCCGGTGTTTATCCTTATTACATCGCCGTTTTCCGCCAGCATGTTAAGGTTTCTGTACACCGTGGCTATCCCTATCCCCGGGATTTCCTGCCTGGCAAGCTCATATACCGTATCGGCAGTGGGATGAACATCGCTACTCCTGACAATGTTCAGAATAACATTTCTCTGTCTGGAATATTTCATTCGATATCCTCTTCTCTAAATACAAGCTCACGCAAAATGTTTGATAATGATTATCATTATAATAAATCTCTTTAGAGCGGTTGTCAAGTCATTTTTTAAAAATATTTCCTGTTTAGCTCCATGCCATGGGGTGTATAATTAAAATACGTTACATGAATAAACGGAGCCGTAAATAATGCTTACCGCTCGACTAAAAGGAGGAATTTAAATGTTAAAGCTTTTCAAATGCATGCACTGCGGAAATATTATAGAAATGGTAGAGAATAAAGGTGTTCCGGTTGTCTGTTGCGGAGAGAGGATGAAGGAACTGAATCCTAACACCACCGACGCCGCCGTGGAAAAGCACGTTCCTGAGGTAGAGGTGAACGGAAACACGGTAAAGATTACCGTAGGAAGCACTCTTCACCCTATGACAGAGGAGCATCACATTGCCTTCATCTATCTGGAGACAGATAAGGGAGTGCAGAAAAAGTACTTAGACCACACCGGAGCTCCCGAGGCAAGCTTCACTCTGGCTGAGGGAGAAAAGCCTGTAGCAGCCTACGAATACTGCAATCTCCATGGATTCTGGAAGAAGGAGCTGTAGGCTCTTAAGAAATTCCTAAAGCCTTTAGATCAGTCCGAAGCGGGCGTTACCCTTCCATCTGGAAGGAAAACGCCCGCTATTTTCTCATTTTTCATCTTTTTCGTCTTTCCTTCGTCTGCTGAAGATATTCTCCAGGACGCACTGAACCGGAAAAGAGAGCATCAGTATACCGGCTGCCGAAATCCCTATGCCCTTACTCTCCCCTACGTTGGTCTCAGAGAAAGTATACACGATTACGGAGATCATCGAAGCGATGATACATACTATCTGTATGGCGAACAGTACCCATTTTGCCGCCTTCGCCTCTGCTTCTAAGGCTTCGCTCCCGGCCTTGCCGTCTCCGGTCGGATCATCAGCCTTTCGGGCGTCCGTCACTGCCGACCCGTATATGGCGTTGATCCCCTCGATGATGGAGATCGCACCGGCGATGAGAACGACCATGTTTATTCTCCCTGAAAGCACGGTGGTGAATATAAAGACCACCGCCATCATCACCAATCCCAGTCCGATGATGAGCTTCCTACGGCTATATATCTTCAATGGACGATACACCTCCTGACCCTAAGTCAGAACCTTCTATCACGCCTTATCAGGCGCCAACTCTTCTCCTATGTTAAGCATGTGATCGCCTATACGTTCAAAATCTGTCAGAAGCTCGGTATAGAGTACCGCTCCGTCGCTGTTACACGTGCCGTGCCTTATCCTGGTTATCTGGTTAGTCCGGAATTCCCACGTCATGTCGTCGATTCTCTGTTCCAAAGCAACCACCTTCGTATAGCTGTCCTGATCCAGCGGTGCAATATCCGATATGCTGTCCATACACTTAAGGCTGGCCTCCTTCATCTCACCGATTTCCGTCATGGCCTCCGGGGTGAACCTGACATGCTTTTCCTCGATGATCTGAGCATACTCGCATATGTTCATGGCGTGATCTGCGATTCTCTCCAGATTGGAACATATTCTGAAGTAGCCGTTGATACGCTTAAGGTCGTCGGCATTGTTCTCATGGATCATCATGTTGCTTATGTAGCCGGATATCTCATTATTCAGGAAATCTATGTAATCCTCTCTCTCGGACACTTCCTGCAAATACGCCGTCGTCCCCTGAGCTACGGCATCGAAGCCCTGTATCACGTTTTCCCTGACCATTTCGGCCATCCTCTTAAGTTCGTTGGATATGCTGTTCATGATGATGGACGATGTACCGATAGCATACTCGTCCGGCTTCATAACAGGCTTAAGATATACCAGCTTACGCACATCGCCGCTTTCCGAAGGGCCATCCGGCAGAATCTTCCGTGCAAAAGAGGCCAAGTAGGCTCCGAACGGAAGCAATATCAGTGTAGTGGATACGTTGAACAGAGTGTGCATGTTGGCTATCTGCCTGGCCACATTGTCCGGAGTCAGAGCTTCCACAAAATCAGTCAGGGGCGTCAGTAAACATATCGCCGTAAATATGATAGTACCTATTATATTGAAGCTGAGATGGATTATGGTGGATCTCTTAGCGTTCCTGCTGGTACCTATGGACGCTAAGATTGCCGTTATACAGGTTCCTATGTTCTGACCGAACAGGACGAACACAGCGTTATCCAGACCGATAAGCCCACTGGTAGCCAAGGTCTGAAGGATTCCCACAGACGCCGATGACGACTGGATTATAGCCGTGAACACCATACCTGCCAGTATGCCGAGAACCGGATTGCTGAACGCGGTCATGATTCCGACGAAGGACTCGGAGTCCTTAAGAGGCTCCATGGCAGAGCTCATCATCTCCATACCTATGAAGAGCGTACCGAAGCCGGCTATTATGGTTCCATAGTTATGGACCGACGCTTGCTTGAAGAACACGACCATGGCAACGCCTATGAAGGCGAACAATGGTCCCATCTCTCCCACATCCAGGGCGACGAGCTGTCCGGTCACCGTGGTGCCTATGTTGGCGCCCATGATAATCCACACCGCCTGGTTAAGGGTCATAATCCCGGAGTTAACGAACCCAACCACCATGACCGTAGTCGCCGATGATGACTGGATGATTGCGGTGATTCCTGCACCTACGGCAACGCCGAGAATTCTGTTGGAGGTGAGACTTTCCAAAATCCCCTTCATCCGATTTCCCGCAGCGGCCTCAAGTCCCTGGTTCATCATCTGCATTCCGTAAAGGAACAGGGCCAGACCGCCCAGCAGACCCAGGACTAAACTAAAGCTCATATCAATTTGTCTCCTCTCAACGACGCAACGCAAGAATTGCCACGTCTCATACGAGCCAATCCCCCATGCAAGGAAATTATATTAGAACCGAAAACCATAGTCAAGGCAGTCCGGAATTTTTCAACGGACTTTCACCCTTCTGCCCACGCTCTTCTAACTGCGTCTAAGGGCATTTCCAGTCCGGTCGCAAGATAAAAGCCTCTGGCCCCCTGATACAGAAGCATTTCTCTGCCCCCTGCGACCACTTTGCATCCGGCAGCCTTTCCCTCCTTCATCAGACGAGTTTCCTCCGGATAATATATAACGTCTAACACCGACAGGTGGCTTTTCAAGGCTCCCTCGAAGGGCACGGGAGTTCTGTCCGGCTCGGGATTCATCCCCACATTGGTGGTGTTTATAAGGACGTCGCTGTCTGAAAGGGTGTCTCTCATAACGGCCTCATCTTCCATATCTCGTATTTCCAAAGGACACCCCGTCTCTCCTGAAACCCTTTCCACGAACTCCTTATGCTTTAGAAAGCTCTTCTTTCTCAGCATCACATATATCCTTTCGGCGCCGTCCAGGGCCAGCTGCGCTATGACAGCTCTTCCCGCTCCTCCGGCTCCCAGAACGGCGACCGTCTTTTCCTCGATCTCTCCGCCCGCTTTCCCAAACGCCGCCAGAGCGCCGTATCCATCGGTATTATAGCCTGTCAGCACGCCGTTTTCGTTTACCACCGTGTTCACCGCTCCTACAAGCTCCGCCTCCTTGGATACATGATCCAGATAAGGGATCACGGCGGTTTTGTTCGGCATGGAAAGGTTAAACATCTTCATGTTTAAAAGCCTGGCGCTTTTCACCGCATCGCCGATCTCATCCTCTCCTACGTCAAAGGCCAGATACACGTAGTCCAACCCTCTCTCCCTGAAGCCGGTGTTGAACATGGCCGGAGAACCGGAATGGGCCGCCGGCGATGCAAAGAGGGCAAAGATACCTGTGTGCCCTGTGATTTTAATATTTTCTCTCATACCCTTCATATGGATCCCTTTCACTGTACAAAGATGCTTCCGCCGATGAATTCCCTTATAATGGAATTGTTCACAATAATGCCGTCATCCTCTATGGTCCTGAAGAATCTGAGGAATTTCAACATTCTCACCGCCTCCGCGTATTCCTCCTCCCCCGGAGCTATCTGCCCGAGCAGAGGTTCTGCGTACTTCTTCAGCACCGATATCTCGTAGACGTGATAGGAGTTAAAGAGAACGTCGGCTTCATCGCTGTACGGGAATATATTTTTATCCTCGCCGGCGCGCACCTTAGGCCACTGACTTATGGTGTTCTGAGCGCTGTACCCTCTATACCTGTAATCCCTGACTATACGGCGAAGCATTCTCTCGTCTGTAGTCGGTATCCGGTTATGCATGTCGATATTGAGCTGGGTCAGAGGACTGATGTATATTTTAAACTTCTCATCATCGGGTATGAACTGGGTAAGCCGTCTGTTCAGGCCGTGGATACCTTCTATGACTATGGGTTGGGATCTATCTATGGAGGTGATCCTCTTCCCGAAGGTCTTGTGTCCGGTCAAAAAGTCGAATTCGGGAAGGTCAACCTTCTTCCCGCTGAGCAGGTCGTTCATATTGCTGTTAAATAAATCTATGTCGAGGGCGCTCAGATTTTCGTAATCCTTCTCTCCCTTTTCGTCCACAGGGGTATTCTCCCTTTCAACGAAATAGTCGTCAGTTCCCAGATATAAAGGTTTTAGGCCGTTTACCCTGAGCTGCACGCATAGCCTTCTTGCAAAGGTGGTTTTTCCCGACGAGGAAGGTCCCGCTATGAGGATGAGCCTCTTCCCCCGAGACTTTATCATATCCGCCATGTCAGCTATTTTTTTCTCGTGAAGAGCCTCTGACAGCTGTATCAGCTCCTTGTATTCGCCGCTCTCTATCTTATCGTTGAGATCGGCTACGTACTTCACTCCCAGGAGGTCGTCCCATCGCGTCTGCTCCTCGAAGGCACGGTACAGCTTGACCTCGTCCACGTATTCAGGTATCTTATCCGGTGCAGAAGGATGAGGAAACCTAAGCAGCACTCCCCTTCTGTACTTCATAAGCTGGAAGTACCGTACGTATCCGGTAGAAGGAACCATAAATCCGTAGAAGAAATTCCTGTATCCGTCTAGGGTATAGAATTCCACTTCCTCTACACCAAGATTCTCGCCCAGGAGCCGGCACTTTTCATCTCTGCCGTCCTCCTTTATTATCCTTATGCCCTCCTCTCTGTCCACGACGGTCTTTATGAAAGGGATGTCCCTGTCCACTAATTCCCTCATTCTGTTCTCCACAGCCCTAACCTGATCCTCGGTCACCGGCTTTTCCGTCTTTATCTCCGTGTAAAGGCCTTTATTCAGCGAGTTCTGGATTTCCACCTTTACGTCCCTTCCCAAAACGTCCTTTACAGACTTAAGGTAGATCAGAGACAGACTGTACTGATATATCAGGTTAGCGGCCTGGGTTCTCATATCTAAGAGCTCTACCTTGCATGGCTCATTCAATACGTAATGGAGATCCTCTACGTGATTGTCCACCTTGGCCGCAAGTATGGTATATGGCAGCATATCCGCCAGATCATCTGCGATCTCCTTTACGGTAGTCCCTGCTCCGATGTCTATGCTCTTATATTCTCCTCTCGGTTCTGTTCTAAGCCTTATTCTCATGCTTCAGCCTCCTGCTTTGCCTTCCCTACGGTATCCGGGACAAGTCCGGATCAGCTTCCATGTATTCATATTTTAACCCAAAGCCCGGTTCTTTACAACCTCCTGACTTATGGCACACGAAAGAACCGACAGCTTTTCCTGCCGTCGGTCCCTTCTGAAATTATATGAGTTATTCTAAGGTGATCGCCTCTATAAGGAGTTCTCCTCGTCGGAGACAGCCTCCCATTCTTCCCTGTCTCGTCCTTCCCGTATCTCCTCTGAATCCTCATACCATTCAGAAGAAGAGATAGGCTCCTCCATACTGAGAGCTTCCTCCTGGGCTGCGGCTTCTGCTCTCGCCGCGATAGCTCTGTCCTGAGCTTCCTTTCGCCTGGCCCGAGCCAGCTTTCCGGCCTCTATTTCCTTAGTCCGTTCTTCTCTGCGAGTCTTAGCCTCTTCAAATATCCTTCGGTTCTTCGCCTGAATGTAAACGTCCATGAGAGTCTGCATTTCACCCTCAAAGAGGGTTATCCCTTTACTCATATGGGTATGGGTCTCGTCCCAGTCCCTTATGTCGTACTTAGGCGCCGCTCCGTTCCATGATATCAGGTTCAGCTCCTTATTCCACCCCGAGTTATACTCCGCTATGACGCCTAGATGCTCTTTCACCTCGTAGCTTATGGTTTTACTATCTGTCATATATCCCTCCTCACCTCGTCACGGTTAAAGAGTAACATATATGTAAAATAATGTCAATACAGTTTCAGTATTGATTTACATTATATTCCAGATAAATGGTGCCCTGCTGCAAAGGCTGACGCTGCGCTTTTTGGCCGCATCCTTTCCGGAATCCTTCCTTTATCTACAGCTCTATATCCAGCTCTACGGGACAGTGGTCGCTGCCCATTACATCTGTATGGATCTTAGCGTCCTTAATCCTGTCGGCTATCCGGTCGCTGACAATGAAATAGTCGATACGCCATCCTGCGTTATTCTTTCGGGCATTGAACCGGTACGACCACCAACTGTATATTCCTTCCGCATCGGGATACAGGTATCGAAAGGTGTCCGTGAACCCTGCCTCTAAAAGCTCCGTCATCTTTCCTCTCTCTTCATCGGAAAATCCGGCGTTGCCTCGATTGGTCTTAGGGTTCTTCAGATCGATCTCCCGGTGAGCCACGTTCATGTCTCCGCAGAGAATCACCGGCTTCTCCCTGTCCAGGGTGCGGATGTACTGCCTGAGATCGTCCTCCCACCTCATCCTGTAATCTATTCTTTTCAGCTGGTCCTGAGCGTTAGGCACGTAAACATTTATGAAGTAGAAGCTTCCGTAGTCCAGGGTCAATGCGCGTCCTTCGTCCTGATGATCACCGAAGTTCTTCGTCACGGAGACAGGCTCCGCCTTGGTAAAGACGGCGGTGCCCGAGTATCCCTTTTTCTCAGCGCTGCAGAAATACTGGCGGTAGCCGGGCAAATCCACTTCCGCCTGACCCTCCTGCATCTTCGTCTCCTGCACTGCGATCACATCAGGAGCCATGTCCAGCATGGACCGGACAAACCCTTTGCCCAGACACGCCCTGAGTCCGTTGACATTCCATGAAATCAGCTTCATTATTTCATCTCCGCAAGCCTTACAGCCGTCTGTGCGGCAACCTTGGCGTTGTTAAATACCAGCTGTATATTGGCGTCCAGGCTGTCTCCGCCGGTAAGCTCCTTTACCTTCGCCAGAAGGAACGGGGTGGATTCCTTTCCGTGAATTCCCTTCTCTGTAGCTTCGGCTACAGCCTTGTCTATGGCCGCGTTGATCACGTCAGCATCCATGGAATACTCTTCCGGTATCGGGTTAACTACCAGCATACCGCCTTTAAGGCCTGCTTCTCTCTGAGCGGCAAAGGCCTCTGCCATCTCCTCAGGGGTGTCCAGTCTGTAGTCCACTTTAAAGCCGCTCTTTCTGGTGTAGAAGGCCGGAAGCTCCTCGGTGCCGTAGCCGATGACAGGAACGCCCTTTGTCTCCAGATATTCCAGAGTAAGTCCCAGATCTAAGATGGCTTTCGCTCCGGCACAAACCACCATTACCGAAGTCTGTGAAAGCTCTTCCAGATCCGCTGAAATGTCCATGGTCTTTTCCGCTCCCCGGTGTACCCCGCCGATGCCGCCGGTAGCAAACACCTTAACTCCTGCCATGGAGGCTATGATCATAGTCGTAGCTACAGTAGTCGCTCCGTCCATCTTCTTGGATATTGCCACGGGAAGATCTCTTCTCGAGCACTTCACTATCTCCATGCCTTTTTTGCCCAGATACTCGATTTCGTCCCCGGTGAGACCGCACTTCAGTCTTCCGCCCAGTATGGCTATGGTTGCGGGAACCGCGCCGTTATCTCTTATGATCTTCTCCACAGCCAGAGCCGTCTTCACGTTTTGAGGATAAGGCATTCCGTGAGATATTATAGTGGACTCCAGAGCCACTACCGGTCTTCCTACCCCGAGAGCCTCTCTTACTTCTTTTGATACGTCTAAAAGCTTATTCATCATACGATACTCCTTTCGCTTTTCTTCCATTCTTTATTTTTTAAGGCCGCCTTTGGCCAAGGCCTTTTCTATACACATGTCCCCGTTTATGGTGGTCTCAGCCTCTACGGCTACAGCTCCCGCTCCCAGTCCTATCTGACCTGACTCCTTCAGATCTCTTCCATCCAGCCACGCCCATACGAGTCCTGCCATGAAAGCGTCTCCGCCTCCTGTGGTATTTACCAGCTTAGCTTCAGGACATGGAAGCTTGACCCGTCTGTTTCCTTCAGCGCAGTATGCCCCTTCTCCCCCCAGGCTTATGAAAATTCTCTTGAGTCCGGTGGACAGAAGCCTCTCCGTGGCCTGCTCCAGGCTTTCATCATCGGTAATGGCTATTCCCGACAGGTATTCTGCTTCCAGCTTGTTCGGCTTTAGGGTGTGGATTTTGCCCAGGACGGCTTTTATCTTTTCGGCCTTGATGGTAGACACGGGATCTACGAACAGAGGGGCCTTGCAGTTTTCGGCCAACCAGCGAAGGGATTCCTCCGGTATGTTGGTGTCCGCCACCACCGCTTCGGCTCCGTCCAGAAATTTCCCGTTCTTCTCAAGATATTCCGGCGTCACGTGACGAAATATGTCCATGTCGGAAAGGGCTATCTCCATATCTCCGTGCTCATCCGCTATGAAAAGGTAGGTGGCGCTGGTCTCCCCTCTGACCCGAATAGCCTTATTGATATCGATGCCCAAGTCCAAACAGGACGCCGTAACAACATCGGTGAATTCGTCATCTCCCAAAGCCGTGAGGAAGCTAACCTTCATATCCAGAAGGGACATATTATGGGCTATGTTCCTTCCCACTCCTCCTATGGATATGCTCACCCTGCCCGGGTTGGAATCCTTCGGTACCAAAGGTCTGTAGGGTATGCCGCCTATATCTCTGTTCAGCCCTCCTACGACCGCTGTATAGCCGGATTCATTAAAGACGTAGCCTCGGCCGGCGATATGCCCCTTCTTCATCAGATTGGATATGTGAACCGCCACGGATGAACGGGTTATGCCCGCCTTGTCCGCTAGCTCCTGCTGAGATATCATGGGATTTTCTTTTATCCATTTCAGCAGCTGCGCTTCTCTTCCGGTCATTTTCCTTCCTTTCATAAGCTAAAGCTAATTTAATTAATCTTTTGCTTACATATTGCCATGGCAGGAGACTTCTGTCAAGAAAATAATTGAAAGTTGATTGCGGAAGCTGTAGAATGACTTCGGAGGTAATTAAAATGTTATACGATCTCAACGGCAAGGGAAATCTGGTAAGGCTTCTCGACATAGATAAAGACTTCATCATCGATTTAAAATACGCTACCACTGACAATTTCACCGGACAAAAGGTGTACTCCTCGGGGGAGTGCTGGATGGACAGACACACTGCTGAGATTCTCATAAAAGCAAGGGATATTTTTAGAAGGGACGGTTACAGGGTCAAAGTCCTGGATGCGTACAGACCTATAAGCGTTCAAAAGAAATTCTGGGATATATTTCCCGTTGACGGTTTTGTCGCCCAGCCTCCTGACATGAGCAGGCCGCGCACCTTCAGTCCTGCCCATCTCAACGGTATGGCGGTAGACGTTACTCTCACCGACGCAGACGGAAATGAGCTGGAAATGCCTTCCTCCTTCGACGACTTTTCTGACAAAGCCGCCCTTCGGAACGCCCCCTTAGGAAGTGCCGGTGAGAAAAACGCCTCTTACCTTAAGGAGGTCATGGAAAGGGTGGGCTTTCGGGCGTATAGAGACGAGTGGTGGCACTTCAACGACATCTCGACAGAACCGGCTCCTTATATGGATTTTCAGATCTGATTTCAGGCCTGTTTGAAATGTCCCTGGTATTGTGGTAGTATATTTCCACTGGGAGGTAAGATAATTGGATTTCATTGAGATATTAAAATCAGCCATATACGGTGTAATAGAAGGCATAACCGAGTGGCTTCCCATAAGCAGTACGGGGCACCTTATTCTCTTCGACCGGTTCATGCCTATGAAGGTAAGCGACGATTTTTGGAACATGTTCCTGGTTGTCATCCAGCTCGGGGCGATCCTGGCTGTGGTGGTGACCTTCTGGATAAAGATATGGCCCTTCAATACGAAGGTAAAGGATAAGCCTTTCATCCGCTACGATGTCATGAACATGTGGGTGAAAATTCTGGTGGCCTGTATTCCGGCTGCCGTAGTCGGCCTTCTCTTCGACGAGTTCTTCGAAGAATATCTCTACAGACCTTCGGTGGTAGCTGTCATGCTGATCGTCGTCGGTATCGGATTTATCATCGTGGAAAACACCAATAAGCACCGCCGGCCTGAGATCAACTCCCTAAAAGAGATCACCTACAAGGACGCCCTCATTATCGGTTTTTTTCAGCTTATCGCGGCGGTGCTTCCGGGAACATCGAGATCCGGTTCCACCATTATCGGCGGCCTTCTCATCGGCGTTAACCGAACCGTTGCCGCAGAATTCACCTTCTTCCTCGCTATTCCCGTCATGTTCGGCGCCAGTCTTTTGAAGCTGGTAAGGTTCGGCTTGGGATTCACCGCAGAGGAAGGGGTTATCCTTCTGGTGGGAACCGGGGTTTCCTTCCTAGTGTCCCTTGCAGTCATCCGCTTCCTCATGGAATACATAAAGAAGCACGACTTTAAAGTCTTCGGCTGGTACCGTATAATTTTAGGCGTCGCTGTTATGGGATATTTCGCCGTCACCGGCTTTTAATATCAGGGCCGCCTCGATAAAGCCATTAAACAGTGGATGGGGTCTGTTAGGTCTGCTCTTAAACTCGGGGTGGAACTGAACGCCCACATAGAACGGCCTGTCGGTAATTTCAACGGTTTCCACCAGCCTGCCGTCGGGGGAAATGCCGCTGACGGAAAGACCCTTCTCTTCCAGTACATCTCTGTACCCGTTGTTGAACTCGTAACGGTGGCGATGGCGCTCGCTTATGGAGGATGTGCCGTAACATCTTTCCATGGTGGTGCCCTTGGCTATCTCGCAGGGATAGGCTCCCAGCCTTAGGGTGCCTCCCTTATCTATGTCCTCGCTCTGGCCCGGCATATAATCTATCACCTTGTGGCGGCACTCTTTGTCAAACTCTCCCGAATCCGCATCTTTAATACCGGCAACATTGCGAGCGTATTCTATGACAGCGATCTGCATGCCGAGACAGATGCCGAGGTACGGTAATCCGTTTTCTCTTGCGTATTTTGCCGCCTGTATCATGCCGTCGATTCCCCGCTGGCCGAATCCGCCGGGAATCAGTATGCCGTCAATTCCCGCCAGCTTTTCTCCCGCGTTTTCCGCCGTTATCTCCTCTGAATCTATCCAGTGAATACTGACCCTGGTATCGTGATAGTATCCCGCGTGGCGAAGGGCTTCGGCTACCGAAAGGTAGGCGTCGTGAAGTCCTACATACTTTCCCACCAGACCGATGTTCACACAGCGGGCACGGGAGCGTATCTTCTTTACCATCTGTGTCCACTCATCCAAATCCGGCTCTCCTGCCTCAATTCCCAGCTCACGACATACCACTGAGGAAAAATTGGATTGTTCCAGCATGAGAGGCGCCTCATAAAGATTGGGCAAGGTTAAGTTCTCTATGACGCAGTCGCTCTTTACATTGCAGAACATGGAAATCTTTTCGAATATGGATTCCTCCAGGGGCGTATCGCACCGAAGGACGATGATGTCCGGAGATATGCCCATGCCCTGAAGTTCTTTTACCGAGTGCTGGGTCGGCTTAGTCTTATGCTCGTCTGAGCCTCTGAGGAACGGTACCAGAGTCACATGAATGAAAAGGCTGTTTTCCCGTCCCACTTCCAGGGAAATCTGCCTTATGGCCTCGATGAAAGGCTGAGACTCGATGTCTCCGATGGTTCCTCCGATCTCGGTTATTACCACATCAGCATCGGTTTTCTTTCCCACATTGTATACGAAGGCCTTTATCTCGTTGGTTACGTGGGGAATGACTTGGACGGTAGAGCCCAGATACTCGCCGCGGCGTTCCTTATTGAGTACGTTCCAGTATACCTTTCCGGTGGTCAGATTGGAATACTTGTTAAGGTTCTCGTCGATGAACCTTTCGTAATGGCCCAGATCCAGGTCAGTTTCCGCACCGTCCTCGGTGACGAAAACCTCGCCGTGCTGGTAAGGGCTCATGGTGCCCGGATCCACGTTGATATACGGGTCCAGCTTTTGAGCCGCTACTTTAAGGCCTCTGGCTTTGAGGAGGCGGCCTAAAGATGCTGCCGTTATGCCTTTTCCAAGACCTGAAACTACTCCGCCTGTAACGAATATATACTTTGACATAGCTCTTCTCCTTAACCAAACATAAAAATCAGAACTGCCACCCCGAATACTCGGTAAGAGTATATGGGGTGGCCATTCTATGCTTCTATAATCGGTGAAAAATCCGGTGAGTAAATGCCCATCGGTGGCAAAACGGGCTTCCCTCACATTCACCTTTATGCAAATGGATATTCCCCGTATCCTGCCATACCGATCTGTCCGTCGGCCCAGCCGGTCTGCCCATCCAACGTCACCTTGCACCACTGATGGGTCCATTGATTCGGGTTAACGTGCTCCCACGAGTAGCCCATGCATTCCAGTACCATACCGAGAGCCCTCGTCGCGCCGGCGCACGAATACTCACCTTTTATAAACACACCGTAGGCCTGGCTGTAATCGCTGCCTTCGGTGGTATATGTCCCGCTGCTGCAATATGCGCTGACCGCTCTGGCCGCCATCGCCACCCGCTCAAGGTCTGTTCCCTGGGTACCTAT
>CAYTYN010000031.1:0-16658 GCA_964442135.1 uncultured Oscillospiraceae bacterium
CCGCCAAAGCCACAGAAAAACCGCGTTGTAAAAGGATTATACAACGCGGCGTCAGAATATGGAATTCCCTCTATATCATTACGTTCTTAGCCTTGGGATCGTAACCGGCTTTCTTCAGATGGTTTATTATCTTGTTTTTATGGTCAGTGCCGAAGGCTTCTATGGTTATTCTCAGCTCCACTGCCGCAGATCTGTTTATGCTGACGAACTGATTATGGTCAAGGCGAACCACATTGCCCTGCTCCTCGGCTATAATGGTGGCTACTCTCACCAGCTCTCCCGGCTTATCAGGAAGGAGAACGGAAATGGTAAAAATTCTGTCTCTGGCGATAAGTCCGTGCTGTATTACGGAGGACATGGTGATTATGTCCATGTTTCCTCCGCTCAGTATAGCGACCACCTTCTTATCCTTCGCCTCGAGATGCTTCAAAGCTGCCACAGTCAACAGACCGGAGTTTTCCACTACCATCTTGTGATTTTCAACCATATCCAGATAAGCGACTATCAGCTCCTCGTCCTCTACGGTTATGATATCGTCGATGTTCTTCTGAAGATACGGGAATATGACGCTGCCCGGAGTCTTTACGGCAGTTCCGTCAGCTATGGTACTGATTGAAGGCAGGGTTACCGGCCTGCCTGCTTTAAATGACGCCTTCAGACACGCCGCTCCGGCCGGCTCCACGGCTATCACCTTTATCTTAGGGTTCAGCATCTTCGCCAGAGCGGATACCCCTGTCGCCAGACCGCCGCCGCCCACAGGAACCAGTATATAATCCACCAGAGGCAGTTCCTTAATTATCTCCATGGATATGGTACCCTGGCCTGTAGCTACATCCGGATCGTCAAAGGGTGGAATGAAGGTATACCCCTTCTCCTCGGCAAGCTTTACGGCGTAATCCGCTGACTCGTCATATACATCCCCCTTTAGGATGACCTCAGCTCCATAGCTCTTAGTTCTGTTAACCTTCATGAGAGGCGTCGTGGCCGGCATTACGATGACCGCTTTGCACCCGTAGGCCTTGGCGGCAAATGCCACACCCTGGGCGTGATTTCCCGCGGAAGCGGCAATCAACCCTTTAGTTCTGTTCTCTTGGGAAAGAGTGCTTATCTTGTAATAAGCTCCTCTTATCTTATACGCTCCCGTCTTCTGCATGTTCTCAGGCTTCAGATAGACCTTATTGCCTGTAAGCTCGCTGAAGTAATCGCTGTATGTGAGAGGCGTCTCTATGGCCACTTCCTTTACGATCTCCGTAGCCTTTTCAAAATCCCTTAGTGTCAGCATATCATTCCTCCATAACCGCTCCCTTGCAGGAAGGAGCTACCATCTTGGAGTACCGGCTGAGCCATCCCGTCTTTACGTTCGGCTTCCTGGAAACGAAGTCCTTTCTCCTTTCGGCGAATTCTTCTTCGCTGACTCTGGCGTTTATGGAGGAATTCGGGATATCTATTTCGATTATATCCCCTTCTCTGAGAAGGCCTATCTCCCCGCCGCCGGCGGCTTCGGGACACACGTGACCGATAGAAGCTCCGCGGCTGGCTCCGCTGAATCTGCCGTCGGTGATCAATGCGACGGTCTTGTCCAGCTTCATTCCGGCAAGGGCGCTGGTCGGATTCAGCATCTCTCTCATGCCCGGTCCCCCCTTAGGCCCTTCATATCTGATTACGACTACATCTCCGTCTACGATCCGCCCGTTGTATATGGCGTCTATGGCGTCTTCCTCGCAGTCGAAAACTCTCGCAGGTCCGCTGTGAGCCAGCATTTCCTCAGCTACGGCGCTTTTTTTCACGACGCAGCCTTCCTTTGCGATGTTGCCCCAGAGTATGGCAAGACCTCCCGTGGCGCTATACGGATCCTCCGCAGGTCTCATGGAATTACGGTCCAGGCTCCCCTTGCCCTTGATATTTTCTCCAACCGTCTTTCCGTTAACTGTCATCAGGGTAGTATCTATGAGGTTCAGCTTGTTGAGCTCAGCCAGAACCGCCTGTACGCCTCCTGCGTTGTTGAGATCGTGCATGTGAGTGCCTCCCGCCGGAGCCAGGTGACAGAGGTTAGGGGTCTTTGAACTCACCTCGTTGAAAAGCTCCAGATTCAGCTTGACGCCGGCTTCATGAGCTATGGCCAACAAGTGTAAAACGCTGTTGGAGGAACACCCGAGAGCCATATCGCACGCCAAAGCGTTTCTTATAGACCTGTCGTTAACTATATCTCTGGATTTTATATCCTTCTCTACCATATCCATAATGGCCATTCCCGCGTGCTTGGCTATCATCGTCCTTCCGCTGTGTACGGCAGGAACGGTTCCGTTGCCCGGAAGAGCGATGCCGAGAGCTTCGCAGAGACAGTTCATGCTATTGGCGGTATACATACCCGAACAGGAGCCGCAGCCCGGGCACGTGTTCTGCTCATACTCCAAAAGTCCCTCATCATCTATGATGTCAGCCTTTCTGGCTCCCACGGCTTCAAACATCTTGGAGAGAGACGTCTCCACTCCTCCTACCAGTCCGCTCATCATAGGTCCGCCGGAGCAGACCACGGTAGGAATGTTCAGCCTCAATGCGCCCATCAACATTCCGGGTACTATCTTATCGCAGTTAGGAACCAGAACAAGTCCGTCAAACTGGTGGGCATTGGCCATCGTCTCCACGCTGTCAGCAATAAGCTCTCTGCTCGCCAGAGAGTATTTCATCCCTATATGACCCATTGCGATGCCGTCACAGACTCCTATGGCAGGAACCATTATAGGGGTTCCTCCCGCCATCCTTACGCCTGCCTTAACGGCCTCTGTTACCTTGTCCAGGTGGATATGTCCCGGAACTATATCACTGTAAGCTGAAACTACGCCTATTAAAGGCCTTTCCAGTTCTTCCTTCGTGTAACCCATAGCGTAAAAAAGGCTTCTCATGGGAGCCTTTTCTACGCCTTTGGTTACGTTATCGCTGCGTTTTGCCATAATCATAACCTCACTGATATTCTACTTCTTCAACCAACTCATCATTTCTCTCAGCTTTTTCCCTGTCTCGCAGAGCGGATGGCTCGCTTCCTTTGCTCTGGTGGCCAAGAACCTGGCCTTTCCTCCTGCGTTGAATTCCTGGACGAACTCGCTGGCAAATGTTCCGTCCTGTATCTCGGAAAGAACCTGTTTCATTTCTTTTCTTGTGTCCTCAGTGATTATCCTCTTTCCGGTTCTGTAATCGCCGTATTCAGCGGTGTTGGAGATAGAATATCTCATCATTTCGAATCCGCCGCTGTTGATCAGGTCAACGATCAGCTTCATCTCATGGATGCACTCGAAGTACGCCATTTCAGGCTCGTATCCGGCCTCTACCAGAGTATCGAAGCCTGCCTTCATCAGCTCGCATACGCCGCCGCAGAGAACAGCCTGTTCACCGAAGAGGTCAGTCTCAGTCTCCTCTTTAAACGTGGTCTCCAGTATGCCGGCTCTTCCTGCTCCGATGCCGGAAGCATAAGCCAGAGCGTAATCCTTAGCCTTTCCGGAGGCATCCTGGAACACTGCGATGAGAGACGGAACTCCCTTGCCTTCAACATACTGGCTTCTTACGGTATGCCCCGGCCCCTTAGGAGCTACCATTATAACGTCTATATCCTTCTGAGGTACGATCTGTTGGAAGTGGATGTTGAATCCGTGAGCGAACATGAGGACGTTTCCTTCCTTCATGTGCTTTTCGATCTGCTCTTTATATATCTTAGCCTGGAGCTCATCGGGAGTAAGGATCATTACCACATCGCCGGCTTCAGCGGCCTCTTCTATTCCCAGCACGGGGATTCCCGCAGCTTCAGCCTTCTTGGCGTGAGCTGAACCGGGTCTCAGGCCTACCACTACGTCCATTCCGCTCTCCTTAAGGTTCATGGCATGAGCATGACCCTGACTTCCGAACCCGATTATGGCGATCTTCTTGCCATCCAGTAATCCTAAGTTACAATCCTGATCGTAATACTTCTTAATCATCGTTCTCGTCTCCTTTTTCTATAGGTGGTGTTAAATCCATTGAAGCTTATTCATCCCGACCGCTATCGGTCTCTATTCCTGTGATACCGGTCCTGCACACTTCCGCTATATCGTAGTCGGCCATAACCTCCATGAATCCATTGAGCTTTTCCGGCGTTCCCGTAAGCTCGATTATCAGGCTGCTCTTCGACAGATCTACGATCTTGGCTCTGTAGATATCCGTAATCTCCTTTATCTCGCTCCTCTGCGCCTTATCGGCGTACACCTTCAGCAGGAGAAGCTCTCTGTAAAGGCCGTTCGCCCTGTTCATGATCATAATGCTCTTAACGACCTCCAGCTTTTCAGTCTGAGTTATGATCTGCTGCATGGAGCGCTCCGTGGCGCTGAAAACTATGGTTATCCTGGAGAGGGTCGGATCATTGGTAGCCGACACCGTCAGCGAGTCGATGTTAAATCCCCGTCTGCCGAACATGCTTACTACTCTGGTAAGAACGTTAGCCTGGTTCAGTACGAGGATGCTGACTATTTCTTTCTTAAGCGGTATATACATATTGGCATCCTCCTTATCCTGTGATCATGTCGTCGACACTCTTGCCGCTCGGGATCATCGGAAGCACTCTTTCCTCCCTGGAAATGAGACATTCGATCCAGACAGGGCCGTCTTCCTTAAGAGCTTTTTCAAAAGCCTGCCGGAATTCCTCAGGAGTCTCGGCTCTGAAGCCCTTGGCTCCCATGGCTTCCGCCAGCTTTACGTAGTCGGTTTTTCTCTCCGGCGTGGTATTGGAATATCTCTTGCCGTAAAATATGGTCTGCCACTGATATACCATACCCAAAACCCGGTTATTCATTATAACTGTAATGATGGGGAGGTTCTGGCTCACAGCCGTGCATCCTTCGTTGAAGTTCATGTGGAAGGACCCGTCTCCGGTAATATGTATTACTCTGTCCTCAGGACAGCCGATCTTGGCTCCTATGGCGGCTCCGTAGCCGAATCCCATGGTGCCTAAGCCTCCGCTGGTTATGAATTTCTTAGCCTTGTGATGCTTCAGGTACTGGGCCGTCCACATCTGGTGCTGACCTACATCCGTTGCGTAGATAGTCTTTTCATCGGTCATGTCGCAGATGGTATGAATTACTTCAGCGGGATGAAGCTTGCAGTCAGCTTCCTTATACACCCGTTCCTTGCTTCTCCAACCCGAAACCCTCTCGTTCCATTCCTCATGGGTATTTTCCTTTACATGGGGAAGTATCCTGGTTAAAAATTCCTTTATGTCCCCTACGCAGCACCTATCGATCACTACGTTCTTATTTATCTCGCTCTTATCGATATCGACCTGGATTATCTTGGCGCGGCGGGCGAATTTCTCCGGATTCAAAGCCACTCTGTCGCTGAACCTGGCGCCTAAGGTGATTACCAGATCCGCCTGATCTATGGCTCTGTTAGCGGCCACCGACCCGTGCATACCCACCATGCCCAGGTTGTGTCTGTTATCATATCCTATGACTCCTGCGGCCATAAGGGTGTGAGCCACCGGTATATCTGCTTTCTCCACCAGCTCCTCCAGCTCCCTGCAGGCGTCAGAGGCAACAACGCCGCCGCCGATGTAACAGACCGGCTTTTCGGCCCCGTTTATCATCTTTACGATGGCCGCGAGATCATCTCTCTCCATCTCAGGCAGAGGCTGAAGCGGCAACGGCTCCTTCGGCTCGTATTCGGTCATGTCGGCAGTGGCATCCTTGGTTATATCTATAAGGACAGGGCCTTTTCTTCCGCTCTCGGCAATGCGAAAGGCTTCTCTAATGGTATCCGCAAGATCCTCTACGTGATTCACAAAAAAGTTATGCTTAGTTATGGGCATGGTAATTCCCGTGATACATACCTCCTGAAACGCGTCTCTCCCTATGAGATGATCAGGCACGTTGGCGGTTATGGCCACCATCGGTATGCTGTCCATATAAGCCGTGGCAATACCCGTCACCAGGTTGGTCGCTCCCGGACCGCTGGTGGCGAATACCACACCGGTCTTTCCCGTGGCTCTGGTGTACCCGTCTGCCGCGTGAGCCGCCCCTTGCTCGTGGGCCGTCAGGACGTGTCTTATCTTGTCCCTATACCTGTATAGTTCGTCGTAGACGTTAAGAGCCGCTCCTCCCGGATATCCGAAGACAGTATCGACTCCGTGTTCCAAGAGTACCTCTGCGACGATCTGTGAACCAGTCAATTTCATAAGTCTCTTCCTTCTAAAAATCCCTTTATTTAATCGAAGCTTTAATTTACAGAAGGCGCGAAGATTCGCACCGCATGTTTTTATTATAGACTTGCCATCATAAATGTCAACACTTTTGTGTTTAGGAACAAAAAATTCCTATTTTGTTTTAGAAAAAGCACAATTTATCTTATTGACAAACCATATCCTGTACGTTATATTATTGTGGTAAATGAAGATGCGTTGAAGGGAATAAGTTTCGGACGCCCCATCTCAGAGAGGAGCCGCCTTGGTGAAAGGCTCCATGGAAGCCGGAACGTCTCACCCCCGAGCAGCTTGAAAACGAGTGGGCGCCCTGCGCCAAGAAGAGTGGTACCGCGGATATGTTTCGCCTCTTCAGCATTTGCTGGAGAGGCTTTTTTTCTCCACTTATATTCATTATGCGATAACCGCGGCGCTCTTTCCTACATTTTCATCGGAGGTAACTTTAAAATGAAAAATTACGAGAAGTACAAAATCGGCTACTACAATCCTCCTGTCCCATGTGGAAATTGGATGAAAAGAGACCACATCGAAAAAGCTCCCATATGGTGCAGCGTAGACCTGAGAGACGGGAATCAGGCTCTCATAGTTCCCATGAGTCTGGAGAAAAAGCTAAGCTTCTTCGATTTTCTGGTCAAGGTGGGATTTAAGGAAATAGAGGTCGGCTTTCCGGCAGCATCGGAGACCGAGTACGAGTTCGTAAGAAGACTGATAGAGGAAGATCGAATCCCGGACGACGTGACCATCCAGGTTCTCACTCAGTCCAGAAAACATATAATAGAAAGAACTTTTGAATCCATACAGGGAGTAAAGCGGGCTATCGTCCACCTTTACAATTCCACCTCCTTTGCTCAGCGGCAACAGGTATTCAGAGCTTCTGAGGATGAGATCGTCCGGATCGCTAAGGATGGAGCCGTTCTCTTGAAGGAGTACGCCGCTAATGTACCTGAGTCGGATTTAAGGTTCGAATATTCTCCCGAAAGCTTTACGGGAACAGAGATGGAGTTCGCGGCCAGGATATGCAATGAGGTCATAGACATATGGCAGCCTACTCCCGATAAGAAGGTCATAATCAACTTTCCCGCAACGGTGGAAATGTCCATGCCTCACGTGTTCGCCAACCAGATAGAGTACATGTGCGGCCAGCTTCACAACAGGGAAAACCTTATCGTATCCCTTCATCCTCATAACGACAGAGGCACAGGAGTTGCGGACGCCGAGCTGGGTATTTTGGCAGGAGGCGACCGGATCGAAGGCACCCTCTTCGGCAACGGAGAGCGCACAGGCAACGTGGACATCGTGACTCTCGCCTTGAACCTGTTCACCCACGGCGTTGACCCGAAGCTGGACTTTTCCCATATGCCCGCAGTGGTAGACGCTTACGAGACCTTCACGGGCATGAAGGTGAACCCTCGCCAGCCTTACGGAGGAAGTCTGGTATTCGCCGCCTTCTCCGGATCTCATCAGGACGCCATCGCTAAAGGTATGAAGTGGCGCGAGGAGACGGACCCTTCCCGGTGGACTGTTCCCTATCTGCCCTTAGACCCTCACGATGTAGGAAGAGAGTATGACGGAGACGTTATCAGGATAAACAGCCAGTCAGGAAAAGGCGGGGTGGCATATATTCTGGAGCAGAACTTCGGCTTCGATATCCCCAAGGCCATGCGCTCCGAGGTGGGATACATGATGAAAGACAGGTCGGATCAGAATCACGAGGAGCTGGAGCCTCAGGAAATATACGATACCTTTGCCAAGGAGTATATAAACGACTTCGATCCTCTGGATATCACCGACGCCACCTTCGGACATCATTCCTCCACCAAGGAAGAGACCGACAGCAGCGTAAGTGTTGAGATGAGGGTAGTAATAAACGGCGAGGTATTCCACTTGGACGGTGAAGGCAACGGCCGTCTCGACGCCGTCAGCAACGCCCTTAAGAAGACTCCATACCACTTCGACTACAATTTCGTCACATACGCAGAGCACGCTATCAGCGCGGATTCCAATTCCAAGGCAGCATCCTACGTGTGCATCTCCGACCACAAGGGCCGAACCTACTGGGGAGTCGGCACACACACAGATATAATCCTGGCCTCGGTCAACGCTCTTGTCAGCGCCCTCAACAGGATGAACAAGAAGATACATTTCATTGAAAAATAGACATATATTGTAAGGAGGAAAAAACATGGGAATGACGATGACCCAGAAGATCCTTGCGGATCACGCCGGTCTTGAGTCGGTTAAAGCCGGACAGCTGATCATGGCGAGCCTGGATATGGTGCTGGCCAACGATATAACCGGCCCTGTATCCGTGGCTGAATTTGACAACGCAGGCTTTGAGCAGGTCTTTGATAAGTCTAAAATATCTCTCGTCATGGACCACTTTGTACCTAACAAGGACATCAAAAGCGCTGAGCAGTGCAAGGCTTGCAGAACCTTTGCCCAAAGATTCCACATAGATAATTTCTACGACGTGGGAGAGATGGGCATTGAGCACGCCCTGCTTCCGGAAAAAGGTTTAGTAATTCCGGGAGACGCCGTCATCGGTGCGGATTCCCACACATGTACCTACGGCGCTTTAGGAGCATTTTCCACCGGCGTAGGTTCTACGGATCTGACAGCGGGCATGGCTACAGGTCAGGCTTGGTTCAAGGTTCCTTCCGCCATCAGGTTCAATCTGACCGGAGAGCTGGGAAAATGGGTCAGCGGAAAAGACGTTATTCTTCACATAATAGGAATGATTGGCGTAGACGGCGCTCTCTATAAATCCATGGAGTTCACAGGCGCAGGGGTTCATTCTCTTTCCATGGACGACCGCCTGTGCATAGCTAACATGGCCATCGAGGCCGGAGGCAAAAACGGTATATTCCCTGTAGACCATGTTACCGTATCCTATGTAAAGGAGAGAACAGACAGACCGTTCAAGGTCTACGAGGCTGACGATGACGCCGAATACGACGCTGTATACGAAATCGATCTGTCCCAAATAAAGCCTACCGTATCCTTTCCTCATCTGCCGGAAAACACCAGGACTATAGATCAGGTGGGAGATGTAGAGATCGATCAGGTGGTTATCGGGTCATGTACCAACGGCCGTCTTTCCGACATGGCGACAGCTGCCGAAATACTTAAGGGGCGCCACGTCGCGAAGGGCATAAGGGGCATAGTTATCCCGGCTACCCAGCACATATACAAGGAGTGTATACGGCTGGGATACATCGACACCTTTATCGACGCCGGATGTATAGTATCCACCCCTACGTGCGGACCCTGCCTCGGCGGATACATGGGCATCCTGGCCGACGGCGAGCGGTGCGTTTCCACCACCAACAGAAACTTTGTAGGTAGAATGGGCCATACCGGTTCGGAAGTATATCTCGCCGGTCCTGCCGTAGCCGCGGCTTCCGCCATCGCCGGCAGAATCGCTGATCCGAGGGAATTATAAAGGAGGATAGCATGGACGCTAGAGGAACAGTTCATAAATATCGGGATAACGTCGATACAGACGTCATAATTCCGGCAAGATATCTTAACACCAAGGATCACGGGGAGCTGGCTTCCCACTGCATGGAGGATATCGATCCTGATTTCGTTAAAAACGTAAATGCCGGCGACATAATCGTAGCCGGAGAAAACTTTGGCTGCGGCTCCTCCCGTGAGCACGCTCCCATCGCCATCAAAGCCAGCGGTGTCAGCTGCGTCATAGCCTCCACCTTTGCCAGGATTTTCTACCGCAACGCCATCAATATCGGCCTTCCTATCCTGGAGTGTCCTGAAGCCAGCCGCTCCATAGAAAATGGGGATACGGTGGAAGTGAATTTCTCCAAGGGAGAGATAAGAAATATTACGAAAGGCGAAACCTACACCGCCGTTCCTTTTCCGGACTTTATCAGGAATATCATCGACGCCGGCGGGCTCATGGCCAGCATTAAGGAGAAAAGGTAGTATGGAATACAATATATCGGTTATAAGAGGAGACGGTATCGGGCCTGAGGTCGTAGACGCCGCTGTGACTGTTTTGGACAAGGTCGGACAAAGGTACGGACACCGATTCAGCTACAACAGGCTTTTAGCGGGGGGCAATGCCATAGATGAAACAGGTGAATGCCTTCCCGACGAAACAGTGAAAATCTGCAAGGAAAGCGACGCCGTTCTCCTGGGAGCCATCGGAGGCCCTAAGTGGGACGGCCTTACCGGAGATCAGAGACCGGAGCGAGCTCTCCTCGGACTCAGAAAGGCTCTGGGACTTTATGCCAACCTTCGTCCGGCCATGGCATTCGAACAGCTTACCGACGCTTCTCCCCTGAAATCCGGTCTGATCGAAGGAGGACTGGATATTCTGGTTGTGAGAGAGCTTACAGGCGGCATATACTTCGGCGAAAAGGGTACAGATGTGACAGACAGCGGTCTCACAGCCTATGACGTGGAGCGTTATTCCGAATACGAAATCCGCAGAATCGCGAAGACGGCCTTTGACATGGCCATGAAAAGGTCGAAGCACGTGACCAGCGTGGATAAGGCCAACGTTTTGGAGAGCTCCAGGCTTTGGAGAAGGATCACTGCCCAGGTGGCGGAAGAATATCCTCAGGTTAAGCTGGACAACATGTACGTGGATAACGCCGCCATGCAGCTTATAAGGAACCCGAAACAGTTCGACGTGATCCTGACCAGCAACATCTTCGGGGATATCCTTTCAGATGAAGCCAGCCAGATAACAGGTTCCATAGGAATGCTCCCTTCGGCAAGCCTGGCAGACGGAAATTTCGGCATGTACGAGCCTGTTCACGGCTCCGCTCCCGACATCGCGGGAAAGAACATAGCCAATCCTCTCGCCACCATACTTTCGGTGGCAATGATGCTGAAATACACCTTGGGTCTCTCTGAGGAATCCGAAGCCGTGGAAAATGCCGTGAACCGGTTCCTGAAGGAAGGCTTCAGAACCTTTGACATAGCGGGGCCTGCCGACACGCCGGTGGGAACGGCGGAAACGGGAGAAAAGGTTGCCGCGCTGATATGAAGAGCTGTAAACTGTCAAAGAGCAGGTGTCAAAGAGCAGGTAGATTTTTACCTGCTCTTTTTCATCTGCTCCTCCGCCGCGTCTACGAGATGGCGCATGAGAATCGCCGTAGTCACGCTTCCCACACCGCCCGGAACCGGCGTCGCTCCCCGGCATATTTTTTCGGCTGCGGCGTAATCCGCGTCTCCTTCCATCCTGCCCTCGTCGTCAAAATTTATCCCTACGTCGATGATGACTTGGTTTTCCGTCATCATGTCCTCCGTAACCATACCTATCCGCCCGGCGGCGGACACTATGATGTCGGCCTCCCTGCACACCCGGGCAAGGGTTTCCCTCGGCGTCCTGCTGTGGCACAGGGTTACGGTGGCATTTTCCCTAGTGAGCATGAGAGCCGCCGGACGGCCTATTACCATGCTTCTTCCTATAACCGCTGCCCTCTTTCCGCTTATATCCACACCGTAGTAATTAAGTATCTCCATGCAGCTTTCCGCAGTGCATGGCCCATACCCTCTGCCTTCTACGAAAAATCTCCCTAATGATCTGTCTGATATGCAGTCGATGTCCTTTTCCATGGCTATGGCGTTCCTCACCCTTTCACCGTCTATGTGAGAGGGCAGCGGTTGAAGAATGAGTATGCCGTGAATCTTTCCGTCTTTGTTTACGGATTCTATAACAGATATCAGATCATCCTCCTCCATATCTGCCGGACACGTGTACTTTTCTACCTGTACTCCTACCATATTCGCCTTATTCACGGCGCCGTTTTCGTAGGCTATGTTCCCCGGGTCGTTGCCTACCCTTACGATAGCCACGGTGGGAACCAGATTTTTCTCGTAGAGACGGATGAGCCTTTCCTTTATGCCCTCCTCCACGGCAGCGGATACCGGTCTTCCTCTTAAACTGTCCATGCTGATTCTCCTATTCGTCCCTGAGATTTTTAAAGACCATGCCGTAGACCTCGTCGGCTCTTACCGTATATTCCCTGAGCATGGCGTCAGCTTCAGAATCCAGCTCCTCTGCCCGGCTTCTATCCTTCATCATCTTAGTATTTATAAACACGTTAAGAGCCGCGGCCTGGAGAGCCGACTTGGCCAGCACCGCGCCGCAGCCGGCGTCGCTTAAAGCCAGCCTGCTTCCCTTTACGGCGAATTCGCCGTTCAGGTCTATTACCTGACAACAGCAGCGCATCATCTCCATGGGAGTGGTGCATGCCAGATTAAGAGCCTTCTCCATTACCCTATCCTTTTCAGCCTTCTCTTCCTCCGTGGCAGAGGGCATTCCGTACGCCTCCGACAGAGGTCTGAAGCTTTCCCCATCTTCGTCGATAAGCTCCACCAGCCTGTCCTTAAGGGCGTTTCCCTTCTCTATCAAGGTCTGAACATCCTCCTCCACATCGGCATATTTTTTCTTCCCTAAGGTTAGCTCTCCTACCATAACGCCTAAGGCGGCTCCTGCGGCGCCCACCATGGAAGCCGCGCCGCCTCCGCCCGGCACCGCCGCCTTTGAGCCAAGCTCAGCCATGAATTCCCTGATTCGTTTCTCTTTCATATCTAAAAAAGTCCCGTTATCCTTCCATCCTTATCCACATCTATTTTCTCCGCCGACGGTATCTTGGGAAGACCGGGCATGGTCATAATGTCTCCCGTCTTTGCCACGATGAACCCTGCGCCGGCGTCTATCTTCAGATCCTTGACCGTGATCTTAAATCCCTCAGGAGCTCCTCTCAGCTCAGCCGTATCGGAGAAGCTGTACTGGGTCTTGGCCATGCAGACAGGCACGTTGCCGAAGCCGAGAGCTTCCAGCTCCTTAAGCTGTTTTTCTGCTTTTGACTCGAACACTACCCCTTCGGCGTGATATATCTTAACAGCGACGGCTTCTATCTTCTCCCTTATAGGAATATCCAGAGGGTAAACGAAGTGGAAGTCGTTTTTCTCTTCACAGAGCTTCACCACCTCATTGGCAAGATCCACTCCTCCTTCGCCGCCTTTTTTCCATACCCGGCTCAAAACCGCCTTTACTCCCAGCTCTGCGCACTTTTTCTCCACCAGCTTCAGCTCGGCCTCTGTGTCTGCCGGAAACTCATTTATGGCTACTACCGCCGGAATACCGTACTCCTCAGTCACATTCTCAACGTGCCGGAGAAGATTAGGAAGACCCGCTTCCAGAGCCTCAAGGTTTTCCTCGTTAAGGTTTCCCTTATCAACTCCGCCGTGATATTTCAGTGCTCTTACGGTGGCTACTATGACGCATGCCGACGGTGTGAGACCCGCCTTCCTGCACTTTATGTCCACGAACTTCTCGGCTCCCAGATCAGCCGCAAACCCTGCCTCAGTCACCACGTAGTCGGCAAGCTTTAGAGCGGCCTTAGTAGCCACTATGGAATTACAGCCGTGAGCTATATTAGCAAAAGGGCCTCCGTGGATGAAAACAGGAGTGTTCTCCAGAGTCTGCACCAAATTAGGTTTTATGGCGTCCTTCAAAAGGGTTGCGGCCGCGCCTTCAGCCTTGATTTGGGATACTGTAACCGGATCTCCCTTATATGTATAGCCCAAGACGATCTTTCCCAGCCTTTCCTTCAGGTCGTCCATATCCTCGGAAAGGCAGAGTATGGCCATTATTTCGCTGGCTACGGTTATCTCGAATCCATCCTCCCTCGGAACTCCGTTAGCCTTTCCTCCCAGACCGGATACGATGGAGCGGAGCTGTCTGTCGTTCATATCCACAGCTCTCTTCCAGGTTATCCTTCTCGGATCTATGCCTATGCTGTTACCCTGCTGAATGTGATTATCCAGCATAGCGGCTATAAGGTTGTTGGCGGCGCCGATGGCGTGGAAATCGCCGGTAAAGTGAAGGTTGATATCCTCCATAGGCACTACCTGAGCGCAGCCGCCTCCGGCGGCTCCCCCTTTAATACCGAAAACAGGTCCTAAGGAAGGCTCTCTCAGTGCGGCTATAACCTTCTTCCCTATTCCGGCAAGAGCATCTGTGAGGCCGACAGTGGTGGTGGTCTTTCCCTCGCCTGCGGGAGTCGGCGTAACAGCCGTAACCAGTATCAACTTTCCGTCGGGTCTATCAGCCATATCCTCTATGATCCTGTTATCCACCTTTGCCTTGTACCTTCCGTACTGTTCCAGATACTTTTCATCTACTCCCGCCTTCTCAGCGATCTCCCTGATGTCCATCATCTTCGCCGCCTGGGCGATCTCAATATCGCTTTTGTACTCCACCTCTGCCGCTCCTTTCTAAATCCAGCTTCTCTAAAAAGCTTCTCCTGTGTATAGATGTGATCCCTAGCTTTTCGATTCCTTCGTAGTGAGCCTTCGTTCCGTAGCCTTTGTTCCTTGCGAAAGCGTATCCGGGATACTTCTCATCGTATTCAATCATCAGGCGGTCTCTGGTAACTTTGGCCAGTATGGACGCCGCCGCCACCGATACGCTCTTTTGATCCCCCTTGATGAGGGATAGCTGGCTCTTTTCCAATCCGTCTATTTTCAACCCGTCTATTATGATGTAATCAGTCCTTTCGCCGGCCAGCTCCATGAGCATTTCATCAGCCCTGCGAATTCCTTCCCTCATGGCCCGCTTGGTAGCCTGAAGGATGTTTATCTCGTCTATGGTCTCAGGCCCGACCGTGCCGACGCCCCATGCCAGCGCCTTTGACCTGATACTATGAAACAGCTCCTCCCGCTTTTTCTCGGAAAGCTTTTTCGAATCGTCTACTCCCAATACGTCAAAATCCGCCGGAAGAACCACACATGCAGCTACTACAGGTCCGGCCAAGGGGCCTCTGCCCACCTCGTCGACCCCACCGATGAAACGGGCTCCTTTAGCGTACAGGTCGTTCTCATATTCCTTAAGCTCTATAAGTCTCTTTCTAAGCTTTTCTTCTCTTTCAGCCTTAGTCAATGGCGGCCCCCTCCTTCGGCGCCGGCTCCAGGGTTATCCTTCCGAGCTTACCGCTTCTGAACTCATCGAGGACAGTTCTGGCGCACCTATCATAGTCTATGCGCTTTCCGGGCAGTATGAATCCTCTCTTTCGCGATATCTCCTCCATAGTTTCAAGGCGCGTACCGCAGACCTCCTCCAGTCCGTATCTGGCGCACAGCAGCTTCGGATACCTTTCCGACAGCACCCCGATAAGCTCCAGGGCAAGGCCGGCGGTATCCATGATCTCGTCCCTTATGCTGCCGCAAAAGGCCAGATTCACTCCCGTATTAGGGTCCTCGAACTTAGGCCAGAGTATTCCCGGAGTGTCTAAAAGCTGCATGCCGTTCTTTAATGCCAGCCACTGCTTTCCCCTGGTCACTCCCGGCCTGTCCCCGGTCTGAGCGCTTTTCCTGTCTGCCAGCCTGTTTATCAGGGAGGATTTTCCCACATTGGGAACTCCCACTATCATCATCCTCAGATTCTTCTTCACGGCTCTTTCCCTGTTTCTCTCCTCCTGCTTCATTTTCAGAAGCTTTATAAGTCCTGAGGTACCCTCTCCCCTCATACAGTTCATGGAAATAACGGCAGAGCCTGAGGTGGAAAGCCACTGTTCCCACCTTTTGTTTTCCGCCTCATCGGAAAGATCTCTCTTATTCAATATTATTATCCTGTCTTTTCCTCTGATGATGTCGTCTATCACGGGATTTCTGCTGGATGCGGGAATCCTGGCGTCTATCACCTCTATAACCATGTCCACCATCTTCAAATTTTCGGCTATAAGCTCCCTGGTCTTTTTCATATGTCCGGGGTACCAGTTTATAGTTCCCGGGTTTCCGCCTCTGGTTTCAGCCATGAATCTCCTCTCTTAACCGTCCCGCCACCCGGGACGTGAGAATTATTTCTGCCGTCATATTATACCACACACCGATTACTTTCGAAACCTAAAGAAACAGGGAGACACCCTGTAACAGGTATCTCCCCTCTCTTCATGCCGATCAGTCTCTGGTCTTGATCTTAGCCGCCTTACCGGTTCTTCCGCGCATGTAATTAAGTCTGGCTCTTCTGACTTTACCGCGCTTCACAACCTCGATTTTCTCAACCCAAGGTGAATGGATCGGGAAAGTCTTTTCAACGCCTACACCGGAAGCGATCCTTCTAACGGTGAAAGTCTTAGCGATTCCGCCGTTCTGGATCTTCAGAACGAATCCTTCAAAGACCTGGATTCTCTCTCTGCTTCCTTCTTTAATTTTAACGTGGACCCTAACCGTATCTCCAACGTTAAACGCAGGGACATCTTCCTTCAGATAATCCTGTGCCACTGAATCTAAAATATTCATTGTCCGTTATCCTCCTTCCCTCCAAGACGTTCGTGCTGCCAAAATCCGCAAACAGAGGACCGCCCGTAATATCTCAAATTCGTCTATTCACACAGACCGCTGACATTTTACCACAGCAGACGCGCCCTTGCAAGGGATATTTTGCAGGGATTTGCAGGAATTG